>SVTS01000102.1 GCA_015063645.1 Oscillospiraceae bacterium | reverse complement strand
AAGAACGCAAGGTTCCCATGGATGAGATCAAGGAAAAAGTGGAAAAAATGCTGAAGATGGTCATGCTCTCCGGCTTCGCGGACCGCAGGGTCACCAGCCTGTCCGGCGGTCAGCAGCAGCGAGTCGCCATCGCCCGCGCCCTTGTCAATGAGCCTAAAATCCTTCTTCTGGACGAACCTCTCGGCGCACTGGATCTGAAACTCCGCAAGGATATGCAGCAGGAGCTGAAAAAGATTCAGAAGAACACCGGAATCACGTTCATCTTCGTCACCCACGACCAGGAAGAGGCGCTCTCCATGTCCGACACCATCGTGGTCATGGCGGAGGGTAAGATCCAGCAGATCGGTACGCCCACCGACATCTACAACGAACCCGTCAACGCATTTGTTGCGGACTTCATCGGCGAAAGCAACATCATCGACGGTGTGATGCTGGAAGATTACCGCGTCCGTTTCGGCGGTCATGTATTTGAATGTCTGGATACCGGATTTGATCCAAATGAGCCCGTCGATGTTGTTATCCGTCCGGAGGACGTTGATATCGTGGCGCCGGAAAAAGGCATGATCTGCGGCACCGTGACCTCTGTCACCTTCATGGGTGTACATAATGAGGCCATCGTGGATGTGGGCGGTTTCAAGTGGATGATCCAGACCACGGATCCCGTGGAGGAAAACGCACACATCGGCATCACGCTGGAGCCGGATGCCATTCATATTATGAAGAAATCCAAATACTCCGGCATGTTCGGTGACTATTCATCTTACTCCAACGAACTGGAAGAGTTGGCAATTCCGGAAAGCGAGGACGAGGAATGAAAAAAGCCGGTACAATCAGAACACCGAACACGTACCGTGCCGCGCTTGCTCCCTACTCTGTCTGGTCGGTTCTGTTCGTAATCGTTCCGCTGATATTCATCGCGTTCTACGCATTCACGGATGACAATTTCGCATTTACAACCGAAAACATCACCCGTTTCTTCACCGCCACAAGCAATATTGTGGAAGAAGACGGCTCCACCACGGAAGTCCGCACGTATATCCTGATTTTCCTGCGTTCCCTGAAGCTGGCCGTTATCTCCACGATCGTTTGCCTGCTGATGGGATATCCCATTGCGTATATTATGGCACGTGCTGAAGAAAAAGCGCAGAAGACAATGGTCACCCTGATCATGATCCCCATGTGGATGAACTTCCTGATCCGCACCTACGCATGGATGACCATCCTGCAGGATACCGGCATCATCAACAGTTTCATCGGGAAGTTCGGTCTCGGTCCGGTTCACATTATCGGTACGGAAACCGCCGTCATCCTCGGCATGGTTTACGATTACTTCCCCTACATGGTTCTCCCGATCTACTCCATTCTGGCAAAGATGGATCTGAAACTCCTGGAAGCGGCGAGAGATCTGGGCTGCGGCAGTCTGTCCGTATTGCGCCGTGTGATTTTCCCGCTCAGTATGCCCGGCGTGATTTCGGGCATCACTATGGTACTGATTCCGTCCATCAGCACATTCTACATCTCCCAGAAGCTGGGTAACGGCAAGTTCTTCCTGATCGGCGACGCCATTGAGGGACAGTACATTGCCAACAATCTGCATTTTGCCGCGGCGATCGCGTTCATTCTGATGGTGATCCTGCTGGCTGCCATGGCTGCACTCAAATATATAACCGCAAAGTTCGTGTACGGAGGTGACTGAGATGAAACTGTCTTCAAAAATCTACAGCGGAATCATCTTCTGCTTTCTCTTCGCCCCCATCGCGATCCTGCTGATCTTTTCCTTCAATGAAGCGAAGAGTCTCTCCGTTTTCTCCGAATTTTCCCTGAAATGGTACAAGGAACTCTTCCGTGACCGGAATACGCTGGCGGCACTCAAGAATACCCTCGTTCTTGCGGCTTCTGCCACGGCGATTTCCACCGTTCTGGGTACTTTTGCCGCCGTGGGCATCAACAAGCTCCGCTCCCGCTGGTACAAGGCTGCCATGAACACCGTCACCGACATTCCCATGGTCAACCCGGATATAATCACCGGTATTTCCCTGATGCTGATGTTCGTGTTCGTGGGCAGAATGTTCGGCGCGGCGACCAGCCTCAATTTCGTCACCATGCTGATCGCACATGTTACATTCTGCACACCGTATGTCATTCTGCAGGTGCTTCCCAAGCTTCAGCAGATGGACAAATCCCTGCATGAAGCGGCAATGGATCTGGGCTGCACGCCCCTCGGTGCGTTCTTTAAAGTGGAACTGCCGGAAATTCTCCCCGGTATCATCACCGGTGCCATTATGGCGTTCACGCTGTCTCTGGATGACTTTGTCATCAGTTATTTCACATCCGGCACCGGATTTGAGACCCTGCCCATCCGCATTTACGCCATGACCAAAAAAACGGTCACACCCAAAATGTATGCTCTGGCTACCATCATCTTCTTCGTGACCCTCGCACTGCTCCTGATCAGCAATGTGGTGGACAACGACGACAGACGGAAGCTGAAAGATCAGAAAAAGAAAAAATAAAGGAGTCAACAAATGAAAAAATGGATTGTTCTCTGCGCCGCCGCTGTTCTTACTATGCTCTGCCTCAGCAGCTGCGGTGATTCCCTTACGCTGAATGTCTACAACTGGGGTGAATACATCTCCGACGGCAGTGAAGGTACTTTCGATACCGTCCGTGAATTTGAAAAATGGTACAAGGAAACCTACGGTCAGAAAGTCCGGGTTAACTACACCACATTCGCCTCCAACGAGGATATGTACTCCAAAATCTCCAGCGGTGCTGTCAGTTATGACGTTATCATTCCCTCCGACTACATGATCGCAAGAATGGCCTCCGAGGGTCTGCTGATGGAGCTGAACTTTGAGAACATTCCCAATTATCAGTATATTGATGACACCTTCAAGGGACTCTACTACGATCCTGAAAACAAATACACCGTTCCCTACGCTTACGGCATCGTCGGTGTGATTTACGATGCGAATGTCGTAGCGGAAGCCGATGCTAAGGGCTGGGATCTGCTGTGGAATCCCAAATACAGCGGCAAGATCCTGCAGTTCAACAACTCCCGCGACGCATTCGGCACAGCAATGTACAAGCTCGGTCTGGATGTCAACACCACGGACAAAGCAGAATGGCAGCGCGCTTATGATGAGCTGCTGACCCAGCGTCCCCTGGTATACAGCTACGTTATGGATGAAATCTACAACATGATGGAATCCGGCGAAGCAGCTGTGGGTGCGTACTATGCAGGCGACTATTTCACCATGCTGGACGCACAGGCAGAAGGCGTGGATCTGAAGTTCTACTATCCCGAGAAGACCAACTTCTATGTGGATGCCATGTGCATTCCCAACTGCGCCCAGAACAAGGAGCTGGCGGAAATCTTCATCAACTACATGCTCTCCGAGGAACCTGCCATTGCCAACGCGGAATACACCTACTACGCTTCCCCCAACAGCATCGTTTATGAAAACGAGACCTATATTAACGATATGGGCGAGGAAGCTATGGCAATCCTCTATCCCGACATGGGCAGCTTTGCCGATCTGTACAACAAATACGCATACCGAAATCTGGATACGGAAATGCTCGGTCATCTGAACACCCTCTGGGAGAATGTAAAAATCAACTGATAAAAATCAGCAAATAGAACCGGCAGTACTCATAAGAAAGTCAGCAGGCACAGCAGTTTAATCTGCTGTGCCTGCTCTTGTGTTATTTTGACTTCTGTGGCAGATAAAAGCAAACAGTTCACAAAACTTCCATTTGAAATTTTTTATTCCTTTACAAAAATCTGTTGCATTTCGCAGCCAATATGTGTATAATGTTAGGTGAAATTAAATCAACGGAAGCTTGTATACGGGTTGAGAGGAAGGTGCGACCTTCGACCGAGAACCTGATTTGGATAATGCCAACGTAGGGAAAATAACCGCCTATCAAACGGAATCTGTCCAAAAGTGTCGCTTCCGTTTTTTGTTTCAATTAGTTTGTTACAACTAATATCAATAAACGGAGACAACTCAAAATGAAAAGATCAGCATCATTTATTATCTGTATTTGTTTTGTGGTATCTATGGGAATATGTTTTACGGGATGTACTGACAATGTTTCTGATCTTCCCGAAACAGAGAATACGACTCCCACCGTGGAGACGACTACACCTACTGCTGTGGAAACGACTACACCTCCCGCAGAAGGTATAACAGATGAAATTATTGCCTCATTGGTTCACATTCAGGCAAGACCTGATTTTGCTTTTCGCTATGATTTGACGAATTCTACGACGGGAGAAAAAGCCCCGATAGAAAACGATTACTATTTGAGTGCATACAAAGTGACGAACGCTCAATATGCTGTTTTCGTTTCTGAAACGTCGCGCAAAGCCCCGAGCTATTGGAAAAACGGAACATATCCCGAGGGGAAAGCCGACCATCCCGTACTTAATATTTCGTATAGTGATACAGTAAGTTACTGCGAATGGCTTTCCACAAAATATGAAGATTGGACATTCAGACTCCCGACCGAAGCTGAATGGGAGAATGCTGCCTCCGGCGATTACTATGGCAACACCTCGGTGAAATATCCAAACGGAACGGGTACACCGAGCTATAATGCTTCTACGGGTGAACTGACAACGACCTTCAATTTCAACGGGGTGATTGCTGCAAAATTGTTTAAGGAATACGGCAGCAATTATGTTGTCAACTACATTAAAGGAGATTTTGCAGGAGCGACCGAAACACTTGGTGAATGTATCTCCATCAGTGCAAACGGCGGAGTAACAAACTGGGCAAATCATGGCGGCAGTGCTGCAAAGGGCTATTTCTTACAGACTGACCTGTACGCAATCGTGAGTGCTGACGGCGGATATACAACACCCGTTGGAACATATACGCCCAATTCCCTCGGTCTTTACGATATGGCGGGGAATTGTTGGGATATAACCTCTTCTGTTATCGTTGCAAATAATGGGCTTGAAAAAGGCGTTTCCTGCTATGCCGTTCGCGGAGGCTCGTGGTATGCCACCTCAAGAAGTTGTACGCTCTCTTATCGAGGCGAAGGCAGAAAAGATTCCGCTTCTTCAACCGTTGGTTTTAGAATCGCAGCTGACTATACGCCTGCTAATAATGCCAAATGACAAACAAATTCCAATTTATCGAGCGGTAATGGCGCAATTCCGCACACAGAACTCTGCCATGCAGTACGAACAAATATAAAAGCCAAACTGCGTTTTGCAGCTTGGCTTTTACTGTTTTATGAACACAAATGAAACGTCCGCCGTTTTTTCTGTTATAAGCTCCGAAAATACTCCATGGACTGCCGCAGACGCCGGCACTCCTCCGGATTCTTTTCGTCAATGGCACTGGAGGCAGTGAGCCGCCGGATGTATTCCTCAAATATCTCCCCGCTCATATCCGCACCCACATCCGCCGCGGATGCCGGCATGCCGTATTTATGCATCAGTGTGAGGAGCTCAGCATTTCTCTCTGCTTCCCCGTTGAAATGATTCTGCAGAAGCAGTCCCACGCCTACGATCTCGCCGTGGAGATACGGGCGTGCACTTTCGTGAAACAGAACACGGGTGATCTCGTAGAATTTATGCGCCAGTGCGCATTGATTGGATCCGCGGGCAATGCCGCTGATCACGCCTGTAGCGGCAAGCGTTGTGAACACCAGCTGATCAAAATCCGCCGTGATCCGTCCTGCCTGCATAGCGGCAATAGCGGCATCGGTCCGTTCCGTCAGCACCCGGTAGGAATGCTCCGCCATGGCGTAAGCATAATCAAGCCCCAGGGGTACCTCATCCGTATCGCCGCGGTAGCGCTGGCGGATCTCCACAAATTTCGCCAGAGCATCAAATACGCCGGCAAGCAGCAGACGTACGGGCTGGGTGGCAATCACTGCCGTATCCGCGATCACACAGTCTACCTCGCGCTCATAATGGAGACTGCCAACCGTTCTTCCCTCCGGTGTATACCGGACGCTGAGCGGCGTATAGCAGGCACAGGTTGCGGAGGATGTGGGAATATTAATCACCGGCAGCGCGGCAAAATGTCCGCACAGCTTGGCAAAATCCATCATGACACCGCCGCCGACGCCCACAATCACATCGTATCCTTTGCAGGCACACAAGTCGGCAAGCTCTTTCGCCCGCTCCTCGCTGCAGGTTCCGGTATGGGTGATTACTTCATATTTATTGCACGCGGTACGCACACTTGCCGTGAGGGCATCCCGGGTCAGCGATAGAGCCTTTTTTCCTCCCACGATCAGCGGCGCGCTCCCCAGACGCGCTATTTCCGTCCCGCACTGCGCCAGCGCTCCTGCCTCCTGTATGTAGCGTCCGCATCCGATGCGGAAGGATTTCTCGCGAACAGGCATTGCACTTCCTCCGTTTTTATGAAAAATTGGCATAATTACTGCGTTTTTATTGACACAACAATATTATAATGATATGATTATAAATAGTCAATAGGATAAATTGACAAGTATTTCATGTTTATTGCTGTGCATGGAGGTGCAAATCATGCGGTTCAGCGCATACACGGAAGATACAGCCGGCATTCTCGGCGTAGCTGTAAAAAGCTGCGGGCACATCTTCGCACGGCAGGGACGCACCATCGACCGCCCACACGGGCGGGATGACTGGCTGATCTTCTATATCTCCCACGGTCAGGAACGCTTCTGTTTTCAGACGGAAATCACCGCCGGCGAAGGCAGCTTTGTGATTTTCCGTCCGCGGGAAAAGCAGCAGCATGTCTGTATCAGCGACAAAGTGTCGGAATTCTACTACGTTCACTTCACGGCGCCGGAGAATTTTGATCCCTGCGGACTGAGCACGTCCACGGTATATACCGCAGACGGCAGCACAAGAATTATCGATATATTTGAGGAAATCATCCGTGAAGCACAGATGAAACAGCCCTGCCACGGGCAGATCTGCGCCTGCCGGATGCTGGAGCTGCTGGCACAGCTGAAGCGCGGCACGCTGGAGAGCGGCATCCAGAGCCGGGAGCATATGGACAAAATTGCCTTCGCCGTTGAGCTGATGCACCGGGAATACAGCGAGCGAAAATCGCTGGACGAATATGCCGTGATCTGCCACATGAGCAAGTATCATTTTCTGCGGACTTTCAAAAACATTACGGGCTGCTCGCCGGTAGAGTACCGCAACGCCATCCGGCTTGAGCATGCAAAAGAGATGCTGGAGGACGGAAATTTGTCCGTCGGAGAGATCGGCGAAAAGCTGGGTTTTTCCTCCGCCTCCTATTTCTGCGATGCCTTCAAGAGGAAAACCGGGCTGTCTCCTGTACGGTACCGGGAACTCCGGCACGGCGAATGCCGCGCAGAAGAGGAACGCTGACGTATCTGCCTCAACCCTTGCGGATCACGGCTTCCAGACAATTGATCTTTACACCCTTTTCGGTGAAGTTACGCTCATATTCCGTCATGATATTATCCGCCGCACGCTCGGAGGCATGCAGATCACGGGTAACGAAGGTGATCTCAAAGGGAGATGCCCCTACCGTTTCCAGGGAATACTCAAACAGGCTCACATTATCCGTTTTGAAACGGAAATATCCGCCGTCCGCCAGCAGATGCTCATACAGCTTCAGAAAATCCGGTGCTGTCAGGCGGCGGCTTTCGTATCCCTTTTTCGGCCACGGATCACTGAAGTTGGCGTAGATGCATTCAAATGTATTTTCCGGGAACATCTCCGGCAGGTTTTTGGCGTCTCCGCCAAGGAAGCGCACATTTCCGCGCATATCCGCAGGAATATCCCAGGCATCCCCGCCGCAGAAGATTTCACCGTCGGGATTCATCCAGCCGCCGTTGGGCGCAAGTCCGCCAAGCCCCCGGTCTGCGGCATATTTTTCGACGGCAACGACCAGAACATCGTCCACCTTCTCCATGGCGTAGTATCCGAATTCCGCATCACGCCGGGACAGTGTGCGGATAAAATCGCCTTTTCCGCAGCCGATCTCCAACCGGAGCGGACGGCTGTCTCCGAAAGGAGCGGCGGGATTCTGACGGATTTCGGCACAATCTGTGCACACAAGGGCAGAAAGTGCAGAAAGTCTTTCACTTCCGTGCTTTTTTTTTCGCATTCTCATATTGATATTTGTCTCCTTATTTGGTACAATATTATAGTGGCGTGATTTATTGCCCGTCCGGGAACAAATCACACACCGTTCCCGTCTTATATACATAGGAAATGCTCTGATCGGGAACTGCCGTACAGTTTACTATATTGTATCACACCTTGAGAAAAAAATCCATAGGGAATGAGGTGATTTTCAGCGTGCAGAAGGAACAGTTTTTGCACACACTCCATGAGGAACTGATCAAGCGCGGAATTCCGCCCGCAGCTGCCGGGCAGTATGTACGCGCGATCGCTCAGACACTGACAGACAAGGACACCGAAGAAATCGAGCAGATCCGGGATCCCGCTGATGTCGCCAAGCTGGCGCAGGGGATTGTCATGGTCAAACAGCGCTCTGCGGCACAGAATGCGCCCGTATCTGCGCCGGAAGATGAGGATGATGACGTAAAAGTCTACCGCGGTGCCGGCAGCGTCCCCCGCAAAGAACCCACACCGCCGACGGATACGGATTATGACGAATACATCCGCGATGACGATCCGGAACCGCAGGCAAGCGCCCGGGGTAAACGGATATTCTGGCTGATCTTTATCTGCGCACTGCCGCTGACGCTGATTCTGCTGCTCGCTTACTTCGGCGTGTTCGGAGCGATTTTTGCGGTGCTTTGCGCCGTGATTGTCCTGCTCGTAGCAGGCTTGATCGGCGGAGCTGCCGTCGGTGCGGTTGTCTCTCTGGTCGGCATCGTCTACGGCATCATGCAGCTGATCACTGCAGCCTCTTCCGCGCCCGGTCTCTATGAAATCGGTCTCGGCATCACGGTCGGCGGCGTTGTCATGGCAGGCGGCATCATTGTTTACAATATTGCCATCCGGCTGATCCCTCTGCTGATCCGTCTTTTGGCTTCCCTGTTCGGCTTCTGCACCGGGAAGCTGCGCACATTATTCCAAATGGCAAAGGAGGCGTGCTACAGGCTGTGAAACCGACATCCATTGTATTTCTCGTCATCGCCGCATTGCTGATCGTCGGCGGTATGATCACCTGCTCGGTGGCAAAGGACATTGCCCTCACCGACAACTACACCCTCTTCCATGAAACAGAAGACGGAAGTACCTACATCCGTTACGACTTCACCGCGGCAAACATCAACAAAATCGAGCTTCTCATCACCGATGCGGAGATCAATATTATCAGCGGAGCTGAGGAATCCTTCATTGAATTCATCAACTTCCGGGAAGGCTTGTACACACTCTCCACCTCCGGCAAGGTCATCTCCATGGATGAGATTCCGGATCTGAAGTCCATCTTCAGTCTGCAGAGCGGTTTCTCTTTCTCCGGTATGCGTTATATCCTTCGCTCCGGCACACTGGGTCTGGGAGAAAAGAAAGTCAACATCCATCTGACCGCTGATGCAGCGCTCAAAATTCTCTCCGTTGAAGCGGACAGCTGTGTTCTGAAGGCGGAAAACATCAGCCAGCCTTTTGATATCCAGATCACCGCTGAAGAGAGCGCCGTCATTGATGCAGCCGAACTGCGCACAGCCAGTGCGCTGAACATCCGCGCAGCCAATGCCGATCTGAAAATGCAGCGCTGCAATTTCAACAACATCGAACTCAATGCATCGTCTGCCGAAATCAGTGCGGATCATCTGTATTGGGAGCATCTTCTGATGGATATTGATTCCGGCAATGTACAGATCTCCTCTGCCACTGCACTGTCCGCAGACAGTATGTCCGTCACGGGAAGCGGTTCCTTTACTCTTGGAAGCACGGAAATGGATATGCCCCACCGTGCGGAAGCTGCTGAATCTTTTCTGAATACTGTGACCGCCTCTATCGGTTGGGCTGATCTGCGGCTGGACATGCCGGAGGAACCGATTATCGACTGATTTGATAAAACGAAAGGACACAGAAATGAGCTATACGTACAGAACGAAGGGCACCTGCTCTTCTCAGATCCAGTTTGAGCTGGATAACGGAATTGTTAAGAATGTGGTATTCACCGGCGGATGCAACGGCAATCTGAAAGCCATTGCCAAGCTGGTAGAAGGCCGTGAGGCTTCTGAGGTCATCGCTACGCTGAAAGGCAATACCTGCGGCTTCAAGAACACCTCCTGCGCCGATCAGCTGGCATGCGCGCTCAGCGAGGCTCTGGCGTAAAACACAAACAAAACAGGGAGTGACCTTCGCCTCTGCATTCTTAGCGGAGAAAGCACGAACACCACCAAGGAAATCTCTTTGGTGGTGTTTTTCTATCGGCGGTCGCTCTCCAAAGCCTTCCTCCGAGAGGGAGGGGGACCGCGATAGCGGTGGAAGGAGCCTGCGTGACTTGAAGTTTAGATTAACCTCATTGTAACGCGATCTCCCTCAGTCGTCTTCGGCGCCAGCTCCCTCCCAGAGGGAGCCTTTGTATATCATTCCTCTGCGGATAGTGGGTTCGGGCTTCTGCCCGATGGTGCGCGGACTGCCACGCGCTATGCTTGCCCCGGACACAAGCGTCGAAAAAGCGGAAATCAACCTAAGGTTGACTTTTGTTTGTAAAAAATATCTTTTTAATATGTTGGAAAGAACAGAATGATGTGCTATAATTATTACAGTGATCACAAAAATCTATTTTGAGGAGAAAATCTCATGAATATCGGAATAAATATATACACTCTCCGCAAGGAAAA
>SVTS01000101.1 GCA_015063645.1 Oscillospiraceae bacterium | reverse complement strand
ATGCAAGAGGGAGGGGAGAAGAAACTTCGCCGATTGAGATGGTTCTTTTCCCCTCCCTGCGTCGGCGGCGACAGCCGCCGACGCTTGACGTGCAATTTGCACAAACTATATTTGATGCACAAACGAACTTCGAAATAAAAAATAAGGAGATTCCCCTATGTTTTTCGATAAGCTTTCCTCCATCGATCCCGAGGTATTTGCGGGATGTGATACCGAGCTTTCCCGCCAGCAGCACAACATTGAGCTGATTGCCTCCGAGAACATCGTTTCCGAAGGTGTTCTGCTGGCTGCCGGCAGCGTTCTGACCAACAAGTATGCCGAGGGATATCCGGGCAAGCGTTACTACGGCGGCTGCTATGCAGTGGACGTGGTTGAGGACATCGCCCGTGAGCGCGCGAAAAAGCTGTTCGGCGCTGAGCACGCCAATGTACAGCCCCACTCCGGCGCGAATGCTAATCTGGCTGTATTCTTTGCATTCCTGCAGCCCGGCGATACCGTAATGGGTATGAATCTGGCGCACGGCGGACATCTGTCCCACGGTTCTCCCGTAAACATTTCCGGTAAGTATTTCAATATCGTTCCCTACGGTGTGGATGACGACCGTCAGATGATCGACTACGACGAGATGGAGAAGATCGCTCTCGAGTGCCAGCCGAAGATGATCGTAGTGGGCGCATCCGCGTATTCCCGCGTGATCGACTTCGCCCGCTGCCGCGAGATCGCCGACAAGGTAGGCGCAAAGCTGATGGTGGATATGGCGCACATCGCCGGTCTGGTAGCTGCAGGCGTACATCCGTCTCCGGTTCCCTATGCGGACGTAGTGACCACCACCACCCACAAGACCCTTCGCGGTCCCCGCGGTGGTATGATCCTCTGCCGTGAGGAGTATGCGAAGCAGATCGACAAGTCCGTGTTCCCCGGCACCCAGGGCGGCCCGCTGATGCACATCATCGCGGCGAAGGCTGTTGCACTGGGCGAGGCACTGAAGCCGGAATTCAAGGCATATCAGGAGCAGGTAGTGAAGAACGCCGCAACCCTTGCCGCTGCTCTGAAGGCTGAGGGCTTTGATCTGGTTTCCGGCGGTACGGACAACCATCTGATGCTGCTGGATCTGCGTTCCATGAACATCACCGGCAAGGAACTGGAGCACAATCTGGACGAAGTACACATCACCGCCAACAAGAACACCATCCCCAACGATCCCCAGAGCCCGTTCGTCACCAGCGGTATCCGTCTCGGCACGCCCGCAGTGACCTCCCGCGGCTTCAAGGAAGAAGAGATGAAGCTGATCGCGCACTGGATCAAGCTGGTCGCTACCGATTTTGAAAACCAGAAGGACAAGGTTTCCGCTGAAGTTCAGGCTCTCTGCGAAAAGTTCCCCATCTATAAATAAGGAGATACGGGGGACGCGTGGGAACGAGTCAGACCCTTTTTGAAAAAAGGGTCCGACACCCCCAAAAACTTTTACATATGTTTCCTGTATAAAGTTTTTGCGGAGCTTTTTTCAAAAAGCGACCGTATCCCCTTCTGATAATTATGACTGACATAATCGTAGTCGGCGGCGGCGGGCGTGAACACGCCATAATCCGTTCGCTGAAGAAATCTCCCGAGATCGGGATGATTTACGCCCTGCCGGGCAACGGCGGCATCGCGCAGGACGCGATCTGCGTGCCCCACGTAGGTGCCAAGGATATCGATGCCATCGTCGCGTTTGCCAGGACCCATAACATCGGCTTTGCCGTGGTTGCTCCCGACGATCCGCTGGTGCTGGGCGCGGCAGATGCGCTGATCGACGCGGGCATCCCCGTGTTCGGTCCGAAGAAGAATGCCGCCATCATCGAGGGCTCCAAGGTCTTCTCGAAAAATCTGATGAAGAAATACGGCATTCCCACCGCGTCCTATGAGACTTTTGATAATGCGGAAGCGGCTCTGGCGTATGTGAAGCAGTGCCCCATTCCCACGGTCGTCAAGGCGGACGGTCTGGCGCTGGGCAAGGGCGTCATTATCGCCATGACGCGGGATGAGGCGATCGACGCGGTTCGCTCCATCATGGAGGATAAGCAGTTCGGCGAGAGCGGTTCCCGCATCGTTGTGGAAGAATTCCTCACCGGTCCCGAGGTTTCCGTTCTGTCCTTTACCGACGGCAAAACCGTCGTGCCGATGATGTCGTCCATGGATCACAAGCGCATCGGCGATAACGATACCGGTCTGAACACCGGCGGCATGGGCACCATCGCGCCCAATCCGTATTATACCGATGAAATCGCGGCACAGTGCATGGAGACCATCTTCCTGCCCACGATCCGCGCTATGGAAGCGGAGGGCAGACCGTTCTCCGGCTGCCTGTATTTCGGTCTGATGCTGACCCCCGACGGACCGAAGGTGATCGAATACAACTGCCGTTTCGGCGATCCCGAGACGCAGGTCGTTCTGCCGCTGCTGGATTCCGATCTGTTCACTATCATGAAAGCCTGCGCCGACGGTACGCTGACGGCGGATATGGTTCGGTGGAAATCCGGCTCCGCATGCTGTGTGATCCTCGCGTCCAACGGCTATCCGGTGAAGTACAAGAGCGGTTTTCCTATCACGGTGGATGAGGATTTTGCCGCTGAATTGTATGTCGCCGGCGCAAAGCGCGGCGATAACGGCGAACTTCTCACCGCAGGCGGACGCGTTCTCGGCGTAACGAGCGCAGCGGATACTCTTGCAGATGCAGTCGCCGAGGCATATAAAAATGCCGAAAAGGTACATTTTGAAGGCGCATACAAGCGCTCCGACATCGGTCAGAGAGCACTGAAAGCATAAGGAAACGACCGGGGAGGCTTTTTGAAAAAAGCCCCCCCGGACCCCCGGCAAAAACTTTAATATAAATATTTATTTGAGTTTTTGAAGATTCTTAAGGGACTTTTTGCAAAAAGTCCCTTAAGCGGGGTTTGGGGCAGAGCCCCAATATACTAAATTTTCGAGGTTTACGACGTGGTATACAGAATATTTGTTGAAAAGAAGCCGGAGCTGGCGGGCGAGGCTCGTTCGCTTCTCTCCGATATCAAATCCCTTCTGGGAATTACCTCTGTAAGCGGCGTGCGCGTGCTGAACCGCTACGACGTAGAGGGCATTTCCGAGGAGCTGTTCGCCGCCTGCAGAAATACCGTTTTCTCCGAGCCGCAGCTGGATATCGTTACCGAATCCCTTGCGTGCGGGGAAAACGATACCGTGTTCGCCGTGGAATTCCTGCCCGGTCAGTTCAACCAGAGAGCGGATTCCGCCGCGCAGTGCGTACAGCTGATCTCTCAGGGCGAGCGTCCGCTGGTCGCTACCGCCAAGGTGTACGTGCTCACCGGTGCACCCACTGCCGATGAACTTGCCGCTATCAAGAAGTACGTTATCAACCCGGTAGAATCCCGTGAGGCTTCTCTGGAGGAGAAGACTACGCTGGCGATGCAGTATCCCGTGCCGGATGACGTTGCCGTTCTGGACGGATTTCTTGCGCTGGACCGCGCAGGTCTGGAAGATTTCGTGAAGAAATACGGGCTTGCCATGGATGCGGATGACGCCGCATTCTGCCAGAGCTATTTCAAGACCGAAAACCGCGAACCCACCATCACCGAGATCCGCATGATCGATACCTACTGGAGCGATCACTGCCGTCATACCACTTTCCTCACCACCATCGATTCCGTTTCCTTCGCTGATGCCCTTACGCAGAAGGCGTGGGAGCGCTATATGGGCGAGCGTGAGCGCCTCGGCAGAACGAAGAAGCCCATCAACTTCATGGATATCGCCACCATCGGCGCAAAATCCCTGAAGGCGCAGGGCATCCTCACCAAGCTGGACGAGAGTGAAGAAATCAATGCCTGCACCGTCAAGATGACCGTCAATCACGACGGCAAGGACGAGGATTGGCTTCTCCTCTTCAAGAATGAGACCCATAACCATCCGACGGAAATCGAGCCTTTCGGCGGTGCCGCTACCTGTATCGGCGGCGCGATCCGCGATCCTCTTTCCGGACGTTCCTATGTGTATGCCGCTATGCGCGTTACCGGCGCTGCCGATCCTACCCGTCCCGTTTCCGAGACGATCCCCGGCAAGCTGCCCCAGCGCAAGATTGTAACCACCGCCGCCGCAGGTTATTCCTCCTACGGCAACCAGATCGGTCTGGCTACCGGCGTGGTGGATGAGATCTATCATCCCGGCTATGCCGCCAAGCGCATGGAGATCGGCGCGGTTATCGCCGCCGCTCCTGCGGAGAATGTGCGCCGCGAAGTGCCCGCTCCGGGTGATGCGGTGATCCTCCTGGGAGGACGTACCGGACGTGACGGATGCGGCGGTGCTACCGGTTCTTCCAAATCCCACACCACCGAATCCCTGACCTCCTGCGGCGCGGAAGTGCAGAAGGGCAACGCTCCTGAGGAGCGTAAGCTGCAGAGACTCTTCCGTGATCCCGAGGCGTCCCGCCTGATCAAGCGCTGCAATGACTTCGGCGCAGGCGGCGTATCCGTTGCCATCGGCGAGCTTGCCGACGGTCTCGATATTGATCTGGATACCGTTCCGAAGAAGTATGAGGGTCTGGACGGCACCGAACTTGCCATCAGTGAATCCCAGGAGAGAATGGCAGTGGTCGTAGAGGAAGCCGACGTGGCCCGCTTCTGCGAGATCGCCGCCAGAGAGAATCTGGAGGCAACCGTGGTTGCACGCGTTACCGATGATGCCCGCCTGACCATGTTCTGGCGCGGCAAGAAGATCGTGGACATCTCCCGCGAATTCCTCAATTCCAACGGTGCTGAAAAGCACATTACCATTGCTGCTCCTGCACCCGCTGAGGCGAAAATGGCAGTGCCCGCTTCCTTTACGGAGGGCTTCAAGGCGCTGGCAGGCGATCTCAACGTGTGCTCCAAGCGCGGACTTTCCGAAACCTTTGACTCCACCATCGGCGCAGGCACGATCCTGATGCCCTTCGGCGGCAAGTATCAGCGCACGCCCATCCAGGCGATGGCGCACAAGATTTCCACCGAGACCGGTGACACCGACACCTGCTCCTACATGGCATGGGGCTACAACCCCGAAATCACCTCCGCCAGCCCGTACCGCGGTGCATATCTGGCAGTGGTGGAATCCGTATCCAAGCTGATCGCCGCAGGCGCATCCGCGGAGGATGTATATCTGACCTTCCAGGAATACTTCGAGAAGCCCGGCAAGGATCCCGCACGCTGGGGCAAGCCGCTCTCCGCTCTGCTCGGCTCGCTGGACGCACAGCTGGATCTGGGTATCGGCTCCATCGGCGGCAAGGACTCCATGAGCGGTTCCTTCGAGGATCTGGACGTTCCGCCGACGCTGGTTTCTTTCGCGGTTACCACCGGTAAGACCGACGAGATCGTGACGGGTGAATTCAAGGCGGCAGGACACCGCGTGGCTCTGCTCGCTCCCGCTTATACCGAGGCAGGCATCCCCGACGCCGCATCCCTGAAGGCACTGTGGAACAAGATCACCGCACTGATGCGCGAGGGTAAGATCCTTGCCGCCTACACGCCCGGCTACGGCGGAATCGCCGAGGCTGTCATGAAGATGGCGATGGGCAACGGTCTGGGCTTTGCCTTTGATGCATCCGTTTCTCTGGAAAAGCTGTTCAGCCACGCCTACGGTGCATTCGTCTGCGAGATGGCAGACGGCTGCAGCGAGGGTGAGACGCTGGGCGTTACTGCCGCTGACGGCTGCTTCACTATGGGGGATGAAAAGCTCTGCGGCTGTGAGATCGCAAAGATTTACGAATCCAGACTGGAGAAGGTCTATCCCTGCAACATCACAGATAAGGCGAAGACTCTGCCCGCTTATTCCTATGAGGCAACCGAGCGCCGCGCACCGGCGGTGAAGGTCGCCCGTCCCCGCGTGCTGATTCCCGTATTCCCGGGCACCAACTGCGAGTACGATTCCGCCAAGGCTGTGGAAGCGGCAGGCGCTGAGGCGAAGCTGTTCGTCATCCGCAACCTGACCTCCGACGCTGTTGCCCGTTCCGCTGAGGAATTTGCGGCAGAGATTGAGAAGTCCCAGATGATCTTCGTACCCGGCGGATTCTCCGGCGGCGACGAGCCGGACGGCTCCGGCAAGTTCATCACAGCGTTCTTCCGCGGTGCATCCGTCAAGGAGAAGGTGACCGAGCTGCTGGAGAAGCGCGACGGTCTGATGTGCGGTATCTGCAACGGCTTCCAGGCACTGATCAAGCTGGGTCTGGTGCCCTACGGCAAGATCATCGACACCGATGCGGACTGCCCGACGCTGACCTTCAACACCATCGGACGTCACCAGTCCAAGCTGGTGCAGACGAGAATCGCATCCAACAAGTCTCCGTGGCTGTCGCTGATGAACGTGGGCGACATCGTTACGGTGCCGATCTCCCACGGTGAGGGCAGATTCCTCGCTTCCGACGCGGTTATCGCAGAGCTGGCGAAGAACGGTCAGATCGCTACCCAGTACGTGGATCTGGACGGCAATCCCACCGACGACGTACACTTCAACCCCAACAACTCCGCTATGGCGATCGAGGGCATCACCTCTCCCGACGGACGTGTTCTGGGTAAGATGGGTCACTCCGAGCGTGTGGGCAAGGGTCTGTATCAGAACGTACCCGGCAACACCGATATCCGCATGTTTGAGGCGGCTGTGAAATATTTTAAGTAAGAGAGAACGCGGGGGAATCTTTTTCAAAAAGATTCCCCCGTACCCCTTTCAAAAACTTTTGAACAGGAGGATGGAATATGGCAAAGCTGCGAATTTCGTCTACGCTGAACCTGCACAGTTATCCGAAGGAGGATGTGGCGGCGTATGTACGGGCGGGTGTGGCTTTTATGAAGCGGAATGGTTTTGACGCGATGGATTTTCCGATGGGGCTGATGAAAACGGTGCAGGGCAGCGGCAGCGAAATCATTGATGCGGCACGGGAGGCATCGGAGACGGAAGGTATCCGTTTTGAGGTGTGCCATCTGCCCTTCAGCACGAAAATCGGGCAGGATGCGGCGTTTGATGCGCGTTTTTCTGCGGATATGCTCCGCTGTATGGATGCCGCAAAGCGGCTGGGGGTAGACTATGCGGTTCTGCATCCGAATACCACCACTGTTCCTGCAGAAAATTTCAACAGGCAGGCGGAATACGATTCTGTGATGGCGCATCTGGCGCCGTTTGCCGATTATGCGGCGAAAATCGGTGTGAATATTGTGGTGGAGAACATGCGGCAGGTGCCGCAGCATTATCCGGTACACCGCTTCTGCGGCACGCCGGAGGAACTGTGCGGGATCGCCGACGCACTGGGCATCGGCGTGTGCTGGGATTTCGGTCACGCGCATATAAACGGGCTGAAGCAGTCCGAAGCACTCGTCTATGTAGGTAATCGCCTGAAAGTACTCCATGTGAATGACAATGTGGCGTGGGGGGATGATCATGTGCCGCCGTTCTGCGGTACGGTCGACTGGAAAGATGCGATGCAGGGGCTCTCCGCCATCGGATTCAACGGTCTGTTCAACTACGAGATCACCGCCGGACGCCATCCCTCCGATACCCGCGACGCCTTCGCGCAGTATCTTCTCTGCGAGGCGAGGGTGATTATGGGATTTATGTAAAAAGAGATGCGGGAAACCCCTTTTGTTAAAAGGGGTTTCCCGCACCCTTCCCAAAAACCTTTTGAACAAAACCAAATAAAGTGCAGCGAAACTCTTTCGTAAAGTTTCGCTGCACTTTATTTGTGTATCAGTATAAAGTTTTTGAAGGGGTCTGGGGGGCTTTTTTTCAAAAAGTCCCTCCAGCGTTTCTCTTTACTTAAACCCATCCGGTGTGGTACCGACCCAGCGGTGTACGGTGATCTCCGAAGAGAATCCCTCCTCGGATTTTGTAGGATGGGAGAAGAGCCACTCGCCGCCGCCGAGACAGATCATTCCCGTGGAACCGTGGGGGAAATCCCAGCCGTAGATGCCGCTGTCCGCATCATACAGACCGGCGCACCACAGCGGAACGGTGTCGCCCTCCGTGCCGTCACCAAATCCGACGAGGCGCTGATGCTTCGGCGCGGCTTTCCAGTCCGCGATATACATCGGATGATTCGGATAGATCGGCTTCTTGCCGTTGTAGACCGCCATCACCATCCGTCCGTTTTCCGCATCATATTCCAGATTCTGCACACCGAAAGTGGTGTTGCCGGTGAAGATGAAATACTTACCGTCGGGCGCTGCTGGACCGCTTGTGTGCATCGCATCCTGACGGAGCGGAAGGGCATAGCTGTCCCACTTTTCTGTATCGTATGCCAGAATTACCTGATAATCGTTGTCCGTGCGGTTCACGTCCCGGTAGATACCGTATGCCACGCAGAGCAGCGGCTTCCCGTCGGGATCACCCGGCGCGGGGGCAAATGTCATGCCGTCAATGCCGGAGCAGCCGAAGCGGTGCTTCAGCAGTCCGCCGCCGGTCAGCTCGGTTTCATATTCGTAATCCGCCGCGACCTCGGCGAGATAGACCGCTGTCATCACACCGTCCGTCGTCGCGTTCATGTTCATGCGGTCAATTTTTGATCCGTCGAAAATCACCGCGTAGAACCCGTTGCCGGAGAATTCGGTGCCCGTGCGGCGGAGAATGCCGCTGCCGATGGAGTCGTTCTTGTATTCAAGAGAGCCCCAGATCCGTCCGTCCGCACCGGATGCAAGACAGCCCAGATGCCCCGTCAGACCGTTCACCGATCCGAGAAGCTCCCCCTCCGGGGAATACTTGATCAGCTCTGTGGTAAAAGAACAGTAGATATTTCCGTCGAGATCGCGGGCGATTCCCTGAATGTGCCCGCCTTTGTGAAACTGTGTGATCATTGTGAGTCACCTTACCGTAAAATTTTGTGTTCTTGCAAAAGGCGGCAAAGTGCCGCAGCTGTCATGGTCGGGGATGATTTAATATTCACTCTGTGTCTTGCGTGTCTCCAGCCACTGCTGATGCTCTTTGCGTGCTTTTCTCCAGAAATAATAATAGATCGCTGTCATGATCGCCATATGAATCACAAGATACACAAGATAGCAGATCAGAAATGCCATCGTATCCGCTGAAGACGGTTCAGAGCGTATTTCCCAATACCGTCCGCTCCATATGGCATATGTGGAGAAATACAGCTGATATGCCGGCATCCCAAAGATAACGCCAAAATGAAGCGCCGGCACAGGAAGCATGTTAATCACCAAACGAACAATTTCTCCCGGAAGCATATAGAACAGCCCTGATTTCAGCCACAACAGTTTCCCGTCTTCCGGTGCATAGTGTTCAGGCAATTTCTTCTTCAGAACAAAGAACAGAATAACATACGGAGCGATGAGTGTGCAGCAAAGGGTGAAAATACCGAAAAAAGTCCGCGCGGAATCAGCACCGCTATACTCTGAGGCAAAGGTGCTTCCCAGCAATTGGATAACAAATCCGGCGACGTGAGCAACGCAGGTTATCGGTATATAATTGACAACTGATGAAAGGTCAAATTTTAATTTGCTCATTTGTTCCTCCCTGGATCATTCAGTATTTTTTTCGGATATCCGCCATAATTTCATCGTACCAGCGGCTTCTCAGTCTGCCGAACGCCTCGCCGGTGATCTGCCAGATGCGGTCCGTGTTTGCGGCACGGTAGTTGTTGGATTCGCCGCCGCGGAAGGACCAGGTCAGAATCGTCCGCGCACCTGCGTCATACGCCGCCTCGGAGGCGATCACAATCTCATCCTCGCGGCCTGCCGGGAAGGAATATGCCTGAATCCAGATGTTGTGATCCTTGCCGAACTGATTGGCGGTGTCCACACCCTTCTTCGAGCGGCTGTATACGTACTCATAGATATCCGGCGCTTCGCTTACGCGGCCGCACCAGTAGGGATCGCATCCCACGTTGTCAAAGTGCGGGATCGCCAGCATCCGGTCAATGGAGTCCAGGCTGATGCCGTGAGAGGCGCTGAACATGATGCATCCGGTGTTGATCAGCCCCTTTTCGTGGGCGTAGTTTGTCATTTCCGTGAAGTAATCCACGATAGTAGCCGTTCGGAATTCCGCAACGTCCGGATCCATCAGAGCCGGCATCGGACGGTTGTATTTCTCCTCAAACATCTTGCGGCAGCGGGGACACCAGCAGGTGTACTTCTCGCCGTTTGATTCCAGATGGGGTTCATCCCAGAAGATTGCCTTGCCGCCGATCTTCGAGACCATGTCGATCCACTCACGGGTGAATGCACGGAACTCGGGAGAGTTGTAGCAGGGCTTCAGACGGGAGGGCGTGCCGTCGGAGAACATCGCCTTTGCCTCAGGACAGATGCCCGTGAAATATGCTTTGTCGCCGGGGCCGCAGTCGATGCCCCAGTTGTCCACCCAGACTTCCAGCCCCTTCTCTTCGGAGATCTCCACAACGTCCTTCATCACCTGCCAGTGACGGTCCATGTCGTTGTGGGTCAGCATGTGTACCACCAGATTCATGTTGTGGTTTACGATGTCTACCATGTCTTCTTCCACGTGACGGAGAATACGGTTGGAATGATAGGCTGTTCCCAGCTTCAGTTTTTCTTTCATGAGGATCTCCTTTATAACCCGCCTTGCGCGGGTGTATTCTATGCAATAATGATAGCATCCGAGGGGGGAATTGTCAAGGGGAAAGCGAAAAACGGGGAGGGACTTTTGTAAAAAAGGCATTGCCTTACGTCCCCAATGTCATTAACTTAAGGTTGCAGACACATCAAAATAAACAAATTCAGCCTTTTCCGCGGCGAATGCCGCGGGCAGGGGAAAGGACCATCTCAAACGCCGAAGTTCCTTTCC
>SVTS01000100.1 GCA_015063645.1 Oscillospiraceae bacterium | reverse complement strand
AGAATCATCACCCTTTGATTGTAAGCGCAGTTGCAACATTGATTATTGTTATTGGTGTAACTGTAATGATAAAGAAAGGGATTATCCAGAATTTTATCTCAATAGTAAAAGAACGATAAATTCCAATTTGTCGAACAGATAAAGGGCGCACTTCTATACACCCCCTTCGGTGTAGTGCGTATTGTGCGGCTTTACACAAAGGAGCATTGGGCGCTGCCGCATGATTACGAAAAAAAGCGTCCCTATGAACTTTTCATAGGGACGCTTAACTGTTTTACGGACACCCGCCTAACTCGGATCGCTTTCTTTATTCCATTCCGCGGATTTCCCGCCGCTGGGATTTTGACGCTTTATCGGCGTCGTCAATCAGCTTCTGCAGCATCGCCTGAATGTCTTTATCCACGGAGAGGACTTCCTCGCGGAATTCTCTGGCAGACATACGGAGCACACCGGAGCTTACCGCCTGCAGCTGGATCAATCCGTCGGAGGTGACAAGCCGCACGGAATAGTCCCGTCCTATCTCCCGGATCAGTCGGGAAATATACACGTCGCCCAACTCACCCTCTTTTGTATACACAACATGCAGTCCCTGATATTCCAGTTTCCGCTCAACAGCGCCTTTTACGTTGTAAGCATCAAAGACCAGGATCATCTCCCGCTCGATAAACGCCTGATAGTTGGCGAGAATATCGCACAGCTTTTCTCTTGCCTGCGCAAGATCATGTTTTGCCGTCTTTGCCAGCTCATCCCAGGCGAAGATCACGTTATACCCGTCGATGATGTAGAGGGACTTTTTGGATTTTTGCGGGGAGGCCACGATGGTACGGGGATGCTTGATATCCCCGTATACGCGCCGGCGGATCGGCCCGAATTCCCGTTCCATGATGGCTTCCAGCTCTTTTTCGTCGATATCCAGATTTTTCTCGATAACTTTGGGTTTATCAAGGGGCTGCAGTTCCTCTTCCTTCTCCGGTTTTATGCCTTCAAGGTGCATATATTCCGGCACAAGATCCCACGGAACGGCAAATCCGGCACCGTGGGCACAGAATACCGATCCCGGAGGATTGTCCATATCGGCTGTGGGGTCATACCCGAAATGCTCCAGCACCTCCTCCGTATTATGGCAGGGGAAATATCCCTCCATACGGCAGGTGAATCTGCCTTTGCCGTGGCTGTATGCCGCCACCTCGCGGGCATAATCACCGATGGCGGAAACAGGCGCACGCCCCGTGAGGATGGCGATAACACCGTCCCCGTTCTGTTCATCCACACTGCCGTAGCGGGCAAGGATGTCTGTGATCGCCCTTCCGATGTTTTCCGCGGGCACTTCCAGTCGGAACGCATAATACGGTTCCAGCAGAACCGCATTCCCCCGCGCGTACGCGCACATCAGTCCCTGACGCACTGCACGGTAGGTGGATTCACGGAAATCACCGCCCTGGGTATGCTTCAGATGTGCCCGTCCGGAAACGAGCGTGATCTTCATATCCGTGATCGGCGAGCCGGTGAGCACGCCGGGATGCTGTTTTTCTTCCAGATGGGTCAGGATCAGTCTCTGCCAGTTTCGCTCAAGGAAATTCTCGCTGCAGGCGGTATCGAACACAAGTCCGCTTCCCGCAGGCAGCGGTTCCAGCATAAGATGCACCTCCGCATAATGCCGCAGGGGTTCGTAATGTCCAACACCCTCGACGGCACCGCGGATCGTCTCCTTATAAAGGATCCGTCCGTCCTCGAAGCTGACGTCCACGCCGCATCGCTCCGCGATCAGGCTGACCAGCACTTCCGTCTGCACAGGGCCCATGATCTGTGCATGTATTTCGCCGAAGCGTTCATTCCATACAATGTGCAGAAGCGGTTCTTCCTCTTCCAGCGTCTGCAGTTTGGGGAGAAGCAGCCGGGGATCCTCCTCCATGGGCAGTGCAATCCGATATCGGAGCACCGGCTCCAGATACGGCTGGACGGCACCGCTCTCGGCGCCGATTCCCTGCCCGGCATAGCTTCCGCTCAGACCGACTACGGCACAGACATCGCCTGCGCTGACACTGTCCGCCTGATCAAATTTCGCCCCGGAATACAGCCGGATACCGGTAATTTTCTCTTCAATCTCTTCATCACTGCCCAGAGGCAGATAACGAAGCGACTGCCGAACGGAAAGGCTTCCGCCGGTGATTTTCATATAGGTCAGACGGGTACCGTTCTTATCATGGGCGATTTTATACACTTTTGCACCGAACGGTGCGGTGGGATAGACTTTCTCTTCCGTGTACTGTTCCAGCACACGCAGAAGGTCATCCACGCCCTCCAGTTTCAGACCGCTGCCGAAAATACAGGGGAACAGTTTTCGTTCAGCAATCAGGCGGATGATAGCTGCATCCTCCACCGTTCCGCTCTCCAGATAGGCATCCAGCACGGTTTCATCGGTCATGGCGATGCGTTCTGCCAGATCCTCCGCGGCGGTGAAATCCACACATCCTGTGCTGAGTTCGTCATGCAGTGCCTTCATGATGGATGCGCGGTCACAGTCCGGCTGATCCATTTTTGTCACAAAAACAAAAGATGGCACGCGGTAACGTGTCAAAAGATGCCATAGCGTCACCGTATGCGCCTGCACGCCCTCGGATGCGCTGATTACCAGAATCGCATAATCCAGAACGGACAAAGTCCGCTCTGTTTCCGCAGAGAAATCCACATGTCCGGGGGTATCCAGCAGGGTGATCTGCAGATTATCCGAAGAGATCAGCGCCTGCTTGGAGAATATGGTGATCCCGCGCTCTCTTTCCAGATCATGCGTATCCAGATACGTATTGCGCCAGTCCACGCGCCCCAGTTTCTTGATTTTTCCCGTCGTATACAGAAGTGCCTCGGACAGGGTGGTTTTTCCCGCATCCACGTGCGCCAGAATTCCTATTACCTGTTTTTTCATACGCTCTTATCCCCGCCGATGTGCCCGGATCACTGCCAGACCGCCGCTGATCAGCAGAACAGCCAGATTCACCAGCACCACACTTGCTCCGCCGGGCGTATCCAGCATATAGGAAGCTGTGATGCCGCACCAGAAGCAAAGAACCGCGATAACAGCGGAAGAAAGCACAACGGAACGGAATGTCTTGAACAGACGCATGGAGCTGAGTGCCGGGAAAATAATCAGCGCAGAGATCAGCATAGCGCCCATCATCCGCATGCCGAGCACGATGGTGACTGCAGTCAGTGCGGAAATCAGCAGATTGTACGCATCCGTATGCAGACCGCCGGCTCGGGCAAAATTTTCATCAAACGTCACGGCAAAAATCCGGTTATAGAACAGCACAAACAGTACCAGCACCACAGCACTGAGGATCACGCTGAGAATCACGTCATCACCACTCATGGCATAGATACTGCCGAACATATAGTTATACACATCTGTATTCACACCGCCGCCGAGGGACAGCACAAGCACGCCGAATGCCAGAGCAGAGGTGGAAATCACGGCGATGGCGGAATCGCCTTTCAGCTTGCTGCTTTCTCTGAGGCGAAGCAGAAAAAAGGCAGAGATCACCACCACGGGAATCGCCACCTTCAGCGGAGCAAGATTCAGAACAGCCGCCACGGCAAGTGCGCCAAAGCCCACATGGGACAGACCGTCACCGATCATGGAATACCGTTTCAGCACCAGACTGACCCCCAGAAGTGCCGCGCACAGCGACACAAGAGATCCGACAATCAGCGCCCGCACCATGAACGGATAGCGGAACATTTCAAGAAACATCGCCATCGGCGCATCCTCCAAGGAAATTTTTTCCGGCATCGGACTGCAGATACGCATCCTTTGTGCCGAAGAACAGCGGCTTCTGTTTCAGATGAAGCACATGCGTTGCATGCCGAAGCGGCACACCCGTATCATGAGAAACCATGATCACCGTAATACCGTCTTCACGGTTCAGCCGCTCGATGATGGCATAGAATTCCGCACTCACCACGGGATCCAGCCCCGTTGTGGGCTCGTCCAGCAGAAGCATCCGATTTGCCGCACACAAAGCGCGTGCCAGGCGGACACGCTGCTGCTGACCGCCGGAAAGTTCTCTGTAGCAGGCGGAAGCGATATCCGTAATCCCCAGTTTCTCCATCGCCGCTGCGGCATTCTGCCGCTGTGCCCGGGAATAAAACAGAGATCTGCCGCCGCGCTCAATGCAGCCGCTGAGCACGATCTCCCGTACGCTGGCGGGAAAATCCTTCTGCACATCACTCTGCTGGGGAAGATAGCCGATTTCGCGGTGGGTCAGTCCGTCACCGAAGACGATCCTGCCGCTGTGGGGCGGCATAAGTCCCAGCAGACCTTTGATCAGCGTGCTTTTACCGGAGCCGTTTTCCCCGACAATGCAGAGGTACTCCCCTGCGTGCAGAGAAAAATTGATCTCCCTGGCAACCACGATGCCGTCATATGCCAGGGATATGTTTTCACATTGAATCTGTGTCATCCGTTCAGTGCTCCTCTGAGATTCTCCAGATTTTTCCGCATCAGGGACACATAGGTGACACCGGCATCAAAATCCGCTTTGGATACGTTATGACAGGAATGGTACAACATCTTTTCGGCACCTGTCGCTTCACAGATGGAGTCCGCCAGCTGCTGATTGGAAAATTCCGTATAGAATACGGCAGGGATCTTCTCCGCCTTTACTTTTTCGATCAGGTGGGCAATCGTCTGTGCTCCCGGCTCCGTTTTTTCGGCACATCCGGGAAACGCCGCATAATAATCAAGTCCGAATTCCCGCACAAAATAGAGAAACGGGAAACGATCGGCGAAAATCACGGTTTTATGCTGTGCCTGCGCGATCATCGCTGAGAAATCGGCGGAAAGCGCCTCGATCCCGGCGATATATGCTGCGGCGTTGGCTTCATATACCGTACGGTTTTCAGGATCCGCTTCACAGACGGCATCGCGGATTGCCGCTGCGATCACCGCCGCATTGGCGGGAGAAGTCCACACATGCTCGTCATAAGCTGCATGTGCGTGGGTCGGGTCATCACAGTTTTCAGTCTCGTGATCCGTTGTCATGCCCTCCTGCGTTTCTTCTTCCAGAAGATCCACAAGCGAAGTCATGGAGAGAATGATCATCTCCGATGTATCCACGGATGCGAGAATACTGTCCATCCATGCGTCGGACTCACCGCCGCCGTAGATGAAAATATCGCAGTTCTGAATCGTGCGGATATCACGGGGAGTCGGATCAAAGGTATGAGGCTCTGTGCCGGGATCCATCAGCATGGTGATCCCCGCATAATCGCCTGCAATTGCCCGGGCAAAATCGTACGGCGGAAAGGTGGTGGTCACAATACTCAGCCGTCCGTCATCCGCATCCGCCGCACATCCGCTCAGAACAGCGGCACACATCAGTGCGGCAAGAAGCAAAGCAATAATTCGTTTCATATAATCTCCTCAGTGAGCGGAAACAGCCGGTGTACAGTCCGCACAGATTCCGTAAATGATAGAACTGCCGCCGATGCGGAATCCGTGTTCTTCCAGAATATGATGCTGTACCTCGCGCAGCTGATCACATTCCATATGAACCAGTTTACCGCAGCGGGAGCATTTCAGGTGGAAATGATGTTCGCAGTCGATCCCCACCGCGTACTGATAGACAAAGGATTTCTGGTCGGGTGCCTCAAAGCGGCGCACAACACCATCCTCAAGCAGTGCAGACATCTGGCGGTAGACGGTACTTCTGCCGGGACGTGTATCGCCCACGGACAATTCCTCAATGATCTCCTCAATAGTGAAATGCCGCTCATGATGGCGGCTGAGAAAATCCAGAATACGCTTTTTGTGATTGGTCATGTATGGCATGGTTTACTCCGAATTTGAGATTCGTTCTCATTTTTAAAATTATAGCATACTGATCGGCATTTGTCAAGACAAAAACGGGATTTTGTCTCGATTTGAAAATCTATGCATTGTCTTGACTTACCGGCAGAACTGTATTATAATAAATATGAATAAGCAAACAATTCTTGGAGGTAGATTATGAAATTTCAGCATCTGTACCCCACGCCGCGTGAGACAGAATGGCAGCAGGGCACGTTTACGCCGGGTGGATTTGTTTCCGCTGACGAAGACAGCCGCTATGCTCTTGCAGCATTTCTGCATGCGCTGTACACGCTTCCGCTCACCGAAGGTGACGGAAATATCCGCCTGATTCAGGATGAAGCGATCAGCAATAAAGAGGGCTATGAAATCCGCATCAGTGAGACCGCGGAGATCCGCGCCCGTTCTCTGAGAGGATTTATTTATGCCGCCGCTACGCTGTCCCAGCTGGTCAGCGAAACCGGCACCCTTCCCTTCTGCCGCATCGCAGATGAACCGTACAAGGCAGTACGCGGTGTACATATGTATCTGCCTCCCGCAGACGGAATCGGCGAATTCTGCCGGATCATCGATGCGCTGGCGCATCTGAAATACAACACGCTGATTCTGGAGATCGGCGGCGGTATGGAATACAAGCGTCATCCGGAAATCAACGATGCATGGCGTAAATTCTGCCGTGAAGCCCGCTCCTATCAGGGTGGTCCCAGAGGGATCCAGAGCTCCCAGGCAGACTGGAAGAATTCCACGCACGTGGAACTTGCCGGCGGCGGTGTGCTGACGCAGGAACAGATGAAAGAGATTGCCGCCTATGTCCGCGGACGCGGCATGGAGTTGATCCCCGAAATTCAGGCGCTGAGCCACTCCTATTATCTGACGCTGGCTCACCGCGAGATCGCGGAGCGTCCTTACGAGCCTTTTCCGGACACATACTGCCCCTCCAACGACGCAAGCTATCAGCTGTACTTTGATGTAGCGGATGAAATTCACGAAGTACTGCAGTACGATAAAGTTTCGATCGGGCACGATGAAGTGCGCATCCTCGGATACTGCCCGCGCTGCCGCGGCAAGAGCGGGCATGAGCTTCTTGCCGGCGAGATCTGCCGTCTGCACGAGCATTACAAAGCCATGGGCGTGGAAGTCTGGATGTGGGGCGAAAAGCTGCAGGACTTCATCGCATTCAACGGCAAGCGGAGCGGCGGTCAGGCACTGGATACGACCGACCGATTCGGCAGACGCTGGCTCCTCCCTGCCACCTATGAAGCTATTGACAAAGTTCCGCGGGACATTGTCATGCTGGACTGGTATCATTCACAGGGCAATTTCACAGAGAAGGGCTTCCTCGATCGCGGCATTAAGGAGATCTACGGTAATTTCCGCGGATCCTCGCTTGATAACTGGCAGAAACGTTCCCAAACCGGCAATGTAATGGGTGCGGAAGTATCCACATGGTGCGTTGCCAATGAGGATGAGATCGGACGCAACGGCTGGTTTATGGAATTCGTATTCTCCTCCGCAGTTCTCTGGCAGGCAGATTACGAATGCGACCGCCGCCGTGAATTCCTGATGCGCACAGCACAGAAGCTGGCTGACATCCGCGCTATTATCCGCGGTGAAGCATGCACGCAGAACACTGCTTTCCTTCCTGTAGAAAATCCCGAGAAAACACAGGCAGTCTCCGCTGCCGCAGATGCGGAATTTATTCTGCCTTCCCTCAGCCGGATCGCTCCGGACGGTAAGATTTCCTTTGCATCCTCCGCGGCGGAAGCCGTGATTGCCCCCGACAGGAAGTGCGACACTATCACCTTCCTGCACGGTGCCGATTTCACTGACCGTGATGTGCCGAAGCGTGTATTCACGTGGTTCTTCCAGGATTCCAGCCCGAGGATTCTTGCCCATTACGTGATTGAGTATGAAGACGGTATCTACACATCTGTCCCGGTCGAATTCGGTGTTGCCGTGGGCAGCCTGCACAGTGATTTCTCCTGGCGGTATCCGGATGCGGGTGAAAAACGCTTTGATGACGAGAGCCAGGACAATACCGAAGGCAAGATCACCGAGAAGCCGCCGCGCTGTACAATGAACGACGATTGGCTCGATGCAGCGATGTACTTTACCGATGTTCTGCCCGTACAGCTGGACGGCAGGGACTCTGCCCTGTATGCATGGACGTACAAAAATCCCCGTCCCGAAACTGCCATCAAATCCATCCGGCTTGTATCCAACAAAGAAACCAGCGTTCCGCTGCAGCTCTGCGGCATTCTGGTATAAAATCAAA
This sequence comes from Oscillospiraceae bacterium, assembly GCA_015063645.1. Taxonomy (GTDB): domain Bacteria; phylum Bacillota; class Clostridia; order Oscillospirales; family CAG-272; genus SIG701. The sequence goes on along the minus strand of SVTS01000100.1, from coordinate 2,778 downwards.
AACAGCTGAACGGAAGTTCAGCTGTTTTCACAGAAAAAATTACAGGGAACCTTGTACACAAGGTTCCCTGTCGTATTCACTCAGGAAACTTTTCCGCTTTTCTTGACCATACCGGAATCCTGACGCTGTGCCATAACAAGGCGCCAGTAGAATCCCTTCTGATCCAGCAGTTCCTGATGGGTTCCGCACTCTACCATCTTACCGCGGTCAAGCACGATCAGACGGTCCGCATTACGCAGCGTGGAAAGACGGTGCGCGATGGCGAAGGTAGTACGGTTCTCCGTCAGCTTATTGATAGCATCCTGGATCAGTTTTTCCGTCTCGGTATCGAGAGCGGCGGTAGCCTCGTCCAGAATCAGAATCTGCGGGTCATGGATCAGCGCACGTGCGATAGCCACACGCTGTCTTTCACCGCCGGAGAGCGAATAACCCTTTTCGCCCACCATCGTGTTATATCCCTCAGGCAGGCTGACGATGAAGTCATGGGCATTTGCCAGCTTGGCGGCGGCAACTACCTCGTCATCGGAAGCCAGCGGCTTTGAATAACGGATATTATCACGGATAGAACCGGAGAACAGGTGGGTCTCCTGCAGCACGACACCGATCTGGGAACGGAGTGCATTCTGGGAAATATCCTTGATATTTACGTCATCAATTGTGATCGAACCTTCCGTTACGTCATACAGACGCATCAGCAGGTTGATCAGCGTTGTCTTACCGGAACCGGAATGACCGACGATACCGATCATCTCGCCCTTCTTGACATCCAGATTGATGTTTTCGAGAACGGGGTTATAGGTTTCATAACCGAAAGTCACGTTCTTGAAGGAGATATCACCCTCAACGCGGATATCGATAGGCATGCTGATATCGGCAACCTCGGGCTCCTCTTCCAGGATCTCCAGAACCTTACCGAGGGAGGTAAGGAAGTTGGAAATACTTCTCGGAATCGTGGTGATATACATCAGCGGTCCGTAGATGATATTCGCATAGGAGTTGAACTGGTGCAGATCACCGATGGTCATATCGCCGTTGAACACCATGAAGTTACCATAGAACAGAATCAGGTAGCTGCCGAAGCGTACGGCAAAGCCGAGCAGCGGGAATACCGTATCAAACAGCTTGGCGTTGGATTCTGTCTGTGCGGAGGAACGGGCGGTGGCATTGGCGAAGTTCTGAATCTCGCGCTCCTCGGAACCGAAGGTCTTGACTACGCGGATGCCGTTCAGGGTGTCCTGCAGCAGCTGGTTCACGCGGCGTCCCAGCATCCAGTTTTTCTGGTTACGGAACTGGACGGTTTCCCAGAACTTGGCGATCAGGTAGACAACCAGCGGAATCGGAACGAATACGAAGAGACTCATCAAGGGATTCAGCCACACAAGGAGGATGATTGCCAGAATGAACGAAGCAAACTGAACAAACAGACTGGGAAGCTGACCGGTCATGAAGCTCTGCACCGCGCTTACGTCGCCGGTGATTCGACCCATAAGGTCACCGGTAGACTTATTGCCGATGGATGCCAGAGACAGATTCTGGATCTTCTCGTACAGCAGTGCACGCATCATCAGCGTGAATTTATTACCGGAGATGGCATTCAGACGTCCCTGGATAACGCCAAGCAGACGTTGGAACAAGTCGATGGAAACAATCGCAACGATAATCGCGATGAATCCGCGCATCTCGGGACTTCCCGCAAGCACGGGACGGATGGATTCATTGGTAATATAGTTGTTGACGGCATTTTTCTGGATTGCGGGAACAATGAACTGGAATGCAACCGAGAAAGCCGCTACAACCATCGGGAACATGAGCATCAGGCGAAGACCTTTGGTCAGTCCCCAGAGTTTTTTGTATACTTCTTTTTTACTGCGGCAGAAGGGGCACATCATGGTACCCTGAATGAAGGGACGTCCGCACTTCGGGCAAAAGCGCTCCGGTTCGCTGTTGGTTACGGGCTCACCGGGCTTCTCACCCGCACGGATGCGGTCAGCAAGCATTCCGCATGCCTTGATCATAACGGAGTAGCGCGGCAGGTTGCGTCCGGAAATAAAGCGGCAGATGAGGGTTGTGGAATCATCGTACACCGCATAGAATCCGCAGTTGCCGTACATAACTTCCGTTTTGAAATCCCGGCAGCGGGCAAGCTCATACTGTCCGACGATGCTGCCGTTCAGAATACAATAGATGCGGCGGTCGGTGACGGCGGTATAACCGTTCACAAATGCTTCGCCGTAAATATTGAACGGAACGCAGTACATCAGCTTTTCGCCTTCGATTTTCGCGGCATCAAGCGCCGCCTGATCTTCTGCGCCAAGCTCATACATCAGTTTCATATCGGAAACCTGATCTCCGCGGCATTTGCCGGCGGAGTTTTCCTCTCATTGATTTTTGTTCGGGATTGCCGGGAAATCAGATATACACCTCAATACGGCGGTAGCTGGAACGGTCCAGTTTGGAGGGATCCGGAATTACGAAGCTGTTACCGTCCATATCGGAGATATAGATACGCATATCCTCCAGCACGCGGATCTGGCTGAAGGGGTTATTCAGAACGAAGGAAACCTTACCGGCGGTCGTTTCGGCTTCCCAGTAAGAGTAACCGAACTTATCCTTGACGGAGAGGATCTTCTGAATCACGGGAGTGAAGTAACGGAGATCCAGCTCAGCGTTGATCAGCGCCCTGGTTTCATCATCGAAATCCTTCAGGTAGCGGATCATACCGATCTCAGCGCCTCTGCCCTTCTTGCGGGTATCGGGCTCGCGTACGGACAGGAATTC
>SVTS01000099.1 GCA_015063645.1 Oscillospiraceae bacterium | reverse complement strand
AGAATACGCAGGAGATGCCAACGGGCAGAATGCGGAAAATAGGTTTACGCCTCCGCATCCTGCGGGATTTCCAGCATTTCCGACACGGGAACACCGATATATGCCGCGATCTTCTGTATGGTTCCCAGTGACGGATTTGCTTTGCCCCTCTCGATGAGGCTCAGAAATTCCGTACTGATTCCGCAGTGTCCGGCATAGGTAAACTGTGTTTCACCCCGTCTGTGTCTGTCCTCAAGTGTATACTCTGCCAAAGCCGCTATTTCCGGCATTTGCAACACACCTCTTCTTTTTTTTAATTTTGATTATTGGATTGGGGAGTTGTGCGCTCCCCGGGGTTGGATCATGTAGGAAAGTGTCTTTATCACATCTCTCCGCATGACCGGAATGGTGCCGAAGCATTACGGGCATTCGGCGCTGTACTCGTCGGAAATGTCATCTACCGCATCGCTGGTATACACTTTCGCGCTCAGCTTCAGCTTGTAATTTCTGCCGCTGACTGCATCGAAAGTCTCAAGAACATTCCACGTGTTGTCACTTTCATTGATCGTCCACTCTTTGATCTTGAGAATTCCCCAGTACAGCTTCAGTGTTCCCTGCATGGAAGTTACATTAATTCCACCAGTGATCGATGCTGCAACAACGCCAGTCGTTCCACTGAAAGAAAGGGAGCAGTGAACACTATTTGCCCCCTCCCACCTGGGAGAAATTGTCTGTGCAAAGGTGGGCATACATAACGTTGCACATAACAGGAGACACATGCACGAAATCAAAACCTTTTTCATCGTTTTCACCTCCAAAAAAATGTATTGAGCCTTTCAGGGCTCTGTTTTAACTAACAAATAACAACAAAAAAGTAGCTCACTTTTTCGAAAAAAGTATTATCAAAAATTCTTTTTCGTCATCATTGACAAATTCATTCGCTAAAAATTATTAAAAATGCCACACAAAGACATTCTTTGGCAGACAATTTAAGTAAGACTTTCAATCATTTTAATCAATTCTTCTTTTTTAACAAAACCACTCAAATTATAGAAATAGTGATCATCCGCCCAAATAAACTGCTTGTATTCATTTTCTTTTTCATCGAAAATCAAAATTGTTGTTTCTTCTACTATTTCCGATGTGACGGTGTAATCTATATCATACATGGTTCCCAACCCCACCAGATAAACTTCATAAACAATACTGTCATTACGTGTTCGTTCATATCGCTTATAAACTGCTCCCGATACACACTTCTCCTCCACCAACTCATACCCCTCAGGCACATATCCAAATGTGCACGGAATTTCGGGCAGATCACTTAAGTCATTGCCCGCAGAAGTTTCTTTCCACTCAAAATCAAAATAATCCTCATACTTAGTAATTATCGCCCCAAATACAGCTTCGCGGAGCGGCTCAATCGCGACACATGCGCCCAGCAGAAGTGCGGCAAGCACTGCGGCGATCAGCAGAATATGATTCCGTTTCCGCCGTGCGCGGTATTTTCTGTTATATTCCTGCAGCAGCTCCATAAGGCGGGCGTACAGCGTCTCCGGAACCGATATGGGTTCCCGCTTCACCTGTTCGATATACAGCGCCTCTTTCTGCAGCTCTCCCTGCAATATCTCCTCCATCGCCCGGACAAGCCGGGGATCGTTTTCCAAGCGTGTCATGCGTTTTCTCTCCTTTTGCATTCTGACTCCAATTATATTTTATCACACAACATATATAATATCAATCGTGAAAAAGATGTTTCACCGATGAATCCTTAAATTCCACTTCCGGGAAGCAGCCGCCGGTATATCAGTGAGTCGACTGTATACATATATTTAAAAAAATCCGTGTAAAAGAGTAAATTCGGTGATGCGCTCCGTGTGGCACAGGATCACATGGATGAGAAAAACTTCTACGCCTGCAATCCGGCATTCGACAAACCCTGCGGCAGGCACTGACGATAAAACAGAGACAGCAGATCATCTGCTGTCTCTGTTTGCTTATTCATACAGTTACGGCTCTGTGATTATCACCGTGTATTCACGGGTCACATGTTTTTCCTTGGATACACGCAATGTATACTCTCCCGCAGGTACGCCGGTGATCATATAAGAATCAACGTCCACAGTAATAAGTACATCGGGAACATTTTCGCCGTTCTGCAGCAGTTCAATGGATACCGTGCCGCCGTTTTCGGACGTGACAGTTCCACAAATGATGTACAGCCGTCTGCTTACCGTGATCTCCGCCCGTGCACTGGAAACGGATGCATCAGTGGTTCCGGACAAAGCTTCGTTGGTATTGGTGACAACCGCATAATAATACGCTGTACCGACTGCAGAAATATCCGGTGTGTAAAATTCGCTTTTCGCGCCCGGAATCAACTCTCCCGCATCTTCCGGTGAAAGAGCTTTATACCACTGCCATGACAATTCACCGCCGTCGGAAACGGAGGCACTCACTGTAAGCGCAGCGGCACTTTCTCCGACTCTGTATGCAGCGGAGGAAGGATTTACGGAAATAACCGGCGTCTCCGCATGCAGATTCAGCGGAACAAATGAAATTCCGTTCGCACTCGCGTAGGCATGCACTGCCGTTCCCGTATAACCGCTGATAGAAAGACCGGAACAATCGGCAAAAGCCTCGCTTCCAATCGAGACAATATCTGCGCTGAGAGCAATCTCCGGAAGAGACGAGCATCCGCTGAACGCATATGCACCGACAGATGTCAGTTTCTCAGGCAGGATCACCTCTTTCACCGAAGTACAGAAGGCATTCCACGGACTGGGCGACTCGGGACTCCAGTCCCACATTGCACCGCTGCCGGTGATGATCAGGACACCGTCCTCCCCCAGTTCCCATAAAAGGTTATCGCCGCATGTGCCGAAAGCGAGGGCAGGAACACCGCCGCCGCACATGCTGCATACCCGATCCGTATAATCATGCGGCAGCTGATCGATCGGCTCCTGCGCAAGAATAACATAACCGCATCTCGCGCAGTGGCTTCCTGCGGATTTTCCCAGTGCGGTACAGGTGGGATCTGATGCCGCATCTGTTACCGGTCTGTGTCCTGTTGAGGAAAGCGTGTGTGATTTCGTCCATTCACACAGATTGCATTGCAGAATAACGGAGCCGTCCGTTTCGCATGCAGGTTCCGTCAGGCTCTGCACACTGCAGCAGTGACCGAGCTCATCCATAATACCCTGCGGGATAATTCCCGCATCGGTCAGCATCCAGTCATCCGTAAAATTAAGTGCGGGACAGTCCCCTGGAAGCACGGCAGATTCAGATTTATAACAGTCAGCTGCATTATTGGCAAAAGCATATTCGTGCAAGCCGTTTTCTCCGGGAGAAATACCCGTTAAAGAATATGTACCGGCAAGACAGCCCACAGCACCTGCGTCGCCGCATCCGCCGGCAATTCCACCGATGTACACGGAATCGGCTATGCCGGAGACGAAATCAAAGTGCACGCGGCTCAGACACTGCTCCACATCGGTATCCGATTCTCCGGCAATACCGCCGGCATGCAGACGATCCAAGCCGAAAGAGAAGTATGAAATAATCTCCGCATTGGATAAACAAAAATCGGCAGAACCATATCCAACGATCCCGCCTACAGCAATCTTTCCATATTTTCGGGCGGAATTGGCAGCAACCGTTCCGTCCACACGGGAATAGGATACAGTCCCTGTATTCCATCCCACAAGTCCGCCCGTATAAGACGGATTCTCCGTATTCAACTCTGTGACCGGAGGCATATTTTCAGGGGTAAAAGCGGATTTCGCGTAACACCGGGTGATTGTTCCTGCATTCACATTGGCAACAGCACCGCTGTATTCCTGCCCGCTCAGTTGATGATCGATCATCCGCAGTGACTTGATCGTTCCTGTGTTGGAATCCATAAATCCGCCGCTGACGCCGCGCAGCCCGATTATTGCGCAGGTATTTCCGTCAAACGTTCCACTGAATTTCGGAATGGGTACCCATCCGCCTCCCGCAACACCGCCGAGAGCAAAATCCGCATCGTAGTATGTGAGATTATTTCCCAGCTTATAGTATTTATCCGGCGCAAGCCGTACTGCATCCAACTGACGCTTGGTTGTAATCAGATACGGATTGCTTTTCGTACCGTTTCCCGGCAGATAAATGAACGTGTGCTGCGTTACGGGACCGAAATCTCCGTTACTGACCCGGAACGCTGCTCTGATTACTTTCTCGCCCTGCACAGACAGGGTGAATGAGTTTTGATCCAAAGTGAGCCGTGTCCCGTGTTTTCTGGGATCACTTCCATCAGTTGTATAATATATATAGCCGCTGACAGCAGTATCCGTCTTCAACGTGCAGTTGATGGATGTAGAATTATATACTGTTACATCTCCCTCAACATCCTGGAAAATCAACGAAACCGTCCCGCATTTGACAACAGTGGGATATCCGTCAGCTAAAACTCCGTCGCTTTTCACTTCCCATCCGTAACCGGGAATGACATGCACCGCCATAGCATTCAGAAACGCCGGGCTTTTCATTTCCGTTGAAGTAAATCCTCTTCCCGTTGCTGTAATGTCCGTGTAAAGCGTGGTATTATAATAGTTTTTTGCATCTCCTTCTGAGATGCCGCAATCCGGGTATGCCAGCGGATCACTGTACGCTGCACCGTCTGCAACTGATGCGGAAGCAGAAGCGGAAACTGCTGCAAAACATCCGCTTATTTTCCCGCTGTTCCGCGCAACCATTGCTGCACAGGCATCTGTTTTTCCGACAGCCGATACATTCCCCACAGCACCGCAGTACTGAATTGTTCCATAATTATCTATGCAGATCAGCCCGGCAGCGGCGGAATCCGCCTCATCGGTCACACTGCCGCGCATACAGCACATCTGGATCAGACCGCGGTTGGTCTCGCACAGAAGCGCCCGACTGATCGTCTTTAGTTCCGCCGTGTCCGACAGTGTATGAATATTCAGACCGATGATTCTGCCTGTTTCCGCAATTTCCGGAAAGAGCGTCCAGTCCGTTCTGACAGTATGCGCATTTCCCAGAAAAGTTCCGGCGAATGAGGCTTCCTTGTTATATGTCCAAATATAACCGCCCGGGTCTGTCATGTTCAAATCAACATCCAGCGAAATATACTTATTTTCAAACGTCTCTCCCGCGTTCAGTTGATTGAGAAAAAATCCCATCTGCCATTGAGACTGGATAACATACGGACTCGATTCCGTTCCGGAACCTGAAGCAAATTTTGATGACGCTTGTCCATTCCACGCCTGCACCCGGTTTGTACCAAACAATAGACCAAGGCATCCCACAAGCACTGCAGTCAGAACAAAACACAAGATACCGCTATTTCGCCTTCGCTTGACCGTTTTCATCATTTTTAACCTCTTTTCTTTGTTTTTCTACAGATACATTATAGCAGTTTTTTGTAAAGCTGTAAAGAGTAATTTTGAAATAATCTATTGATAAACCTGTGCCCGTATGTTACAATAAACAGCGGTGATGGAATATGTATAAATCAACAAAAAAATATCGAAATAAACTGGCAATCGCCGCTTTTTTAATTGTCGGCGTTTTGTCTGTGTTTGTCTGTGTGGGTGTCGGCACGGTACAGTTTTCCCCAGACGAAACACTGCGTGCCCTTTTCTGTGAGGATGGCTCCCCGGCACGTCTGCTGATCTGGAATCTGCGTCTGCCGCGGATACTCTGCGGCGGTCTGACGGGAATCTGTCTCTCTCTGTCCGGCTGCATTCTGCAGGGCGTGATGCGCAATACCATGGCATCCCCTTCCACGATCGGCGTGACAAGCGGTGCGGGCTTCGTGGGATACCTGACTCTTGTGGCGTTTCCCGCCTATGCCCGTCTGCTTCCTGCCGGTGCAGTCGTCGGCGCATTTGTGACAACGATGCTGATCTACATGCTGGCATATCAGCGAGGCGTCAGCCCGGTGAAAATGATTCTCTCCGGTATGGCAGTATCCGCCCTGTTCGGGGCGTTCAATGACAGCATCCGGCTTCTGTTTGCCGACTCTCTGGGCAATGCCTCCGGCTTTCTTGTGGGAGGATTCAACGGCTGTACGTGGGACAAATTGTATTTGATTCTGCCCTATGCCGCCTGCGGCGTTTTTATCTGCTGTTTTCTGCCGGGGAAAATGAATATTCTCATGCTGGGGGATGAAACGGCGGAATCCCTGGGGGTGCATACGGAGCTGTTCCGCTTTTTCCTGATCGCCGTTTCCTCACTGCTCGCCGGTGCGGCGATCTCCGTGGGCGGAATGATCAGTTTTGTGGGACTGATTGTTCCCCATATTGCCCGGCTTCTGGTGGGATCGGATTATAAATATCTCTTCCCGGCATCCGCCTGCCTGGGATTTACACTGCTGGTACTGTGCGATACCCTTGGAAGGATCATCCTTCCGCCGGGGGAAGTGCCGGTGAGCATTATCCTGTCGCTTCTCGGTGCGCCTTTCTTTCTCTGGCTGCTCCGGACGCGGGATCAGGGAGGGACGGACTGATGTATTTCGGATTTCGCGATATCACAACCGCATACGGAAAAAAATGCGTGCTGGATCATCTTACTCTGGAGATTTTTCAGGGAGAATTTCTGACGGTCATCGGACAGAACGGATGCGGAAAATCCAGTCTGATGAAAACCGTTTCCCGCGCCGTTGCGCCGCGAACCGGGGAGGTTGTTCTCCATAACCGTCCCATGAGCGCATACAGCCGGCGGGAAGTTGCCCGGAAAGTGGCATATCTGGCGCAGACACATACATCCCCACCCGATATGGATGTGCGGACGCTGGTCTCCTGCGGTCGGTATCCGTACCGGAGATTCGGACACGGGCTAAATGCTGAAGATGCGGAAATTGTCGATGAGACGCTTGCCGTAACAGGGCTGCATAGTTTGCAGGACCGGGCAATTTCCTCGCTTTCCGGCGGTGAGCGGCAGAAAGCCTGGATCGCCATGGCAGTCTGCCGTCGACCGGAAATCCTGCTTCTGGATGAACCGACGACCCATCTGGACATCCGCACGCAGATCGAGATTCTGGATCTGCTCCGCCGCCTGAACAGGGATAGGGGCATGACCGTAGTGCTTGTCCTGCATGATCTCAATCTGGCAGCGCGCTATTCCGACCGCCTTGCGGCAATCCGGGACAAAAAACTGTACGCCATCGGTACACCCCTGGACGTACTTACGGAAGAGAATCTGCAGGCGGTGTTCGGGATCCGCGCGGAGATCCGGAAGGATCCTCTCAGCGGACGGCCGTACTGTATTCCTCTCGCACCTGGATAATACAGCCGCTGTGCGGTGAAATGGAGTTTATATGAAAAGAATCGCATTCTTTACGGCAGCGCTTTTGCTGCTGCATTCTTTCCTTTTCGGATGTACAGACGCATCCGGGGACGAAATCCCGCAGGATACTCTGCGCTCCCGTCTTCTCGCCGATGCAGAGGCAGTTGTTGTCACAGAATCCTCAGTGATTTTCACGGACGCAGTGGGTGAGACGCGCGAAATTGCAAAGAATCCCGCCTCCGTTGTCAGCCTGTACGCCAGTTTCACAACACTCTGGTACGAAGCCGGCGGCAGCGTGGTCGGATGCATCGGCGGCAATACCGCCCGGACGCTGTATCTGGAACATATCGGCAGGGATATCACCGCCGACGCAGGAATGACCGTTGCGGCAAATTCCGCCGCCAGCAAAAAATGGGATGTGGAGAAAATCATCTCGCTTCGACCGTCCCTGATCCTCTGCTCCACCGCCATGGACGGCTACGCGGTGATCGAAGCCCCTGCCGCGGCGGCAGGAATCCCTGTGATTGCCGTGGATTATGATAATTTTCAGGATTATCTCAAATGGTTCAAAGTGTTCTGTCATCTGAACGGCTCCCCGGAATTGTGGGACAGCGTAGCTGTTCCCGTGCTGGATGAGGTAGCAGAGCAGATCGCCGCACTTCCGTCGGATAATCCGCCCCGGGTATTCTCTGTATTTGCCGATTATAACAGCCTGCAGGCAAATACATCCCGGACTGTCGTGGGAGAAATGATCTCTCTCATGAACGCGGTAAATATTGCCGATTCGCCGCAGACAGCCGGTGCGGAGCGTGTCCCGATCAATCTGGAAAGTGTCTACGCCGCCGATCCCGATATTATCGTAGTGCAGTGCCATTCGGATGCTGCTTCCGCAAAGCGGATCGTGGAGGAAACCTATCGGAATAACGCTGTGTGGCAGTCACTGCGTGCGGTGAAGGAAGACAGGGTGTATTATCTGGATAAATCCCTCTTCCATAATAAACCGAACAGCCGCTTCGGCGAAGCGTACCGGATCCTTGCGGATATTTTGTATCCTGCATGATGATGGTTTAATGCAAAAAAAATTCCCACCCATGAAAAATGCTAAAAAGGTTGACTCTTATGGAGTGGAAATGATATAATAATTATAAAATTACCGGAGGAAGTATTATGCTGATTCATCAGAATTTCACCGGAGGAAACATCCGCATCGTCGAAGAAGACGGCTGTGTGATTCATCTGGACAATGAACTTCGTGACACAACGAATGACTGGTTCTACTGGGCATTCTGCATCGAGGGAGCTGCCACTCAGACACTGACTTTCCGCTTTCCCCAAACCCGTATCGGATATTACGGTCCCGCTGTCAGCCATGATCTGAAGAGTTGGAAATGGCTCGGCAAAGGGGAAGATCCCAACGCATTCACCTACACATTCGGCGCGAATGAAAATAAAGTTTACTTTGCGCACAACATGCTGTATCATCCGGATCGCTTTGATGCATTCGTAAATCGGAACGGACTTCAGACGGAAGAATTCTGCCTTTCCCGCAAGGGCAGAAGCGTTCCCTGCCTGCGCTTCGGTGAGGGCAGTCGCGTCATTCTGCTGACCGCACGGCATCACGCCTGCGAAGCCACCGGCAACTATGTCTTGGAAGGCGTACTGGAAACGCTGATCCGCAATCCCATTCCGGATACGCAGGTGATCTGTGTTCCGTTCGTGGATTATGACGGTGTAGTGGACGGTGATCAGGGAAAGAACCGCGCACCGCATGACCAGAACCGTGACTACGCCCGCGGAACTCCCGCAATTTATCCGGAAGTCGCAGAACTGCGAAAAATTGCCGAGGCGGGAATTCTGTATGGTTTTGATTTCCACTCTCCCTATCACACGGGCGGAAGCAACGATAACGTTTTCGTTGTGCGGAAAATCATAGAGAAAACGGCATGCTACAACCGTTTCAGTTCCCTGCTGGAGGGTGCTCTGACGGAGAATGCATTGAAATACTATAGCAAAAACGATATGCAGCCGAACGTCGGCTGGAATAAGCCTGACACCCCCACCTTTGCCAGCTACATGGATAAATACGCCGGTGCAGAACTGTCGTTTACGCTGGAAACCACCTATTTCGGCAAGGAAGACAATATTTTCAATCAGGAAAATTCCGTGGAACTGGGCAGATGCTTCGCTGAGGCACTGCGTTCATACGAAAATACACGGGCATAAACAAAAGCGGCTGCAGTCCGATGGACTGCAGCCGTTCGCTGTTTTCAGCGCAGGGTACGCAGTATATTCTTATGTTCTTCCGGGATGCGGAAGCTCTCGCATGCTTTGCGGATCGTCATAGCATGTACCCATGGCGACAGCCGTTTTTCTGTGAGAAACGGAAGAATCTCTTCCCATCGCACAGCCAGAGCCGCAGAAAAATACCACGCCTGCATCATCCGGATATAGTATTCCTCGCTCCGGTATTCCGCGACTATGCGCGGCCATGCGGCATCGAAATGCCCGTCCAGATAATACACCATCAGCATTTCCATAGCAAAGCGGACTGTATACGGATGCGGAGACTGCATCCAACGCATGATCTGCTCCGGCAGAGCAGGGGGATGAGTATGGAACACGGCCGGTCGGATCAGATCACACGTTGCCCAGTTATCGACATGGGGCAGAAACGCGTCCAGCGCATGTACGACTTCCGCATACTCCTTCACATCGGAAATCAGAATGCCGTGGAGATTATTTTCCTCATAATACCGATGGGGCAGGCACTTGAAGAACGCTTCCCTTTTTTCCGCCCCGGTATATTGCTTCGCCAGACGGCGAAGGGCCGGCATCCGCACGCCGATAACGGTATCCGGATCTACGGTGGGCATCAGTGCGCACTGGAATTTCTTATAATCGGGAGCAGCCAGGGCAAGAAGCTCCCGGCGGATCTCTGTTTCGATCGGATGCATTACGTATTCAGATCGGGATACCGCACCAGCATCTCTTCGTTTTCACGGGTATACTGCTCGTGATAAGCACGGTAGGTCTGCATGGAATGCTTTCTTTCAAATTCGTCCTGATCAATGGACGGATCCAGAATCGCCATCTCAAAGATATTGCCCTTACCCTCCACACGGAAGAACAGCTTATCTCCGTAGATCGCCCGCAGTTCGGGGATCTTGCGCTCATGATGATCGAAATGATAGATCGGTGCGCCGGGATATATCTCCGCACAGACACAGCCGTCCCACTGAGTGCTTTCCGCGATGGTATCGCCCAGCGGACTGACGATGCGGCATTCTTTATTCCAGACGGATGTGACAATATAATACATATGAATCGCCGCGTAGGCATTGATCAGATTGCCGCCGTGATAGGCAGAGGGCCAGACCACCAGCTCAGCACCCTGTCGCTCCAACTCCGCCCAGTCCTCGCGCCAGCCGAGATCAAAGCAGATCGAAAGTCCGATCCGTCCGATATCGGTATCCACAGTGACAACGCGTTCTCCAGCCAAGCCTCTGTCGGCAATGGCGCGGAATGTGATATGTCTCTTGCGGTATTTGCCGAGGATTTCTCCCTGCCGGTCGATCACATAGGCGGTGTTATAGCTTTTCTCAGGATATTCAGGCACTGCCTCTTCCAGATTCACCACGATATTTGTGTGCAGTTCCACGGCATATTTCCGCATCAGCTCCAGCGTTTTTCCGTTATTCTCCACCCAGTTGGGATTCTCCTTGTCGCCGCCCATGATCAGCACTTCCTCCGGGAAGCAGATCAGATCGGGGGACATACCGCAGGCTTCATTCAGCCGTTTTTCAAGCGACACAAGAATCTCCTCCTGTGTACGTCCCATATTGATACCGGAAAAGCTGATCACTTTTGCTTTATGTGTCATAAACTCACACCTCCGTGTTTACTTACGAAAGCATTGTAACATGCAGGAAATGGGTTGTCAATAGTTCTGAATATTTTTAATACAGAAAAAGCACCGGGGAATTGTTCCAATGTCATTAACTTAAGGATGTAGATACATCAAAATAAACAAATTCAGCTTTTTCCGCGGCGAATGCCGCGGGCAGGGGAAAGGACCA
>SVTS01000098.1 GCA_015063645.1 Oscillospiraceae bacterium | reverse complement strand
CAAAAGTTTAGACAAGAATTAAATATTAAATCATTTGCGAATGAGCTCGGTACTGAACTGGGCTCATTCCTTTTAGTTTGAGAGAGATTCTCTCGTTGTTGTAGTAATGAATGTATTCTTCTAACTTCTCAATGAAGGGTACAGTTCCACAGTATTTCGTGTATCTGATGCTCTTATAGATAAAGGTAAAGAAAACAAATTGGCACATACAACGCGGTTTCCGATTAACATACGGCTATGTATAAATAAAATATCTGTTTGAGGCAAAAAACAGGACATTCGGTGCAGAATACATTATGCCGTACTATAACGATTTGCTCCTCCGCTTGTCTGTCATTATTCACTCATGCAGAGGTGACTTGACTTTCTTTAATAAAATATGTATCATTATAATAAGCCGCGGCAATGCCTCGGTGGTTCTGCCGTCCGAAACGGAGCGCAGAAATGACAATTCATTAAAGAAAGGAACAAACATCATGAAAAAACTCACAACTCTTCTCCTTGCCGCCATTCTTTGTCTTGCGCTTGCTGCGCCTGCATTTGCTGCCGGCACCGATGCCATCGGCCGCAGTGATGATATGGAGGGATATGCGCTGAACCAGACCTTCCTCGGCAATCAGACACCTGTGCATAACTACAACAACTTCGGTGCAGGCAACAACGAAGGTCCCGTCATCACCGACAAGATTGCTCACTCCGGCAAGTACTCCCTGCGTATGTCCGACTTCTTCAAATCCGACGCCTCCCTGAAGGTGAACAATCTCTTTACCCGCACTCTGTCTGATGCTGATGTGGGACGCACCTTCCGGATCTCCTTCTGGATTTACGTCGATAAAGCCGACGGTGCATACAAGAAAGTGGGCGCGATAGATACCCGTGTAGCTTATACGAAGGATGAGCTGGCAAAATCCGAATCCACCGTGTTCGGCGTGATGATGACCGGTCCTGACGGTCAGCAGTATCAGTATCGTCACGGTGCGGACTATATTCTTGGTGCACAGTATCTGAACAACTACTTCACCGTCAAGTGGAACGAGTGGACGCAGATCAGCTTCGACTACACGGTCAAGGCCGATTATCTGGATAATTTCGGCACGGAAAAAGGATCCAATAAGATGGTCAACGGCTTCAAGCTCATGCAGTGGAAAGCAGACGGCTCTCTGAATCAGGCGTTCGTCAATACTTACTACATCGACGATCTCACCGTTGTGAACGTAGCGACGATTCCCGCAGAGACAACGGCTCCTGAGACCAAGGCACCCGAGACCACGACCGCTTCTGTGGTTCCCGTAGCTCCCGCTACCTTTGATGCTGCTGTGATTCCGTCGGTCATCGCCGCTGCAGCCGCATCCGGCATCGTGGTGATTCGCAGAAAAAGAAAATAATCCGGGACATAAGTCCTGTCACGAAGGGAGGATCCCATCATGAGTGATGCAGCGATGCACAGCGGAGAGGCGAATGTCTACCGTTCTCCGTGTGAGGAAACGCTGGCGCATGATTTGAACGCCAGACAGTACGACGGCGAATATTTTTCTCATCGGCCGTATCTCAGTGTTCCTCCTTACAGAAAGCTGGACTATAACCGCCGCACACCCCAGTGGAAGATGGAATCCCATTCCCACAACTACTGGCAGATTTTTGTGGTGCTCAGCGGATCCTGCTTCATTACCTGTGAAGGCGAAACCGTGCAGCTCGGTACTGGTGAGGCCAGTATTCTGCCTCCGGGCATACCGCATAATCTTTGGGCGGAGGAGGACTACGCCCAACTGGGTGCAGCCGTACAGCCGCAGGCGGGCGATGCACACAACATCTCTGCCTTTCTGGATGAGAATATCCACGGTCATACGGTTGTTGATTTCAGTTCATCTCTGGAGGAGTGCCGCCGCACGGCGGCACTCTTTCGCAAAAACAACCCGATGGCGCAGTTGTCGCTCTGTGCGCGTATGGATGTACTGCTTCTGGATATGTTTTCCATTATAGAGAGTGATAATTACAGCCCGTTTCTGCGGAAAATGGATCAGTATCTGATGCAGCATATGGCAGAGCACGTCAGTGTGGAGGAGGCTGCACGGGAGTTTCATTTCTCCGTTTCACATCTGGAGAAGCTGTGCCGCCACTATTACGGCTGCGGCATGATCGCGCGGCTGACGCATCTTCGCCTTGAACGGGCGTGTCTCATGCTGGAGAGCAGTGCCTATCCGATCAAGGAGATCGCTCTTGCGGTCGGATTCAGGAATCCGGCGCATTTCACCAAAGTGTTTAAGCGTACTATCGGCGTGACACCCGAGGTGTTCCGTGCCGATTCATAAACGCCCGGCATGACCGGCATGATTAAAACTGTATAAAAGGAGATTCTATGAACTGCAAACGTTTTGGAGCAGCCGCGTTAATTGCGGTGATTCTTCTGCCGGCACTTGCTGCCTGCTCCTCCGATACGGGAGATGTTCCCGAAACAACCGACACCACTGTTCCTGCGGTAACGGATACCACCACTTATTCCCGTGAGAATACGCCTGACAGTCTTCCCGATACGCTCAATTTCAACGGAATGCGTATGCGTTTCCCTCTGCGCGACGAACCGCGGTACATCAGGGAGATTACAGGGGGAGACACGTATGGGGATGTGGTTACCGATGCGGTTGCTGATCGGAATCGGATGGTAGAAGAACGTCTCGGCATCAAGATAGAGACATCCATTCTGCCGTATTCGCTGGACGATTGGGGAAAGTCTTTCCAGAACTCCGTGCTGTCACTCTCGGATGATTATGACATCGTTCCCGGTCTGCAGACCAAAGTTCTCGTCCCTGCACTGGCAGGATGCTTCTACAATCTTCAGGATGAGAAATATATTGATCTCGAACAGCCGTGGTGGTGGAACGCCTACATCGACGAGTTGAGAATTAACAATAAGGGTACATATTTCCTCAACGGAGATATTTCGCTTGTCAGTTTTGAGATGATGAGCGCGATCATCTTCAATAAGCAGATGCTCACCGATCTCGGTACCACACCGGAGGAACTGTACGATATCGTGCTGAACGGCAAATGGACGTACGACCGCCTCTCCGAACTGGGCGCATCCGCCTATAGAGATGTGAACGGTGACGGTGTACGTGACCGCGGCGATATCTACGGTTACTGCTTCGTTACCAATACCACTTCCGATCATTTTGCGTTTACCGTCGGACTCCGCTCTGCCGAACGTGATGCCAACGGACATCCTGTGCTGACGATGAATACCGAAGCATGGGTCAATTATTTTCAGGATGTGCTCCATCCGCTGTTCTATGAAAATGACGGTACGCTTATCACAGGTACCGACGGAAATCTGCGCAATAACAAATTCCTCAATAATACGTCACTGTTCCTCGTGGATCGTATGTATGTGTACAGCATTCTGCGTGATTACGAGGGTGAATACGGCGTAATCCCGTATCCCAAGCTGACGGAGGCTCAGGAGAATTACGAGACATTGGTGCATGATGCAACCACTGTCTACTGCGTGCCCATTACTACCTCAAAGGAAAATATGGATGGAATTACCGCCACGCTGGAGGCCATGTGTGCGCAGAGCTTCCGTACGGTGGTTCCCGCATTTTATGAGATTGCACTGAAGGTGAAATACCAGAGCGATTCCCAATCGGGTCAGTGTATTGATCTGATCCGTGCAGGCATCCATACCGAGTTCGGTTATGCGTACAGTGCCATGCTCAGTGGTGTAGGTGCGCTCAGCCGCTGGATCATTTCCAGTACGTCGACGAACTTCGCTTCCCAGTGGGCGCGAGTCGAGAATTCGGTGGATATCAAGCTGGCTGAACTGATCCGAATTTACGAAGAAGCCGAATGAACCGATCATTATGATGCGGAACTGAAAAAGGAACATCCTCATGAATATTGAACGCGGACTTTTGATCCATCCCGACGAGTTGAGCGCGGCATGGGAAGAGCGTTTGCTTGCTTCCCGCCTGCGTCGCTTCGGTCTGCATCCCGTGGGCGGCGGACACGCCAATCTCTCCATGCAGGCTTTCATTGACCGCCGCGGCGAATATGCACCTCGCCTTGCGCGGCTGGAAGCCGCCGGCATCGCCGTAGAACATGAGATGCACGCGCTTCGCTGGATGCTTCCCGCATCCCTTTTTGACGCACATCCCGACTGGTTCCGCATGGATGCGGACGGAAAACGGAATGCGGATTGTAATCTATGCCCGTCGAATGGCGACGCGCTGGATTATGTCAGTGAACGTGCCGCAGAAGCCGCACGGCATCTGCCCGCCGCTTCGCATCGGTATCATTTCTGGACTGATGACGGGCGGAATTCGTATTGCAGTTGCCCGTCCTGCCGCGGACTCAGTCCGTCCGATCAGGCGATGCTGATCACCAACGCAATTCTGCGTGGCTTGCGGCACACCGATCCGCTGGCGAAGCAGTGCTATCTGGCGTATTACGACACGCTGGCGGCACCGCGGAAAGTGGAGCCTACGGACGGGATTTATCTGGAATATGCGCCGATGAATCGGGAATTTGACCGACCGCTTTCTGATGCCGATTCTGCGAGGAATTCCGTGCAGTGCACCGCTTTGCCGGATCTGATCGCGTGCTTCGGTCTGCGTGATTCTCTGGCGCTGGAGTACTGGCTGGACAATTCGATGTACTCCCGCTGGACGAAGCCACCGAAATATTTCGAGTGGAACCGCGTGGTTACGGAGGCAGATCTGACGTACTACGACTCTCTCGGCTTCGCCGCAGCAACGACATTCGCCTGCTATCTCGGACCGGATTACGAGACCGCGCACGGGGGATTTCCCGAAATCGGGGAATATCTTGCGGCGAATTAACGCTGCCCTTTGCGTATGCAGAAAGAAAAACACAGAAGTTACAACATAATATCCAAGAAAGGACACCTCCTATGAATATCGAACGAGGCATCCTCCTGAATCCAAATGATCTCAGCGAGATCTGGATGGCTCGCCTGCGAGCATCCAATCTTCGCCGCTTCGGACTGCACCCCGGCGGCGGGAAGACCGCTTATCTCGGTCTGGAATCAATGCTGCGCAGCTATGACAGACTCTTGCCGCGGCTGGATGAGCTGGAGGCGGCAGGTATTACCGTGGAACACGAAATCCACGCCGTCCGCTGGATGCTGCCCACAGATATGTTCGATGCACACCAAGACTGGTTTCGCATGAACGCAAACGGCGAACGCACGGCAGATTCTAATCTATGCCCGTCGAACGGCGATGCACTGGAATTTATCAGCAACCGTGCGGCGGAACTGGCGAGTCGGATTCCCGCTAAATCACACCGTTACCATCTCTGGGCAGACGATGTGCTCCATTCGCACTGCTTCTGCCCGGATTGTCGGCGGCTCTCCCCCTCTGATCAGGCACTGATGATCGCAAACGCAATCCTGCGCGGTCTGAGGCGCGTGGATGCACAGGCCAGGGAGTGCTATCTTGCCTATTACCAGACAATCCCCGCACCGCGTCTGGTGGAGCCGGAGGATGGAATCTACCTGGAATTTGCTCCTATGGATCGTGACTATGACCGACCTCTTTCGGACGTATCCTCCGCAAAAAATGCCGAACAGATCGCGGCACTGCCGGATTTGTTCGCCTGCTTTGGTCCCTCGGATGCCATCGCCTGCGATTACTGGCTGGATAATGCTCTTCGCTCCGATTGGAAACGCCCTCCGAAACCTTTCACATTGAATCAATCCGTCACCGAAGCGGATCTCTCCTTCTATGAATCCTGCGGCTTTTCCGCCGCCACCACCTTCTCAGGGTGCCTCGGAGATGACTACGAAGCTCTCTACGGTCCTCCGTCAATCGAAGGCTACCTGAGTTGCACACGGTAACCGCACAAATTTCCACACGCCGCGTTTATTATGAAATATGATGCGGCTGATAATCCAATCATCTGTATTTCCAAGGGCAGCCGCCCTGTTTCAAAGGAGGAACATCACTATGACCATCGACCGCGGACTCCTTATTCACCCGGATGAACTCAGCGAAGCCTGGATCGCCCGCCTGCTTGCATCCAATCTGAAGCGATTCGGTCTGCATCCGAAAGGCGGACTGAACGCACACGTGTCGATGGGTGCATTCATCACCGAACAGAACGTACTGGCAGAGCGACTCGGACGTCTGGAGACAGCAGGACTGACGGTAGAGCATGAGATGCACGCCATTCGCTGGATGCTGCCGGCTGAGAAATTCAAAGAGCATCCGAGCTGGTTCCGCATGGACGAACACGGCGATCGGGTGCCTGACTTCAATCTGTGCGTGTCAAATAAGGATGCACTTGAATACATCCGCCTGCGTGCGGCGGAGGCGGCACGATTGCTTCCCGCAAAGTCGCATCGGTACCATTTCTGGACGGACGATGTGCGGTTTGCGCAGTGTCAGTGCCCGGAATGCCGTGCCCTGAGCGCATCAGACCAGACGATGGTGATCACCAACGCCATTACAGAAGGTCTGCGCCGTACCGATCCGATTGCCAGCCAATGCTATCTTGCATACTTTCAGACGCTGACGGCACCGCGGCAGGTAGAACCGACGGACGGCGTTTTCCTGGAATTTGCACCCATGGGACGGGATTATCATCTGGCGATGAACGATCCGTCCTCTGAGAAAAATGCTTCGCTGATCGCGGCACTGCCGGATCTGTTTGCGTGCTTCGGATGGCGGAATTCGCTGGCACTGGAGTACTGGCTGGATAATTCGATGTACTCGCGGCAGGTGAAACCGCCGAAATATTTTGAGTGGAATCGGGACGTAACCGCGGCAGATCTGGCATTCTATGAGGAGCAGGGATTTGAAGCCGCGATGACCTTCGCCTGTTTCCTCGGGGAGGATTATGAGGAACTGTACGGCAGCTTTCCGAATATTGAGGAATACTTTATGTGGTGAGAAGGACGTAAATATTCCGTCGTTCTTGTAAGGATGGGAACGGACAAAACAGCACGGAACATTTGTGTACATTATCCGAAGTCGTTTTCACCCTTGTGTTCGCTGATTGCAGGCACACCGGTAACAGCTCCGACGTATTATTGCTTAGTTTATCGCGGTTTCCATTGTCTATGTTAATTACCCTTGTCAGTGTACTTCCGCTGAAATTGCCGCGGAATGCGTTCTGCACAATCTCTCCCATGTCGGAAGCACTGATCTCTATCTGTTCCGTATTTTTAACAACTCCAATATATATGCCAACCTGTCCATTATTCTCCGACTGCAGGACATAAACAAAATTGAATTCTATGCTGCTCAAAGAAGCCAACACATTTTCAAACGCTTCTCTGTGCGGATACTTTTCATCAAAGGATAGCTTTTCAATTCTGAAGAAAGAAACATCAGCGATGTTCGGTTCTTCGTATGAAGGTATACTCTCAGCGGTGATCGTTCCGTATCCCTTTATACCGATGTGACTGATCTGCTGCAGCAGTCTTTTTTCCTGCTCATTCAAAGAATAATCCTGCATATTTGTTCTCCTTTGTCGTAAAGTTCCGTAATAATTCCAATAATATTATACACCCATAGTTTTACAATATCAATCCATGGGTGGTGTTTTATGGCTTATAGATGATGTATTTGTAATTCTAAAAGCGATACAATTATATCTGTAGATGAAGAAAAGAGGAACATATTATGGGAGACGAAAAACTGCTGAAAGAAATAGGCGAACGTATCTGTACACGGCGGCGTGAACTGCGGCTCACGCAGGAGAATCTTGCGGAAGAGATGGATGTGTCGGTGCAGATGATCTCCAATCTGGAGTTGGGAAAGAAAGCTATCCGACCGGAGAATCTGGTCAAGGTATGTACGGCACTGGACGTGAGTGCGGATTACATTCTCGCCGGTACGCACGCAAAGCGTGATCTTTCGGACGTTATGCGAAAATTCGCGCTTCTGTCCCTGGAAAATCAGCGGCTTCTGGAAGCGCTGATGGACAGCCTTTTGGAGAAGCGGTGAACAGTATGCGAGGGACCGTTATGGAGTGGATCCGTACGCAATATAATGGGCAGTGACCAGCCGATTATAACCGGTTCGGTATCGGTTTTGATTTTGTAAAGATTCTACAGTATCCGTAATGCTCCTCACACCGTCGTTACAGCTTACCGTGGAGATCAGGACAGGATAATTGATAATTTTCACCCGCGGTAAGTGAATGGAGAGTGAATTTTCATTTTTTGTAATTGAATAATCTATCAATTGGGAGTATAATATTGTCAGAATAGAATGGAGGTGTTTTGTCCGATCAGTGTCAGCATACGACTAAGAGCGCCGTATTCGGTGATAATGCAAACACCACATTCAAAGATGCAAGGGAATTTGGCGGTTCTGTTTTCAAGCAGCTGGATAACAGTTATGCGTATCTGTCTCTGTGCAATCGTACTGCTGCTGCATTCCACGGGCTGGAAAGAATAGAAAAAACCGATTATCCCGAAGAAGCTTTGCGCGAGGCTTTATTAAATGCGCTCGTCCACCGGGATTACAGCTACAGTGGCAGTATTATCATAAACGTAAATGACGCCTGCATGGAGTTTATCTCTATCGGTGGTCTGCTGCCCGGTCTGTCGGCGGATGATATCCGCAGCGGTATCTCTCAGCCACGCAATCGGAAATTGGCGGAGATTTTCCACCGGCTGAAATTGATTGAATCCTACGGAACAGGTATACGAAAGATTTTTAACCTCTATAGGGATTGCGTGATGTTCAAGCTGATTTTGCCAAACATGAACACAGAAGAGGAAGTAATCAAAACAACAGCATCGGAGAAAGAATCCAAGCCGATTGTTGTCACGCCGCAGATGAGAACGGTGTTGGATTATCTGGCAGAGTATAGCGAGATGAATGATGATGATTTGCAGGAACTTTTGCATGTGAAAAAAACGCGCGCGTATCTGCTTGCCCGTCAGATGAGTGAAAGCGGATTGATTGAGATTGTCGGAAGAGGAGCGGCTAAAAGATATAAGCTGAAGTAAGTGAACATCTTCTCCCGACCGGGGCATGATCAGGTGAGCAC
Source organism: Oscillospiraceae bacterium (assembly GCA_015063645.1). GTDB lineage: Bacteria > Bacillota > Clostridia > Oscillospirales > CAG-272 > SIG701. The sequence goes on along the minus strand of SVTS01000098.1, from coordinate 2,508 downwards.
CACGACGGATATATACTCCCCTGGAAATCACTATCCTTTCGACACACCACAATACCACAGAATACGGAATATATCCAGGCAGAATCGCGGTGTAATCAAAAAAGTTGCAATTATCTTTGCATCGCATATACTGTAATATATATCAGTTAATTTATCAGTAAATATTCCGTGAATACTATTGATAATCAGGGAAAACTATGATATACTATATTCAGAATTAATGATTTGGAGGTGTTGTCATGATTGATATTTCCAGTGCCATCAAAAATACCATTTCCATTTCGCTTTTCAACCGCGGAATGGCGGGTAAAGTATTTGAAGAAGTAAAGAGATCCGGTTCCAAGGTCGTAATGAAAAACAACGCGCCGGAGTGTGTGCTCATGGCTCCCGATGAATATGTGCGCCTGATGGATGAGGTTAACGATGCCCGGCTGCTGGCTTTGGCGGTCAGCCGCTTGGAGCACTTTGATCCCAAGGAGCTTATCTCCGGTGAGGACGTTTACCGTGAACTTGGAATTACTGCCGAGGACATTGCCGACTGCGATGAGGTGGAATTTGAATGAATTGGACGCTGAAGTTTCTTCCCGAGGCGAAGAAAGACCTTGAAGGTCTTGCAGGCAATCAGCGAATCCTCGTTGCCAAAGCTATAGAAAAGGTGCGGCAAAATCCCGTTTCCATCTTCGACGAAGGTTATGGCAAGCCGCTCGGCAATAAAGGCGGACGCAACCTGACCGGTCTTCTGAAAATCAAGCTGAAGGATGCCGGACTCCGCGTTGTCTACAAGCTGATTCAAACTGAGACCGAAATGATTATCGTGGTCATCGGTGCCAGAGCAGACGAAGAAGTATACGACATCGCAAGCAAGCGTGCCATCAAACATAATCTGTGAAATGAATCCCTATCTGCTATAGATAGGGATTTTTTATGCAGCTTCATGATAGAGCCACTGTCAGCGCAAGTGAACTTCTTGCCGTAGAAGTTCTTCTCTTTGGGGAGATGGTCATACTTACCGGTATTCGCCTTCTGACGTTCTACTGCTGCATAAAAAATATATTTGATTATTGTTTTTTATCGGAAGTCCATCATGATATAAATGAGAATCCGATGATACCTTGGTCAATGTACTTCCGCTGAAATTACCGCGGAAGGCTTTCTGAACAATCTCCCTTATATCGGAAGCAGTAAGTTCCAGCTGCTCCGAATTTTTAACAATCCCAATATATATGCCTACCTGTCCGTTGCTCTCAGACTGCAGTATATAGACAAAATTGAATCCTCTGTTGACCAGAGAAGCCAACACATTTTCAAACGCTTCTCTGTGCGGATACTTTTCATCAAAGGAAAGCTTTTCAATCCTGAAAAAAGAAATATCCTCGATGTTCTGTTCCCCGTATGAAGGCATACTCTCATCGGTGATCCTTCCGTATCCTTTGATGCCGATGTGAGCGAGTTGCCGCAGTCTTTTTTCTGCTCATTCAAAGAATAATTTTGCATAGCCCATTGCATTCATATTTTGATTATTGACATTTCGAGTGGAATCGTATATAGTAATATCACCAGAACCCGACACGCCTCTCAACGATGCGTACCACATCTGGTCATTTAATGCGGGGTGTCCGGAACATTTTCGGGAGGCTTAAAACGCCCGCATCCGCATATACGGATACCGTAAACTCCCATTGACAGCGTAGCATAATTGCGATATAATAATACCACCAACCCGAGAGGAGATATACGATATGAATCATTACATTTCCATAAGACCGTCCAAGGATATACGGACAAACTACGCGCAGATTTCTGCACTTACAAGAACGAGTCCCGTTGCCATCACGGTCAACGGTAAGGAAGATACAGTGCTTCTCAGTCATGAAGATTATATCGATCAGCAGAAATATATCTCCGAGCTTGAAGCCAGACTGGCTGTCTATGCGCATCTGGCGCAGGCTAAGGATGATATCAAACTTGGCAGAGTACAGGATGCAGAGGAGACTTTTGACGATATTCTCAGCGAATTAGAGCGGCTTGATGTATGAGTTTCAGAATCAGGTTTACGGATACCGCGAAGGAAGCTCTGAGAAGTATCGCCCTGTATATTGCCGAACAGTCAGGAGAAAAAAGTATTGCCATTAAATTTGTAAATGAACTGCGCGAGAAAACGAAAATTCTCGAAGACTTCCCTGAGATCGGTGCTGTCCCAGATGATCGGATAATGAAAAGTATGGAGTATCACTACTTGATACATAAGGATTATCTGATTTTTTATCACGTTGAGTCGAAAGAGGAAACTGCATATATTCTGGCTGTATTTAATGTCCGTCGCGATTATACCAGAGTAATGAGAAAATTCTTGAAATAAAAGCGATGCCATGAGGATAATAAATCAATCATTACAACTCCCTCCGGGATTTAGCAATAATGCAACAACGCAATCAAACGATGTGCCGCAAGCCTAAAATTCTCCATTATACTCCGGTAATATTCAAAAAAGCATGATATAGCTTGTTG
>SVTS01000097.1 GCA_015063645.1 Oscillospiraceae bacterium | reverse complement strand
CTTCAGCGCACGCTGATAGGCTTCCCTCTGCTCGGCGGATGCCTTTTCCAGCAGACGGTAAGCGATAATTTCGCCGCCCGCTTCCTCCGTGGCATCATGCCAGCGGAGTTTGAGGGAAAAGCTCTGTCCGCATCCGCAGTCCGCCATCGTATTCCGCCGTCCGGCAGAACGGCGCACCCATTTGCCGAACACCATCGCGGCACCGCAGGAAGGACAGGGCAGAACAGGTTTCTCATTCGCTTTCGCCATTTCATCATAGGATGCATATTCCAGCCGTTCCCCGGCAGGCTCTTCATCCCGGACGATTTTCAGCGGAACCCAGTCCCCGTAATGCTCGATCGCATCCTCCAGAGGGATTCTCGTACAGATCCGTGCGGTGTTCAGCGCATCGTTCAGCGCATCGTGGGGCGGATACACCTCGGTAATGCCCAGTGCCGCCAGCGCATCCGCCAGCGCGCACTGGCGTTTTTCGCCGGACACCGTCCGGCTGTAGATCTTCTGCAGATCGTAGCACGGGGGAAGATCTTCCGTATCCATACCGTGCAGGCGGAGGTTCGTCTCCAGCATGGGCATATCATCCGGTCCCCAGGTCAGAAACGCTGTATCCTCGCCGCACCATTCCCGGAACTCCTCATATGCCTGCGGGAACGGCATGCCGTTTTCCAGGCTTTCGGTACTGATGCCAGTCAGCTTTCTGACGCTCCAGTGCATTTTTTTATAATACCGCGGCGCGACCGCAAGCCGGATCGTATCTTCGGGAACGAGGTCTTCCGTCAGCCGCACGGCACCGATCTGAATGATTTCGCCGCTGAGCACAATGCCGCGTCTGCGTACGCGATCCTTGCTGAGCGCCTGATTCCATTCCAGATCCAGAACAATATACTGCATGATGCACTTCCTTACATTTTCCGACAGCTGTGCCGCCGCTTCATCTTTTTTCTTTATTATACCAGATTTCTCCGTGCAAATCAATGCATAATTGCCACTTTGCGCAGATTCCCGCTCTATTTCTCCCTGCGGGAAGTTACAGTTGTCAAAACAGATACAATTTGCAATATTTTTTTCTAATTTCAACAATATACTTGCATTTTGAATTGTGGTAATATATAATTAAACTACAGCAAATCCATTCACAAACTAATTCAAACTTGGAGGTACCCCATGTACAAAATCGTAATGCTGGGTGTGGAAAACTCCCATGCCAACAATTTCCTGAAGCTGATTTCCGAGGGCAAGTATCCGGATATCGAAGTTATCGGCGTATACAGCAATGAGCCCGCCGCCGCACAGAAGCTGAACGAGACCTACGGCGTCAAAATCATGGAGAACTATGATGAAGCAGTCGGTCAGGTAGACGGCGTAGTTATCACTGCCCGCCACGGCGACAACCACTACAAATATGCCAAGCCCTATCTGGCATCCGGCGTTCCGATGTTCATCGACAAGCCCATCACCTGCTGCGGCAAGGAAGCTGTAGAGTTCATGCGCGAAGCAAAGAAGAACGGCGTCCGTCTGTGCGGCGGTTCTGTATGCGCTACATATCCCGAGACCGTTGAACTGGCAGAGGTTGTGAAGAACCAGAGCGTTGGCGCCATCGTCGGCGGTCACGTTGTTGCTCCCGTCCAGATGAACAGCGAATACGGCGGATTCTACTTCTACTCTCAGCATCTGGTACAGATCATGACCACCATCTTCGGAAACGACATGAAGGCTGTCTGCGCCGGCACCAAGGGCGACAACATGGGCTTCATCGCCAAGTATGACAACTACGATGTAAGCGGTACTTTCGTTGCCATGAAGAAGTACTACTACACCGCATCCGTATACGGCAATGCAGGTTATGAGACCAAGACTCTCGTTTCCCCGCCCGATGCATTCGCATCTGAGATGAACGACATTCTGGATCTGCTCAAAGGAGAGCCCATGAAGCAGAGCTACGACGAATTCATCCGTCCCGTATTCATCCTCAACGCACTGATGAAGTCCGTTGAAACCGGCACCTGGGCAGAAGTTAATCCCATTCCCGTTGAAGAATAATGAAACCGAAAATGCTGTGCGGAAAATCCGCACAGCATTTTTATACTGTGAGCGGTGCCGTAAAGAGCATTTCTCTCATCCGCATGTAAGTTCTGTACACCTCCTGTGCGGATGATGCATTCTCCCCTCCGCATCCCACAGTAAAAGCAGGACACTGCAGTTCACGGATCGCCCAGTCTGTCAGGGTACCGTTTGACGCCATGCCCACCGGCTCCGCAACCGTGCAACCGCTCATTTCCGCAAAAATCCGCGCTTTCTCCCGGGAGTGCGGCGGACAGATGCCGCCGGATGTGCAGAATATTTCCCTCCCGCCGTGATGCAGAGTGAAAAGCATCCGCAGTGAGGGATCCAGACGCAGATATGCCGCCAGCGCGCCACTCTCCGGCTCAGACTCCGGATACTCTCCGCCGCACCGGGAGGCGGCGCCGCCCGTAATGCCGCAGCTGTGCTCAAATTTCTTATACTCCGCAAATCCGGCGCTGTAATTATGATGCAGATCCACACCGCGTCCGTTCGCCTGCCAATGGGCAAAATCCGTACTGCCGCGGTTCATGGCAATCAACTGGCGGCTGTTGGGAAAACCATCCGCGCCGTACCGATGCAGCTGCACGCCGTCGGGGTTGAGCATCGGAATTATGCAGAGCAGGCGTGAGCGGAAAAGATACTCCATATTGATGCTGTACAGTCTCCGTTTTTCCTGCAGACTGCTGCAGTAATCCTCCAGAAAACACAGCAGCACCGCCGCGGTGATCCGATCCGTTCCATGATGGGTTCCGACATAGACAACCGTGCGTCCGGAACGCTCCTCGCCAAGCCGGATCATGGGGATTCCCCTGCCGCCGACGGAATACCCCAGCGTGTGTACACGCAAAAACGGGTACTGCTCTTCCAGCCCGTACAGGCGGTTCATCATTGCCGTATGGTCCTTCACCACAGCGGATATTGCCGATTCCCGATTCATACTCCAGCCTCCTGAGATGATTTACCGTAAGTATATGCGGATCCCCGCCGGAAAATCACGAGAAATTCACAATTCCGTAAGCAATTCCCCGTGCAGATGTGCTATAATAGAACAATACCAGACAATTCAGGGGAAAGGATATCTCACAATGAATAATCAATCCCTGCGCCGGAGATTTCTGCTCTGCGCCGTCGGCGCTGTTTTTCTCTGCCTGCTTCTGTCCAGAACCGTATCAATTCTGTTCTCTTACGCCGCCACGGATATTCTCTACAGCGAATCCGTGCTGCCCACGGTACTCTCCTATCTGCGGCAGATTCTTTCCGCATGTGCCTGCGGAGCCGGTATTGCTGCCATGTGCACGGCGCTGTACGCGGATGACCGCCGCACTGCACTGATTCTGCTTGGCCTACACAGCGGGCTTCTGCTGATCGATGTACTCTGCGCTTTTGCGTCGGACGCGTTCAGCGGCGCTGTGGAAGACGTACTTCTGGGCTACGCCGCGCTGTTCAATCTGGGTGACTGGCTGATCAGCGTACTGCTTCTGGTACTGGCATATCTGTGCATGCGGAGATGCCGACTCACGGACCGCTCATCCTCATCCGCGCTGATTGCCGCATCCCTTGTCAGCTTCGGCATGCGGATGATTCTGCAGCTTTTCTACATAATTCAGTTCCTGATCGAAGTAGAGTTTTCCCCCTACGCCTCGGAAATCATTCAGATGGTCGGTGAAATCCTGCAGGTCATTGTCATGAGCGGCGGTGTCGTATGGCTCAGCGCTGTCGGTATGCATACAGCATTCATGAAAATACGCCCGGCTGAGCAATAAATTCACATATTATTCATAGTTTCCGTCCCTGTTCTGTGCTATAATATAATTCGTATCTGTCAAAATCTATCAATAAATCCGGAGAATTTAAAATGAACATGAAAGCAAGAATCGCCGCCCTTGGGATGGCAGTTGCCATGCTGATTCCCGCAGCGGGCTGCGGCAAAGACAAGTATGACGTATACAACTACGATCTCAGCGAATATGTAACCGTTGGCAATTACAAAGGCATTGCCGTGGAGGATATTGAGTTGGGAATCTCTGCCGATGATGTGGATAAGCACATTCTGCTGGCACGTTCCAACTATGCGGAGTACACCCGCAAGAACGGCGCAGCAGCGCTGACCGATCAGCTGAACATTGACTTTACCGGTTATATGGACGGCAAGGAATTCGAGGGCGGCAGCGCCAAGGATACCGATCTGACGCTTGGTTCCGGACAGTTCATCGACGGATTTGAGAGCGGACTGGTCGGTGCGAAAGCCGGTGAAACGGTTACGCTGAATCTCAAATTTCCCGATCCTTATCCGCCCAGTCCCGATCTCGCCGGCAAGCCTGTACAGTTCAAGGTCAAGGTAAACTACATCAACGAACAGATCCTGCCGGAATACAATGACGAATTCGTCAAGACAAAATACGGCTACGAGAACACCAAGGCGTTTGAGGAAGCACTCCGTCTCTCCATCGAAGAGCAGAACAAGGAAACCATTCTTTTCAACCGTATCAATCAGGTATGGGCGGAAGTGCTGAAGAATTCCGAAGTCAAGAAGTATCCGGAGGCGGAATTCAACGGTCGCTATCAGTCCTATGTGGAGTATTACACTTCCCTTGCCAAGCAGGAAGGCATCTCTCTGAACGAGTATGCCGCTAACGCCGGCATGGCAGTAAAGGAATTCGAGGACTGGATGAAGAGCGAAGCAGAAGCCCAGATGAAAGAAGAAATGGTGCTCTACTATATCGCCCGCACAGAAAAACTGAGCATATCCAAGGACGAATATCAGACTGGCGCTATGGAATACGCCCGGAATTACGGACTGACCAGCGTTTCCGATCTGGAAGCATATTTCTCCCCCGAGGAAATCACGCAGAACCTTCTCTTCGATAAGGTTCTGGAATATCTGGCTGAACAGGCTGTTCCTGCCGCAAAATAATGGAGATCAGACACTGCCGCGCTGCCGCGGCAGTGTTTTGTTTATGCTGTTTTTCCGTCAATTCCGCGGGAATCCGTCCGTTCTTCTTGACACAGCGTTCAACTTCCGCTATAATTATAATGATAATGGAGTATTATGGGGTATTCCGTTTCAGGGAAGATTCCCCTCTCCGGAAAGAGGCAGATTCATGAAATATTCACTGGAAGCATTACACAACAAACGCGCCTTCATCTGCGACATGGACGGTGTGATCTATCACGGGAACCGGCTGCTTCCCGGCGTTCCCGAATTTGTTGACTGGCTGAACCGAAACGGCAAGGAATATCTGTTCCTCACCAACAGCTCCGAGCGCGCTCCGCGTGAGCTGGCTCAGAAGCTGAAACGGCTGGGGCTTGAGATCAGCGAGGATCATTTTTACACTTCCGCTCTGGCAACCGCATCATTTCTGGCATCTCAGTGTCCGGAGGGCAGTGTCTACGTAATCGGTGAGCCCGGTCTGGTCAATGCCCTCTACGATGTCGGCTTCTCCATGAACGATTACAATCCCGATTATGTGGTCTTCGGCGAGACCCGTTCCCTCTCCTACGAGAAGATCGAACGCGCGGTGGAGCTGGTACTGAAAGGCGCCAAGCTTATCGGCACCAATCCGGATGTGACTGCTCCCGGTGAGCGCGGCATCATTCCGGCATGCAGCGCACTTATCTCCCCTATTGAGCTGGCTACCGGAAAAAAGGCGTACTACATCGGCAAACCGAATCCGCTGATCATGCGTCACGCATTGAAAAAGCTGGGCTGTCCCCATGATGAAGCCGCCATCATCGGCGACCGCATGGACACGGATATTATTGCCGGCATTGAGTCGGAACTGGATACTGTACTGGTACTCTCCGGGGTTACCACGCTGGAATCGCTGCAGGATTTCCCCTACCGTCCCATGTACATTCTGAACGGTGTGGGTGACATTGTAAAAGACGAAATCTCAATCGGTAAATGAATTTTTCAAGAGGTAAAATGAAATGATCAACATTGATTCCCTTACCGAAAAATTTGCCCGCATCGTAGCTTCCCACGATCTGGGCGAAGGCAAATACGCCCGTTGGATCTGGCAGAACGAGAAGCAGACCCGTCAGCTGGGCAACAACGAATACGGCTGTGCCGACGCTGCCAATATTCTGTACACAATCGGACAGTTTCCCACCGGCAAGAAGCGTGAGGAATCCCTGAACGCACTGCTGGATCTGCAGGATCCGGCGACCGGTCTGTTTTCCGAACCGACTCACCACACGATCCACACGACGGCACACTGCACCGCCGCCATTGAGCTGTTCGACGCGAAGCCCCGCTATCCGCTGACCGCCCTGAAGCAGTATCATACCGTTGAAGGTCTGTACGGTCTGCTGGAATCCCTGTGGGGCGAAGGCAATGATCCCTGGCCGAAATCCCACCAGGGTGCCGGCATCTACGCCGCATCCGTTCTGGCAGGTGAAGTGGATCTGGAATGGCAGAGAGCCTACTTCAAATGGCTGTGGGACAATACTGATCCCAAGTACGGCATGAGCAAAGCCGGCGAGATCGACACCGGTCGTTATGCACTGACCAATCACATGTGCGGCTGGTTCCACTACACATTCAACACCGAATACGGCAGACAGCCCATGCGTTATCCTGACAAGATGATCGACTCTGACCTGTACATGTGGGAAACGAACACCTGCGGCACCAACTTCGGCCGCATGATCGGCTTCCGCGAGATCGACTGGGTATTCACGCTGAGCCGTGCCATGCGTCAGACCACGCACCGTTTTGAAGAAGGACGCAAGGCTCTGCTGGACTTCGGCACCGCCTATATCGAATGGATGGATTCTCTGGATCCCGACAAACACGACGGCATGAACGATCTGCACATGCTCTTCGGCGCTGCCTGCGCCGTTGCCGAGCTGCAGAGAGCATTGCCCGGCGAATTTGAATCCACAGTGCCGTGGAAACTGGTTCTGGACCGCAGACCGTTTATTTAAGCTAAGGAGGCTTTGCTGTTATGATGAATCTTGATTCTCTGACCCAGAAATTCTCCGAGATCGTCGCCTCCCATGAACTGGGGGATGGCAAATACGCCCGCTGGATCTGGCAGAACAAAGCCGGCGACCGCGATCTGGGCAACAACGAATACGGCTGTGCCGATGCGATGAACATTCTGTACACCATCGGTCAGTTTCCCACCGGTGAAAAGCGTGAAGCATGTCTCAAGGCTCTGCTGGATCTGCAGAACCGTGTGACCGGTCTGTTCCACGAGCGCACGCATCATCACATCCACACAACGGCGCACTGTGTTGCCGCACTGGAGTTATTTGATGCAAAGCCCCGCAAACCGATCACCGGACTGAAGCAGTATCAGACCATCGAAGGCATGCAGGCACTTCTGGAAGGACTGCGCTGGAAGACGGATCCATGGCGTGATTCCCACGAGGGTGCGGGCGTCTATGCAGCATCCGTTCTCACCGGCGAGGTGGATCTGGAGTGGCAGAGAGCCTACTTCAAATGGCTGTGGGATCACACCGACCCCGATTATGGCATGAGCTATGCCGGCACCATCGACGGCGGCACGGCGCCTCTGTGCCATCACATGGCAGGCTGGTTTCACTTCACATTCAACACCGAATACGCACGCAAGCCCATGCGTTATCCCGACAAGCTGATCGATTCCTGCCTGAAGCTGCGGGAAGGTGAACTTGCCGGAACGAAGAAGGGACGCAGTGCCGGCTTTATGGAAATTGACTGGATCTTCTGCACCACCCGCGCCATGCGTCAGACCGCACACCGCCGCGATGAGGCAATGCAGGCGGTTCTGGATTTCGGCCGCGACTATGTGGCATGGCTGGATTCCCTGGATTACAGGACCCACGACGGTCTGAACGATCTCCACTGTCTGTTCGGCGTTTCCTGCGCTGTTGCCGAGTTGCAGAGAGCACTGCCCGGTGAATTTGAATCCACCGTACCGTGGAAGCTGGTTCTGGACCGCAGACCCTTTATCTGATGGATATTCCCCCTCCCGGCAAAGCCGGGGGACTAAAATGGATTTTATAATAATCAGGAGAAAGTATGAGAGCAATTATTTCTGTTGTTGGTCGTGACACCGTCGGCATTCTTGCCCGCGTCAGCCAGGCATGCGCCGAATGCAACGCCAATATCGTTGATGTAACACAGTCTGTTCTGCAGGAGATGTTTGCCATGGTCATGTTGGTGGACATCACCGATATCAGTGTGGATTTCCCGGCTCTGAGTCAGAAACTCAATGATCTGGGTGAGGAAATCGGCATGGTTATCCATGTGATGCATGAAGATATCTTCAACTCCATGCACCGCATCTGACACTGTATACCGGAGGATAATATGCTGAATATTCGCGACATCATGGAAACCGTTACCATGATTCAGGAAGAAAATCTGGACATCCGCACCATCACGATGGGGCTGTCCCTGCTCGACTGCGCCGATTCCGACATCGACCGCTCCGCGCAGAAAGTATACAACAAAATTACCCGACAGGCGGAAAAACTCGTCTCTACCGGCGAGGAAATCGAGCACATGTACGGTATTCCGATCATCAACAAGCGGATTTCCGTCACGCCGATCGCCATGCTGGCAGCCGCCAGCGGCGGTGATCCGGTCAAATATGCCCGTGCGCTGGAAAAAGCCGCCCGCGCCGTGGGCGTCAATTTCATCGGCGGATACTCCGCTCTGGTTCATAAGGGATTTGCCGCAGGCGACCGGGAACTGATCGCCTCCATCCCACAGGCACTGGCGGAAACCGAGCACATCTGCTCTTCGGTAAATATCGGCTCCACCAAAGCCGGCATCAACATGGATGCGGTAGCACTGATGGGTAAGGTTGTCCGCGAAGCGGCAGAGTTGACCAAAGACCGTGACTGCATCGGTCCCGCCAAACTGGTGGTATTCTGCAACGCGCCCGAGGATAATCCTTTCATGGCAGGTGCATTCCACGGTCCCGGCGAGCCGGACTGTGTTCTGAACGTAGGCGTATCCGGTCCCGGCGTTGTCCGCGCGGCTCTTTCCAAATGCCCGGACGGCGATCTCTCCGAGGTAGCCGACATCATCAAGCGGACTGCATTCAAGATCACCCGTATGGGGCAGCTGGTAGGCAGTGAAGCCTCCAGGCGTCTCGGAATTCCTTTCGGCATCGTGGATCTGTCTCTGGCGCCCACGCCTGCGGTAGGTGACTCCGTTGCCCATATTCTCGAGGAAATGGGACTTGAGGTCTGCGGCACCCACGGAACCACCGCTGCACTCGCGCTTCTGAATGATGCTGTGAAAAAAGGCGGCGTAATGGCATCCTCCCATGTGGGCGGTCTGTCCGGCGCTTTCATTCCCGTAACGGAAGATGCGGGCATGATCGACGCGGCACGCGCAGGCGATCTCTCCATCGAAAAACTGGAAGCCATGACGGCGGTCTGCTCTGTCGGACTGGATATGATCGTAATCCCCGGCGACACAACGGCAGAGACCATTTCCGCCATCATCGCCGACGAGGCGGCGATCGGTATGGTGAACTCCAAGACCACCGCCGTCCGCGTTATCCCCGCAATCGACAAAAACGTAGGTGATGAGCTGTCCTTCGGCGGACTGCTCGGAAGCGGTCCTGTTATGCCGCTGCACAACAACCGCTCCAGCGCCAAATTCATCCATCGCGGCGGACGAATCCCCGCTCCGATGCAGAGTCTGAAAAACTGAGCATGGCACGTTTTCCCGAAAGCAGTACCGTAAGCGAAGCGCTTCTTTACGCAGTTCTGCGTCATCTGGAAAAAACACCGTTCACGGCAGACCGTTTCGCTCAGTATGCACTTCGTCTCCACGAAACAAAGCATACCCCTGCCGCTCTGCTGTATTTTTTCGACAGGCACAATCGGATGATCTCCACAGAGACGCTTTTTGCCGGTCTTGAGAAAGATCCTGCGCAGTACTGTCCCGCGCTCCCCGCCATGTTTGCACAGTCGGGTGCTGCCAGTATCGGGATCTCCCTCAGTTTCGCCGACAAAAAACATTCTGATGAAAACATCCTGCAGCTCAGCCGCATCGTTCTGTTCTGCGAGATGCATAAAATTCCTCTGTTTGAAGCAATCCTCGTATGCGGAGAGGACGCATTTCCCCTCTGCCGCGCCAGCGGCAGTCCCCAATTCACAATATTACATTCCGAAAGGTTCAGGTAAAAAGTATGGAAAACAAAATCCTCGCCACTATAGGCACGCAGACCGTCACCGAGGCAGACGTCAATGCGATGATCGCCTCTCTTGCACAGCGCGGCAAGAACTACAACACCCCCGAAGGCAGAGCTATCGTACTGGATCAGCTGATCAATCAGAAGCTGCTGCTCATGGATGCTGTACGCAATCTCTATGAGCGCGAGCCGGAATTCAAGGCAGAACTCGCACGCGTCAAGGAAGAGCTGCTCGTCAATTATGCTGTCAACAAGGCTGTCAGCAGCGCACGCGTTACCGATGAGGAAGCGAAGAAGTTCTTTGATGAGAATCCCGAGCAGTTCGCCGGTCAGAAGACCGTAAACGCCAGCCACATCCTCGTTGCCGATGAAGCACAGGCAAACGATATCCTCGCCAAAATCAATGCAGGCGAAATCTCCTTTGAAGATGCTGCCAAGCAGTACAGCAGCTGCCCCTCTTCCGCTGAGGGCGGATGCCTGGGTGATTTTGGTGCCGGCCAGATGGTTCCCGAATTTGATCAGGCATGCTTCGAGATGGCTGAGGGTGAGCTGCGCGGTCCCATCAAGACCCAGTTCGGCTTCCACCTGATCAAGCTGAACAAGATCAACGATGCACAGCCTGCGGCTTTCGAGGAAATCAAGGAACAGCTGAAGCAGAGTCTGCTGGGTGAAAAACAGCAGCAGGCTTACCAGAGCAAGATCAACCAGCTGAAGATTCTCTATCCTGTAGACAAAGCGCTCTAATATACAAATGACTCCCCTCGGGCAATGTCATTCAGATAAGGCAGTATAAGTTCAGATAAGAAACAAGGATTCCTTATTCTCAATGTGTGCAGAAAAAGGAATCCTTGTTTTTATTATTTGATATATTCGACCTGTTCGATAAGTTTTTTGTATTGTGTCTTTTCTTCCAAACACTTGAATGTATCACATTTCAGAAATCGTATGAGTTTTCCTTTAAGATCGTGATATTCTGCATTTCCGTCGTGCCCGTAACCAAACGAATAATCTCGCAGGAGGGGCACATCCAGATATCTCTTTTTATTATAGTTTTCTGCTTGTGTGAGAATAAAATTCACCCCCTCATTGAGCAGTTCCATCGCTTCTTCTTCACGGCCAAGTTTTACAAGACATTCTGCCGGAAAGCGATACATGGGATAATAACTATCATGAAACGGCGGTCTGTATTTTTCATTCCCATACATGGCTTCTACCATAGTCCGAAGAAACGCATAGCAATACAGCGCATCTTCCAACTTTTCTTCACGCATATATAAGTTGCCCAACATAGCTGTTTCGTGCCCCAATTTTGAAGCAAGTTGTTC
>SVTS01000003.1 GCA_015063645.1 Oscillospiraceae bacterium | reverse complement strand
TTGTAATTGCGCCGGAAAAAGGGTATACTGTATGTGCGGGCAGGAAAAAGATGCGCCCGCTGCACGGAGGTATACGAAAATGAAAAAACTGGAGATTTACGGAGATTCCATTCTGCGCGGAGTGATATACTGCCCCGAAACCGGTCGGTACGATCTGTGCAAAAAAAATCGATTTGCATCTCTTGCCGAACACGGCATTGAGGCTAAAAATAATTCCCGCATGGGCGCAACCATAGACCGCGGCTTTGAACTTCTGAAGAGAAATCTGTCGAACGGTGCTGAGGATACAGTGGTTCTGCTGGAGTTCGGCGGCAACGACTGCGACTTCCACTGGGCGGATGTGTCCGCCAATCCGGAAGGGAATTTCCAGCCCCACACGCCCATGGAGCGCTTCACGGAGACCTACGGCGAAATGATCCGCTTTATCAAAGAGAAGGGCGGTACGCCGGTGATCGCCTCCCTCGTTCCCATCGACGCGGATAAGTACATGAACTGGATCACCAGAAACCTGAACTATCAGAACATCCTCCGCTGGCTGGGCGACGTGTCCATGCTCTCCCGCTGGCAGGAATATTACAGTCATCTGGCAGAGCGTCTGGCGTACGAGCATCACTGCCCTCTGCTGGATCTCCGCCGTTCCTTCCTTCTGACCCATGACTATAAATCCATGATCTGCGAAGACGGTATCCACCCCACCCGCCTGGGACATGAGTTGATCGACCGAGAACTGTTTGCATTTTGCATGGCATAAAAATTAGCGCCGGAGTTTTTCTCCGGCGCTTGCTTTTTTGACTGCGGATGCAGTATAATATATAGTATAATATATAATGATAGTTTGTGAAAAGGAGGGATGCGGAATGTGCCGCGTCAGACTGACTGTTCTGCTGCTTATCTGCATGACTCTGAGCGCCTGCGCCCGTTTTTCCCCCGCGGAGATTTCCGTGCATACTCCCGAAACAGCCGCCGCCGTGCATACTGATTCGCATCCGTCCGGAGAAAGCACAGCGTACACTTATGTGATCAATAAAAGTTCAGGGAAATTCCACCTTCCCACCTGCGGCGGAGTGACGCAGATGAAGGAAGCGAACCGGGAAAACACTTCCGAATCCCGGAATGCGCTGATTGAAAGCGGCTATAAACCCTGCGGAACATGTAATCCGTAAAATAATGAGAGATACACATGGGGGAAGCCTTTTTGAAAAGGTTCCCCCCATTATTTTTTATTTCAGTGTTTCGGCAACAGCTGCGGCGGCATTCCGGCGGATTGCCTCCAAGTCAGCTGTGACAGCGTCGGTGAAGCCGGCGAGCTTCCGCAGATCCTCGCCCCAGAAATCCACGTTGCCTGCGGCGGCATCCACAAACTCTGCGGCGGGCAGACCGCTGTTCTTCGCGAAGAATTCCAGAACCGGACGGTCGTCGCGGATCAAGTATTCCGTCCCGTCACCGCGGCGGGCGCAAAGCGCATCCTCACGCAGATCGCTGGAAGAATAGAATGCCAGCAGCGCCGCAAAGGAGAACGTCAGCAGGCGGGGCAGCTTTCCGTTGGCTGCCAGATAATCCCTCAGGGAGGGAAGTACGCGGGATTTCCACTTGGAAACGGAGTTCAGCGAGATAGCCAGAAGGGCATGATCGATGAAAGGATTCTCAAAACGCTCAAATACGGCTGCGGCGAATGCATCCACGTCGGATTTCTCCAGCGGGACGTGGGGAGCGATCTCCTCACAGACCGCGCGGCGGACAAATTTTCCGCATACCGGATCGTTCATCATGTCGCGGACAATGTTTATGCCGCAGAGCCATGCCGCCAGTACAGAGGACGTGTGCGCACCGTTGAGGATACGTACTTTGCGCTCCCGGTACGGCTTCTGATTGTCGGTGAATACCACCGGCAGACCGACTTTCGCCAGCGGCAACTCTGCGCTGATGTCCTTCTCGCTTTCAATGACCCACAGACCGAAAGGCTCGCCGACGTCCAGAAGTTCATCCTGATAGCCCAGCTTTTCGCAGAGCGCAGGTGCCTCGTCAGCGGGATAGCCGGTGACAATGCGGTCAACCAGCGTGCTGCAGAATATGCAGTTCTCTTTGAGCCAGCTGATGAATTCCGCGGAAAGTCCCCAGATTTCCGCCAGACGGAATACGCATTCCTTCAGCTTGCCGCCGTTGTTTTCGATCAGCTCTACCGGCAGGATGATTACACCGGACTCTGCCGTGCCGCCAAATGCCGTGTAACGATCATAGAGGAATTTTGTCAGCTTGCCCGGATAGGTGGCGGGAACGCCGTCCATGCGGTCAGCTTCGTCCAGAACAATGCCCGCTTCGGTGGTGTTGGAGACAATAAAACGGACTGTCGGACAAGCAGCCAGCTCAGCCAGATTGTCCCATGTGTCCGCACCGTCCACCGCACGGTCCACACTGGTGATCACGCGGCTGGTGTTCACCACCGTACCGTTCTCCTGACCGCGCAGAATGACCGTGTACAGACAGTCCTGACGGGCAAATCTGTCCAGAGAACCGAAAGAAATCGGCTTGACAATGGCAATGCTGCCGTTGAAATCAGATTTTTCATTGACTATGTCAATCATCCAGTCGACGAAAGCGCGCAGGAAATTGCCCTCGCCGAACTGTACAACACGAACGGGTCTCTGTGGTTTCCGGATGCCCAGATCAAGAATGGTTTTCATGTGAATCTCCGTTTCTGTAAAAAAGTATACCTTTATTATAATCCAAAAAATACCGCTTGTCAACATCGGATGGTATGCGCGGCTGAAATAATGCGTCTGTGCGGAAATAATGCGATATTTTGCGAGAAAATACTATGAAAAAACGGCAAACCTGTTGAAAATTAATTTGTGTTGTGCTATCATATAAACAGGCATGTTGTATTCTGGCGTGCTTGACAAATTATTTTACAGGAGAAAAAACGCAATGAAGAAAATTCTTGCAAGTCTGCTGGCTGTTTGTATGGTGCTGGCGATGGTGCCGTTCAGCTTTGCGGAGGGTGAATACGTTGCCAAAATAGGTGATGAAACCTTTACCACCCTCAGCGATGCACTCACAGCAGCCAATTCCATGACGGGTGATGTCACCGTAGAGATTTACGGTGAGGCTGAGTTCAACGACGGTATGGCACTGAACGGCGCGTATACCTCTATCGCTTTTGTCGGTAAAGCAGACAGTGCGAAAATCACCGTCAATAAGTCGGCGGCTTGGGCTCAGTATGTGGAATGCAGCAAAGCAGTAACTTTCACGGATCTGATCCTTGATAAAGCGAATCTTGGATGGGCTGCTAACTCCGGTCATATGGGGAATTACTTCTCCATTCAGGGCGGTGAGGTTACCTATACCAATTGTAAATTCCTCAACGGTGCCTGTGCCAACACCGGCACTGCTGTATTCAATGGCTGTACATTTGAGCATACTGCGGGTGAATACGGTCTGTGGGTTTACGATGATGCTCTTGTCACCGTAAACGGCGGTACTGTTGACAGTGCGAAAGGTATCAAGGTATATTCTGAGGGTGAAGAGTCTGTCACCAGCACCTTGACTGTTCAGAATGCTACTTTTACAGAAAATGTTACTGCAAAGCCTGCCGTTGCTATCGGCTATGCGGCAAGCGTTTCCCTTATTGGCAATACCTATAATAATTCTACCGCACATATTGAACTGGATTCCGGTTCTGATGCAGATTGCAACGGTATTCCTTTGGTAGTAGAAGATGCTGACGGCAATGATATTACCAGTTCTCTGAAAATGACTGACCGCAGTAACAGCAACAACCCCTGCGGTGTTGTAGTGGACGGTGAGGTTTATACAACGATCACCAAGGCGGCGGAAGAAGTTGGTGGTACGGCAAGTAAAGTTACTCTGCTGTACTCCACAGAAGAGACAGTTGAACTTCCCGCAGGTGCAACGCTGGTGCTGGGCGAGGAGGTACAGGCTGATAACGTAACTGTTCCGACACCTGTCGCAACGATCGGTACGCAGAATTTTTCGACTCTCCAGGCTGCACTTGACGCAGCACAGAACGGAGATGTTGTTATCCTGCTGGCTGATGACCTCGCCGAAGATGTGACCGTTGTTCAGAAGGAAAACGTGAAATTCACCATCGACGGTGCAAATAAGACTTTCAAGGGCACGATCACCGTTGACGGCAGAAGTCAGGCATATGCTACCGCCGGTGTTACTATCCGGAATTTCAACTTTGATGCCACCGCAATCACAAAGGATGCGTGTGTTCGTCTGGGTGACGGCACAAATGCGACCCGTTATACAAACAATGTGACGGTGGAAAGCTGTACTTTCACGGATAATGACCGTTCGGCAGCAGGAATTAAGTCCTATACCGGCGGCTGTAAGAATCTGACTGTTACCGGTTGTACCGCAACGGGTATGCACAGTCTTATGCAGCTCTATCCTACTACCGGTGTAGAGATAAGTGGCTGTACAGTAACGGACTGTAAAAACGGTATCAGCCTGAGAAGTTCCGAAAATGTTACGGTTACCGATACGCAGATCACTGCTGTCGGTACTGACGGCTACGGTATCCGTGCAGACGGTAATAACAAGGGTAGTCTTGTTATTGGCGATGGCGTTGAGATTACCGCATGGCTTCCCATTCTGGTGAGAAATGCTGATGCTGGAACTGGAACAAATACGAATGCCAGCTATGATCTTGAGATCAGCGGCGACGGTGTTTCCATGACGGCCACTGGCAACTACGGATGTATAGTTGCCAGCAAAGCTGATGTGGATGGAAACAATGCTCCTGTTGAACCTACCGGAACAACCAATATTCAGGTAAGCGCAGGTTCTTATTCCGCTGCAATCAAGCCCGAGTGGATCACAGATGATTATTCTGGAACACAGATCGGCGATCGGTTTGTAGTTGGTGAGTACTACACTATAACCTTTGAAACCAACGACGGTTCTCCTATCGCTTCCGAGCGTTTTGTTGAGGGTACAGTGCTTGTTCTCCGTGTAGACAGTGCGGATAAAAAATATATCCCCACTCGCGAAGGTTACACATTTGATGGCTGGTATTCAAAAGAAAATCTTGATCCCAATTCGCTGATCGGCTCTATCACAGTGAGTGGAGACGAAACTGTCTACGCCAAATGGACTGAGATTCCTAAATCCTACACCGTAAAATTCCAGAATGGCGGTGCTGTGTTCCATGAAGAAACCGTTCTCTCAGGTGCAAAGGTAACTAAACCTGCTGACCCCACCCGTGATGGCTACAAATTCCTCGGTTGGGATACTGATTCGGCTAATCAGAACGCGTTGGATGAGGAATACAATTTCGAGCAGCCTGTTACCAAGAAACTCACGCTTTACGCAAAGTGGGCTCCTATATATACCGTGAAATTCCAAAATGGCGGTGTTATTTTCGCTGAGGAAAAGGTTCTCTCAGGTGAAAAGGTAGCTGCGCCTATACCTGCTCCCACCCGTGACGGCTACAAATTCCTCGGCTGGGATACTGATTCGAAAAATCCGAACCAGTTGGATAAGGAATACGATTTTGAGAAGCCTGTTACCAAGAATACTACGCTCTTCGCCAAGTGGACTCCCCTATATACCGTAACCTTTAATTATTACGAAGGTAAATCCGAACAGGTAACTGTTCTTTCGGGGGAGACTGTGACAGTTCCTTCCCCTGCGCCCACCCGCGAGGGATACACATTTATCGGCTGGGATACCAAGGGTGAGAATATTAACCAGCTGATAGAGGCGTACGATTTCGACACTGCCGTTACACAGAATCTCACGCTTTACGCCAAGTGGACTAAGAATCCCGTATACTGCACTATAACCTTTGAAACCAACGGCGGCTCTCGTATCGATCCTGAGCGTTTTGTTGAGGGTACAGTGCTTGTTCTCCGTGTAGACAGTGCGGATAAAAAATATATCCCCACTCGCGAAGGTTACACATTTGATGGCTGGTATACTCAAAGCGATAAGTATATCGGTTCCCTTACGGTTTCTGGTGACGAGACTGTCTACGCCAAGTGGACTGAAATTCCTAAATCCTACACTGTGACGTTTGAATCCAACGGCGGC
Source organism: Oscillospiraceae bacterium (assembly GCA_015063645.1). Lineage (GTDB taxonomy): Bacteria > Bacillota > Clostridia > Oscillospirales > CAG-272 > SIG701. The sequence continues at coordinate 65,249 of SVTS01000003.1, read as the reverse complement.
TCTGCTATTGCTCCTGTCACCGTAACAGCCGGCACTGTTCTCAATCTCGATGTGATTGATATTGACACGAACACATATAAATACCGTCCTACTCGCGTTGGCTATGCTTTTGACGGTTGGTATGAGAATGAAGACGGTACCGGAACGCAGTATACGAAATTTACCGTTAACTCCAATCTGACTCTTTACGCAAAGTGGTTTGTGACTTACGGCGGAATTCATTATAACGCGAACGGCGGCAGCGGTACAATGAGAAGTAAAGGCGGTGCTGCAGGTCTTTTGATTGATGAAAACGGCTTCACTGCTCCCGAAGGATACGGATTTGCAGGATGGAACACTGCGGCTGACGGCAGCGGCACTTCTTATCAGCCCGGTGACAGAATTACCGTTCCTGGCGGGTCCGATGTAACGCTCTACGCCCAGTGGACTGAAAACTCTATTTCCGAGGAGCCCGCTGATACCGATACCGTCGACTACCAGCAGCTTCTGATGCTTCTGGCACTGATGAACTCTCAGAAGTATGACGTGGAAGCAACCGTAGGCGCAGGTGCAACGCTCACCACTGACGGCGCTGCTCAGATCAAGTTCAATAAGTCTCAGGACTACACCATTGAGCTTGAAGATGGCTACGTAGTAACCGACGTAATCGTAAACGGCAAGTCCATCGGCGCAGTTACCGAATTCACCCTCAAGAACGTACGCAAGGATCAGAAGGTTGAAATCGTAACCGAGCGCGTTAACCCTTACGCAGACCTGGCAGGTGAAGCAGCTTACTACGACATCGTTCTGGATCTCTACTACAGGGGAATCATGAACGGTGACGGAGTAAACTTCGGCGCAGAAGAGACGCTTACCCGTGCACAGCTGGTAACCGTTCTGTGGAGAGCTGCAGGCGAACCCTCTATCTACACCGATATGGATTTCGAGGACGTTGCAGAGGATGCATACTACGCACCCGCAGTTGCATGGGCATACGAACTCGGCATCATGGAAGGTGACGGTGTTAAGAACTTCTACGTTGATGACAACATTACTGTGGAGGAACTGTGCACCGTAATCTACCGCTGGGTCAAGCTGAACGGCGGCGGATACGAAGATGACAGCTGGAAGAACGCTGATTATGCGGACATCAAGGATGTGAGTGACTGGGCTCTGGAAGCAGTTGTTTACTTCGCAGAGAACGAGATTCTCCCCGTAGCAGACGGTAAGTTGAATCCCAACGCAGATGCTCTGCGCTGGCTGATCGCAGTCATGGTTTATCCCATGATTGCCGCTTAAATGAGATTAAAAGGGAACTTTCGTTTGAAAGTTCCCTTTTCCGCTGTAGAGATTTATTCTAATCAATCTCTGCGTTGACCGGAGCCAGAGAATCTGCTATACTGAATAAAACAAACACCAAAGGAGGCGATTCCATGATATACTCATATGTTCCGGATGTCATGACCGCCGCCCGGTCTGTTTGAGCGGCAATGTTTTCACTGCGCATCCGATACGGATGCGCTTTTTCTTTTTCGGGACATATGAGCCAATCCCGGCAAATTTTTGGAGGTGATTCTCATATGAAACGGTTGAAAAGTAAGCTTCTTGCCATGGATTCGGACACGGTGACCTACACCGCCATGTACGATGGCAGCATGGGCGTGATTCCGCTCAGCGGACCGGACTATGCGGATAACGATCCCACATACTACAGCGATGCGGTCGGATTCTTTATCAGCGGCACACACAAACTGGCGCAGGATAAGCCGAGTGTGGAGATCCGCATTCCCGCGGAGATGTTGGGAATACAGACGTACACAGCCGCCGCGGCAGATCATTGCCTGCGCGTGTTCGCGCCGTATATTGATGCGCTGAATGCCGGACTGTATAACCGCAGCCGACCGGACAGCGAAAACGGCAGGTATTATCTTGCACGTCCGGGCGGGGAAATTCTTGTGCGCAATACGGCGTATTTTGCTCTGCGCCCGCAGAAGGATTACATAAACGGCGGCGGCAGTACCGTATATCTGATGGAAAATCCACCGCCGCCGGCGATGTGCCTGTGCCTGCGGATACAGGTACAGCTGCCCCGGCGCAAACTGCGGAAAGCGGTGCAGATGCTCTGCCGGGATCTGCCGGAGGCGGTGGAGATGTTCATGATGCAATTTGATCCGACTGCGCTGGAGAAAACGCTTGCGCTGGCGGAAAAACAGGCGGCGATCCGCCGATGGCTCCGGGACAGCGAATACTGCGCATTCATTGCCAACGGCAGTATCCTTCCGCGGGAAAAGGGGACACAGCGTCCCCTGCGGGATGCACTTTCGTTTCAGTCCACAGCCCGGGATGAAATAGAAATCGCCGGTGTGAGGGGAATGGGCATCCGACGGGGCGTTACGGTGATCACCGGCGGCGGATATTCGGGAAAATCCACGCTTCTGGATGCCATTGCCGCAGGGATATACGATCACTGCAGTGGGGACGGTCGGGAATTGTGCATCACGGATGAGAGTGCTGTGTCCGTTTCCGCAGAAGAGGGACGCGCCGTGAGGCGGATAAATATCTCCCCGTTTATCCGCTGGATCCCCGGCGGTGATCCGGCGGATTTTTCCACGGATCATGCCTCCGGATCCACGTCACAGGCGGCAAATGTTATGGAAGCGGTGGAGGCAGGTGCCAGGCTTCTGCTGCTTGATGAAGACCGCAGCGCGGCGAATTTCATGATCCGCGACCGGATGATGAAAGAGCTGATCGCAAGAGAGCCGATCACGCCGTTCACAGATCGTGTGGGAGAGGCGGCGCGCCGGGGAGTGTCCTCTGTTCTGGTGATCGGCGGCAGCGGGGAATATCTTGCCTGCGCGGATCGGGTGTACCGTATGGACGAATACCGGATTTCCGATGTAACGGAGGAGGCGCACCGGATCTGCGGCAAATACGGCATCCGGACGGATGCGGCTCCCGATGCGGATTGGTCTCAGAGGAAACATCTGCCCGGCGAGGGGTATTCCTCCTATCCGGAGGGAAGCGGCAGTGAAAAACTGACGGTATCCGGAATGGGATTCATCTGCATCGGTGATCAGCAGGTGGATATCCGTGGCCTGCGGGCGCTGGTCAGCGACGGTCAGCGGATGGCATTGGGCTTTATTCTCCGTTATCTGGCGGTGAGCCGCAAAGACGGGGACGGAGGAATCACCGAACGTCTGGATGCGCTGTACGATCGAATCGCACTGGAAGGGGTGGATCTGGTGTATTCCTCCTTTTTCACGGAGTGTGAACGGTTTCTGGATCTGCCCCGCAAAGAGGAGGTCCTCGCCGTCATTCGGCGGATGCGGTAACTTCCCGGCGGGTAAACATGCCCATGGGATCACAGCTTGCACCATCGGTCTCTACACCGAAATGCAGGTGAATGCCGGTTGCATCTCCTGTCTGACCGATCACGGCAATGCTGTCGCCGCGCTGTACCGTGTCGCCGGCTTCCGCCAAAAGTCTGGCGCAGTGCCGGTATTCATACCGGATGCCTCCGGCGGTTTCCACGACGATGTGATTGCCGGTTTCATACGAATATTCAGCAGTAATGACCGTTCCGGACAGCGCGGCAAGCAGTACCGTATCCTCCGGGGCGGAAATGTCCGTTCCGTTGTGGAAATGGCTGACTCCCGCATAACTGATATAGCCGAACGGCTGCGTGATCTCCCACGGCGTGTTTGCAGGAAGGGGGAATAACCAGCTTTCCACAGCAGGGGAGTCTGTTTCCGCAGCCGGCGGCATCTGTACAGCGGTTTCGGCAGATGCGGCAGTTTCTGCCGGGAGCGTTACGGCGGATATGGGGAGATCCGAGCCGGGGATCTCCGTGAAGGAATGGGGCGATGCGGCAAATACGGCGGCACAGCCGATGCACAATGCGGCGGCAATGGCGGCGGCAGGCGCGGAATAGCGGTTGATTTTCATAATGGAAATGATCCTTTCTCTCATGGAATGCCCGGCGAGAGACAGCACCGCGGTGCGTGCCTCCGCCAGATCCAGCAAAGCCTTAGCATATGCGGTGCGGCGTTCCTCTCCAAGCAGGGCGAGGGCGTCTGCATCGCATACGCGTTCCAGATCACAGTTTGCAAGGCGGATCATGATATAGACAAACGGATTGAACCAGTGCAGACAGAGCACGGCGGAAAACAGTACCCGGACTGCCGCATCCAGACGGCGGATATGCGCACTCTCGTGGGCAAGAATGCAGGCGAGAGTGCTGCTTTCATAATCGGCGGCGGGAATGGGCAGAACGATCATCGGACGGAAAATGCCTGCTGTACAGGGGGAATCTGCCTCCGGCGATACACACAAACGTACCGTGCGGCGGATGTTCGTCATCGGAGTGATTTCCTCTGACTGCGCCGTGCTTTTCATGCGGTGCAGCCAGATTCCGTGCCGGACTGCGATCCGCGTCGCCAAAATCAGCGCAATTCCTCCCCATACAAGCATCAGCCACGGTATATCCTTTCCGGCGGGAACAGTACCGCCGCCAGACGGCAGAATGCCCGGCAGGGGCAGAACGGCGGTGGAAAATCCGTCATTTCCGGGCGCGGGAAGCTGCCCGGCGGGAGAGGAAAGGGGCGTGAGAATCAACAGCCGCAAAGCGGCAATGATCCACAGTGTGCGGAAAAACAGCGGAGAAATCCGTTTCCCGGCGATGAGACGCATCAGAATCCCGTACAGGATGAGCACCGTACCGCTGAGCGTTACATGCAGGAGCACGGCGGCGCTCATGACAGCTCACCGATCATTTTCCGCAGACGGTCGATTTCCTCTTTCGTCAGTCTGCCGCTGCCAAGGATCGATGCTACAAGCGCATCGGGGGATCCGCCGTAAAAGCGGTCGATCAGCTCGCCCGTCTCCGCCGCCCGGGCTTCCTCACGGGACAGAATAGCCTCACAAAGGAATCCCGGATCCGTGCGGCGCAGAACGCCCTTGTTCAGACATTTTCCGATGACGGTGTAGGTGGTCGTTTTGCTCCATCCCACCGACTGTGCCAGCGCGGCGGCGATATCCTTGGCGGAGCAGATCCCCTTTTCCCATACGATGTTCATGACATTGATCTCGGATGGATGCAGTTTTTTGTCCATAGTAATCCCCTGTTCTACTGTGATAGAATGCATTCTGATTGTATTCTATCACAGTAGAATACTGTTGTCAAGGGGAAAATATAAAAAATTTATCCTGCTTCCGCAATTTCTTGCAATCCGGAGTCGGGTGTGCTATAATACATACAATACTATTTATATACACGGAGGACAGATATGTCTGCAGCAGATTACCGCGCATTTCAGCCGGAAAATACATCCCGGGAAAGAGAAAACATCGAATGGACGATCACTTATGCGTTCAACGCACGGGACAATGTGTCGCCGCGCCTGCTTCTGATCGGCGATTCCATCTGCCACGGTTATCACGGAAAGGTGCGGGAAAAGCTGGCGGAGCGCGCCAATATCACCTACTGGGCAACGTCAAAATGTGTCACCGATCCCGATTATTTCCGCGAATTGGATTTCATTCTGGACGGTGCGGAGTATGATCTGATCAGCTTCAACAACGGTCTTCACAGCCTGACCACCGATCGTGCGGAGTGGCAGAACGCCTATCGCGCCGCCGCGGAATTCATTTCTGCCAAAAAGCCGGATGCGCTTCTCACCCTGACGCTCTGCACGCCGCTGAGCGATCCGAAGCGAAACGCGGTTGTGGATGAACTGAATGCATATATCCGTCTGCTGGCGGAGGAGAAAAATCTTCCCGTGCTGGATCTGAATACGCCGCTGGCACCGCTGGCGTCGGAGGAGCACATGCGGGACGTATTCCACTGGAAAGCACCCGCCATCGAGATGCAGGCGGATCTGATCTGCGCCCACGCCGCAGATCGTCTGCGTACTGTAGGGAAGATTATCCAGCAGGGAAGCGAAACGGGGCATGACGGCGCGGTAAAGTGACGATGCTGATTGATATTACACTGAAAATAACCCCGAAAATGACCGCGGACGCGCAGGACAATGAGAAAATCACCCTGAGCGGACATCTGGGCACCCATTTTGATGTGATGGATAAGGAATTTCCCCTGGAATACACCGCCCGGCAGGGCATCGTATTGGATGTTTCTTCTGTGAAAGCGCGGGATATCACCCTGTCCGATGTGGATATGGAAGGGGTGTCTGCCGATATGTTTGTCGCTTTTTATACAGGGTTTTCGGAGAGGGAAGTGTACGGAACCAAATCGTATTTCGCGGATCATCCGCAGCTTTCGCCGGAACTGATCGAAGCGCTGGTGCAGAAGGGTGTCTCCCTCATCGGTGTGGATTTCGCCGGTATCCGCCGGGGAAAAGAGCATATTCCCGCCGATCAGTACTGCGCGGACAGAGGTGTGTTTGTTATCGAAAATCTCTGTAATCTGAAAGCGGTGCTGGACGCGGGAGGACGGTTTACTGCCCGCACCTGTCCGATGAATTTTTCGGAAATGACGGGACTGCCGTGCCGCGTCATCGCGGAAATCTGATTCTGCGGCGGGCAGAAAGACTGACAAATCCCAAAGAATTCGTGACAGAATCTTGCATATTGTAAAAAACTGTGGTATAATCAACTGTATACTATATTCCGCACGGCAGAATGCCGGAAAGGACATTCCGATGAAAGAAATCGCAATAATCGGCTTCGGCGTGGTCGGCGGCGGCGTTGCCGCGCTGATCGACGAAAATGCCCCTGCGATCCGCCGGATGGCAGGCGACGAAGTCCATGTAAAATATATTCTCGATCTGCGTGATTTCCCCGATTCCCCCTACGGGGATCGGGTGATCCACGATGTGAACATCCTTTTGGATGATCCGGAGATCGCTCTTGTAGTGGAGACAATGGGCGGTGTGAATCCCGCTCTGACCTTCAGCCGCGAGGCGCTTTCCCGCGGCAAGCATGTGGTCACCTCCAATAAAGAACTGGTCGCCAAGCACGGCAAAGAACTGATGGAGCTTGCCGCCGCAAACGGCGCGGCATATCTCTATGAGGCAAGCGTGGGCGGCGGTATTCCCGAAATCCGCTCCATGCGCACCAGCCTGGCAGGGGATGAAATCGACGCGGTCAGCGGCATTCTCAACGGAACCACCAACTATATCCTCACCCGCATGCGCGACGGCGGCATCTCCTTTGAGGAAGCTCTCGCTGAGGCGCAGGAGCTGGGCTATGCGGAAAAGGATCCCTCCGCGGATATCCACGGCTTTGACGCACAGCGTAAGATCATGATCCTGACGGCAGTTGCCACCGGCTATATCGTGAAGGAAGAAGATGTCTATACCGAAACCATGTCCCGCCTTACCGTAGCGGACATGGATGCGGCGAAGCGCATCGGCGGCGCTGTCCGCCTGATCGGCTCCTTCCGCCGCGAGGGTGAATGTGCCGCAATTTCCGTGTGCCCGCGCATTGTGATGAACGATAATCCGCTGGCGCATATCAATGATGTGTATAACGGTGTTGCCGTTACCGGTCGGCTGACAGGTGACGTGCTTTACTACGGACGCGGCGCGGGACGCTATCCCACCGCCGGATCTGTGATTGCCGATATTATCGCCGCGTTCAGCGGTGCGTATAAATGCGAATCCCATCCCACATGGGAGGCGGCTCCTGCCGGATTCGTAAAGGATTTCGCCGAGAGCAGCTGCCGGATGTATATCCGCGTGAGCGGCTCCCGTGCGGAGATTCAGGAGAGCGCCGCACTCCTCTTTGGTGACGTTGAGATCCTCGACGCATCTCCCGCAGGCAAAACGGAGTTTATCACGCCCGTTCTTGCCGAGCGTGTGATCCGTGAGGCGATGCCGTCTCTGCCGGGTTCTGTGGAATCCGCTGTCCGGATGCTGTAAAAAGGTGGGGAGGGACTTTGAGCAAAAGTCCCTCCCCGTTTCCTTGCTGTGAATTTCCGCCGACGGTGAATAAATCTGATTTTGAAGGAATAGATGATTATGAACACAAATGATATTCTGCAAACGAGACGGGATGCTGCTGAGGCGTATATGAGAAAGATAACCGAGCCGCTGTGGCGTGCCGGTGAGGATATCCTCTGCACACAGGAGAAGGATACTCCGCCCGAAAAGGCAAAGTCTGCTTTCGCCATAAAAGCGGGCAGAGTGTATCGGGGCGTACTCTACAGTTACGCAGGCGGCACGGCGGAGTCTTTCTTTGCCTATGCCGATGAGACGGACAAAAAGGGAATCCCCGTCATTCGAGGACTGAGGTGGGATGCCGTCTCCGGCGGAAGCGTCAGTGCCCGTGTCGGTACGGACTGCTCGGGCTCTGTCGTTCGATCCTGGGCGGCGGCAGGTGCGGATGTGCCTCTGGTGTCCACGCTGTTGATGTGTCCCGATAACGGCTTTCTGCATGTCGGGGAGTTTTCCGCATCGTTCGATCATGTTTCCTCCGAGGAAATCCGGGCGAACGCGCCCGAGGTGATGTATGACGCCTATGCACTTCTGCAGAAAGCCGATGCTGTGGTCTGCAGAAAAAACGCCAGCGGTCATACCCGGCTGGTGATCGGTGTTCATGTGGTGCACAATGCGGACGGAAGTATTGATCCTGCGGCAAGTTATGCCGAGACGCTGGAGCAGACCCGCGGCTTCATCCGCCGTGAACATAAATCTTTCGATGAAAAGCTGGGCGAGGATGTTTACGATATCTGCGGCAATGTGAAATATACTTTTGCCAATCTCTATGAGACGGGCTATATGCCCATCACATGCCGTGCCTTTACCGATCCGGCACCCATTCCCGCACCTGCCGTGACAGATACGCTGGATACATATGACGGCGCATCTCTGTTTGCCGGCGAAATTCGCGCCAACCGCCTGATTGATGCGGTGATCATGACAATTTCCGATGCGGCAGGCAATCAGCTTTGCAGGATGGCTGTGCCCGCAATGCGCAATCGGAAAAGCTTTGATATGCAGCTGTTCCCCACCGAAAAACGGTCCCACGTCATCGGACAGATGGATGCGGATGCGCTTCCCTCCGGTCGGTATCACTGCCGGCTTGTGTGCCGTCTGAGCGGTGATATAAACGTCACTGTGCGGGATTTTGATTTTGTAAAATAAGAAAGAATTGCGGGGATGCCTTTCTGGGAGGCACCCCCGCATGAATCCGTTAATCTTTTGTAATTCCCGAAAGGGCGGCACCGATGACGGGACCGAACTGAGAGAGCTCCGGAATGATGAAGTTCATGTCAAACATCCGGTTGAGAATGCCGAATACCTGCGGCGTCTGCTCCACCGAGGTCAGATTGCCGGTGAGCACCACATCCCGCAGATTGTGATTCCGTGCGGCGAACAGAGCGACCATGCCGATGGTCTCGAAGACCATGTTGATGATGCCCAGAGCGATATCCGCTTTTGTGGCGATGTCGCTGATGTTGCCGAAGTTGGATGCGGTCATCAGATCGGAGAAGCCCGGCACAATATCGTGCTTGGTCAGATCGTTGATTTTCAGATCTACCAGAGAGAGATTGCCGTTCTTGGCAAGCTCGGAGATGTGCTGGATGTTGTCCATGCCCAGCATCTTCTTGGAGAGACCGAGCAGTGTGCCGCCGCCGACACCCGTGCCGCCCAGATACTGCGGTTCCTGACCGCGCTGTGCGTGTACAAGAGCGGTGCCGGTGCCCATGCTGACGATGATGGCACGGTCAAGCCCCGAGAGATACAGACCGCCCATGCCCACGGAGTGGAATTCGGGGGTCATCTCGCAGGGGAGATTGTAGATGGGACGTGCGAAATGGGAAGCACCTACGCCGGTGATCATGACTTTTTCGATATCGGTAAGTGCCAGAGCGTTCCGGTCGGTGAACTTGCCCAGCGCGCCGTAGGCGGATGTAATGGGGTCGGTGGCGCGGACGAACAGCGGCGCGATCAGCTTCGGCTTGTCGCCGGAGATGTCAAAACCGCAGATTTTGGTGGTGCTGCCGCCCACATCAATGCCGAGGATAACGCGGGAACTCATAATGGTAAGCCTCCTTGGGGATATTCTTTTACCATTATACCACATGATCCGTGTTTTTTCAATAGATATTGTGTTTTTGCCCGGGAGGTGTACAATGAACGAGCAGATTGCCCGCGCTTTGCATGCGCGCAACAGCGCGATCATCGATGCGGTGCTGGCACGTGTCGGAAGGCTTTGCCCCGGCGATCTGGAGCTGCTGGCGGTGTTCGGCTCTTTTGCCGCCGGCAATTTCCGGGAGGATTCCGATCTGGATCTTCTGCTCATTCTCCGCGACGGCGCAGAGGATCGGATTTCCCACTGCTTCCTTATGGGAAATACCGCCCATGATTTCTACACCCAGCGTTGGGCGGATCTGGAAAAGGCGGTGGACTGTGTCGATCCCTTCTGCGGAAAGCTGACGGATGCCCGTGTTGTCTATGTGCGGGATGAATCTGTGCGGCAGCGGTGGGATGCATTGGGCGAAAGAATGCAGAGACAGCTTGCCGCACCGCTGTCCCCGGCGGACCGTGAGGCTGTGTTTGCAATCCTCGACCGTGCAGCGGAAGCATTCGGGCGCATGTGTCTGACGGAGAATTTCGGACGCCGCCGTATGTGGGCGGGCTGTTTCTGGCAGATGCTGGCTAAGGCGGTCTATCGGCTCAACCGCGCCTGTGTGCATCACGGGACAGGGGGAATGCCGGAAGAAATGGCAGCTTTTTCACGGCTTCCCAGAGATTTTCTGTCTCTGACCGGTCGTCTTTGCCATGCCGGCACGGCGGAGGAACTGATTGAAGTTTGCCGGATCCTCTGGCGGAATACGGAAGAGATCGCCGCGCTTCTGCCTGCCGATCCGCTTCCCGGCGGAACGGTGGAGGAGGCGGTGTCCAACTGGCGCGGTAAAATCACCCATGCAGCCCGCACGGATGATGCGTTTCTGTCGCTTATGAGCGCGTCATCCTGTATGTACTATTATGAAGAGATGTATCGGATGTTCGGGACTCCATGCCGTACGGCTTTTTCCGGAGACACATTTCCGACTGCCGCAGAGATCGAGCGGCAGTATGCCGATGCGCTGACGGAATACGGGAAATATTGCCGTATGGGCGGATGCCCGCCGGTAATCTATACGGATACGGAAGATCTTATGCGCCGCTACGGACGCGGCGAAGAATAATACAGCAATACAGATAAGGAGAATCACTATGGAAAACAATATGACAAAAGAGCAGCTGAAAGCGCTGCTGGCATCGAAAAAACTGTTTGTCTTCGATATGGACGGTACGATCTATCTGGGCGGAATCCCCTTTGATTTTGCGCGGAGCTTTATCCGTAATCTGCGTGCAAGCGGCAGACAGGTGCTTTTCTTCACCAACAACGCTTCACATTCCCATACGTTTTATTATTCCAAGCTGGCGCGTATGGGATTCGAGCCGCAGGACGGGGAGCTGATGACCTCCGGCGACGTAACCGCCGCATTCCTGAATACCCACCGTGCGGGAAAGAGCGTATATCTGCTGGGTACTCCCGAATTGTGGGATGAATTCACACGCGCAGGCATTCCCATGATCTGCGGCCGCGACGGTTCGCTGACCGATCCCTCCGCCAGGCCGGACATCGTTGTCACCAGCTTTGATACCACGCTGACCTACGAAAAACTGACCAACGCCTGCACCTTTATCCGCGAGGGTGCGGAGTATCTCTCTACCCATCCTGATTTCAACTGCCCCACCGAAACCGGATTTATCCCCGACAGCGGCGCTATCGCCGCGGCGGTGACTGCATCCACCGGTGTGACCCCCACCTATTTTGGCAAGCCCTATCCGGAAACAGCGGAGATGATCTGCTCCATCACCGGGTATGCCAAAGAGGAAATGTGCCTCTTCGGCGACCGTCTGTATACCGATATCGCCACCGGCAAGCGGCACGGCATCACTGCCATCCTCGTCCTCAGCGGCGAGAGCACGCTGGAAGATGTAGCCGCCGCCGATGAAAGCGAACGTCCGGATGCCATTCTGGAAAATCTGGGAGAGGCGGATCAGCTTCTCTTCGGCTGCTGATCCCACGTGCCCATCACGGGCAGTGTCAGCCGACCGCCGCCGCTTTCGCCGAGAATGCCGTTCACTGTCAGAGTGCATTTCCCTTTGACCACTTCGGCAATGGCGATGGCGGCAAGAACGCCGGTGCGTTTTGCCTGAGAGAGCGTGTTGCCGCAGGAGCCGACTTCCAGCAGAAGCGATCCTGAACGGTACTGACCGTTGAACGTTGCACCCCGCAGGTTGATCGCCCGTACCAGGGAATCACTGCGTCCCATGAGGGTCTCCTGTATTTTCATGGCGAAATTCAGATTGTCCGTCCAGCGGGGAAAATCCGCTCCTCTGTGATTCGTCCCGGTGACGATCATGAACTGTGCATACTCCACGCCGCCGATTTTCGTGACCGGCTGCATCTTCGTCTGATCGGCGCGGACGATGGAATCCCGGTGCACGTCCAGAATGATCTGGATGGAGGGATATTTCTGCAGATATGTACGGATCGCCGCTGCGGCAAGGCTGTATGCATCCGTATAAGAGACGGCGTCAAACATCTCCGTGCAGTGCAGTACCGGGATGCCCGCCTTCTCCAGCGTCTGTGCCATCGCAGTACCTACGGCAACCACGTTTTCTTCCGTATTATGTGAGCGGAAACTGTCGGATGCGCTGTAGCTGTCCGCGCCTTCCGGCGCATAAGCCTCCGTTCCGTGGGTGTGCAGGATCAGTATATACGGTACATCCGTGCCGTACTGCGCCGCCCATGTGCTGAAATCCGGGAAGGGAAGCGATTCTTCCAGCAGTGCCAGCGTGTCCGGCGTGTAGGAGGTCTCGTTGAACATGGCGGTGAGATCCATACCGCAGCTCAGATCCGTCTGAACAATGGGATATCCGCCGCCTGAGCCGGAGCTGCCCGTTTCGGGTGATGCGGTGCCTTCGGGAACGCTTTCATCCTCCGCAGGGGACGAGGTGCCCGGCTGAGGAAAAGGAAAATCACGCCCGTCCGCTTTCGGAATATCGTCCGTCAGTTCTACCATGCCGATCCCCAGAAACGCCTGCTCGGCAATGCGGAGCGCAGTGATGCGGAAATCCGTGCCTGCCGCTGCGGACAGGGCGATCAGAAATACCACCGTGATGCATATCAGACAGCTGAGTGCACAGAAAAGCGCGCATACATGCCGCAGAATTCCCGGAGCCCGGGCGGGTTCGTCCCCTGTGATCTGGGTGAATACGGCGTGCAGGCTCTCTCCTTTTCCGGCGATAGGCACGAGTGCGGTGTTTTTTTGCTGTCCCATAACTTCTCCTTTTCCACTTCGGACGGTTTGTACGATGCTTCAGTGTATGCATCCGTCCGGTGGATTATACCTCAGAGAAGTGCCGGCGTCAGAACCCGATTCAATGTCCCGCCAAGCAGTTCCGCTGCCGATGCGGCAATCAGATCGCTCTCCCGGGGGGAGACGATATACTTCCGCCCGTTTTCCAGAACCTGTGTGAGAGTATCGTCCGCTTCCGTGATCCCAGCATTTGCGAGGGCATCCCATACCAGTGTGGCGGAATCCACTACCGTGGGAATACCCATAGCGATGACTGGAATCCCCATCGAGTCCCCGGTGATGGCGGCGCGGTGATTGCCGATGCCCGAGCCGGGACGGATGCCTGTGTCCGAAATCTGCACCGTTGTGCCGAGCCGTTCGGTGCTGCGCGCCGCGAGCGCATCCACTGCGATGATCGCATCCGCGTGGGCGGCAGATGCCGCCTCGGCGATCAGCCGGGCTGCCTCCAGTCCCGTCTGCCCCAGTACACCCGGTGCCAGCGCGGACACACGGCAGCATCCAAGCCGGCTCAGCAGGGAATCTTCTCCCGATGCGTGATTGGTGACCGTCACCAGATCCGCGGTCCGCGGACCGATGGAATCCGCCGTGATAAACCGGTTGCCCAGTCCCGCCACAAAAATGCCGCTCTCCGTTCCGGGCGGAGAACCGATGCAGTCCGTGAGGAACGAAAGCAGTATTTCCGCTGCTGCCTCGGCTGTACATGCCAGCGCATCCTGATCCATCTCCCAGATTTTTCCGCAGTGCAGGGTGACATACCGTCCCGCAGGACGGCCGATGCTCTTCTCACCCTCGCCCTCCTGTACCTGCATTTCCTCGATACGGATGCCTGAGCGGCTGTATTCAGTCAGGTGAATTCCGCGTTTTTCCGGGGGGATCGGGGCTTCGCATGCCAGATCCGTGCGCATGTAATTGTGCATGGTTTTCCTCCGCTTTTCTTTTTATGTATTGTCTGTCCGGACGCACCGCTTTATGCGCTGAGGCGGAAAATACAAAAATACCCATTGGGATATCAAATATTCCTGAAAATGGAAAAAATGTTATGTTCAAAATAACCAAAAAATGCGGAAATAATTGTGCATCTGTCCGAAACTGCTCCATTACTGAAAATACATGATTGATTATCCGCCGCGATAGTGATATAATAGATTGAGTAAAAGCACGTAAAATCTTTAGCGTGCGGATCCGCTAAAAAACGAGGAGGATTTACCCACATATGAAACGGATTATCTCTCTGCTGCTCTGCGCTGTCATGCTTCTCGGCGTGCTTTCTGCATGCACGACCATCGAGGGTGACAACTCCGGTATGGTCATCGACGTATATATGACCACGCCCCTTACTGACTTCGACCCCGCTATGCACTATGATGACAGTGCCATGATCAAGATCTTTGATATGGTTTACGAAGGTCTGACCGATCTGGACGCTGAAGGTAAATGGAAAAAGGCTCTGATGAAGAGTTATGAATTCAAGGGCAGCGATGAGGACGGCTACAGCCTGCTTATCACCCTGAACTCCACCAGATGGACCGACGGCCGTACCGTTCAGGCGGCTGACTTTGTGTACGCATGGAAGAGAATTCTCGACCCCGATTTCAAGAGCGAAGCTGCTGCTCTCCTGTTTGACATCCGGAATGCCCGCGATGTAAAGCTGGGTGACGCTTCTGTCGACGACGTGGGCGTTTCCTCCGTTGATACATACGTTCTCCAGATCGACTTCGACTATAAGATCGACGTGGATCTGTTCCTGGCAAATCTCGCAAGCCCTGCTCTCGTTCCGCTGCGTGAGGATATTGTTTCCCGCGATGTGAACTGGGCTAAGCAGTCCTCCACGCTGGTAACCAACGGTCCCTTCGCTATCAAGGAGTTCACCGCAGGTTCCGCTATGCGTCTGGAGCGTTCCAACTACTACTATCTGGAAGCTGACAACGAGACTCAGGCGATCGATAAGTTCGTTATCCCCTACCGTCTTGAGAACAACCTCGCTGCAGGCGATGCAGCTGCTCAGCTGGCTAAGTTTGAGGCAGGCGAGCTCTTCTACCTGGGTGAGATCCCGCTGGCTTCCCGCGCACAGTACAAGGACACTGCTGTGATCACCGATGAGCTGTCTACGCATTCCTACTATTTCAATACCACCAACAAGCTGTTCTCCGATGCACGCGTTCGTAAAGCTCTCTCCATGGCTATCGACCGTAATGAGATCGTAAAGATCCTTACCTACGCCAAGGCTGCTACCGGTATTATCCCCGAGAAGGTATTCGATACCGCACAGGGTACCAGCTTCCGCGCAGTGGGCGGTGAACTGATCAAGTCCTCCGCCGATGTTGCCGGCGCTCAGTCTCTGCTGAAAGAAGCAGGCGTGACCAGCGGTTCCTTCACCATCACCATCCGTGCTACCGAGACCGACCGTGCTGTTGCTGAGTACGTTGCAGGCGTGTGGAACTCCCTCGGCTTCAAGGTTACCGTTAAGGAGACCGAAGTCAAGAAACTCGCCGGCTATGATAACGCATACGCTGATGCTTATGACGAAATCTACAAGAGCGGCAAGTTTGATGTAATCGCAGTGGACTTCCAGATGCTGGCTCCCGATGCGTTCTCCGCTCTGGCTCCCTTTGCAACCTCCTTCTCCGGCAACGGCGTGGATATGAACTCCAAGGATTATGACCTCCACGGTCATATCACCGGTTATTCCAGCGAAGCTTACAATGCGCTGATCGACTCCGCATACGCAGAGAAGACCGCTGCAGGCAGAGCTGCAATCCTGCACGACGCAGAGAAGATGCTCGTTGAAGATATGCCCATCATTCCTCTGGCATTCCTTCAGGATGCATACCTCATCAACGCTGAACTGTCCGGCAATAAGGATTCTTACTTCGGCACCCGCGAATTCAAGCGCATGAAACTGAAAGATTACGTTCAGTATCTGCCTGCTGATATGCAGGGCACCACCGCGGCTGAGGAAAGCGCCGCTCAGTAATTTTCCCGAGCGCGGGAATCCCCTATCATAAAAGATGAATCGGGAGGCTTGTGCCTCCCGATTTTTATCGCAATTTTCAGGAGGAAATCCTATGCCATCGCCATTGCGAGAAAAAAATGAAATAAAAATATTCATTCTGTTTCTGCTGGATAAAATCGGATATCCGCTGGATTACAATACGATCGGCTCCATCGTGGTGCAGGACGGTATCGTCCGGTTCTTCGATTTTGCCGATGCGTTTTACGAGCTGGTGGATGCGGGACACGTTGTCCGGGCGGAAAATGACGGCGAACAGCTGCCGCTCCATGCCGGAAGCGAATCCGATGAAAAGTATATCATAACCGATACCGGGCGCGAGGTGGCTCATGTCCTTGGGGAAAACCTGATGGTCACCGTCAGAGAGCAGGGGACGCGCAGCGCACTGCGTCATCTGTCCCTGCAGAGCCTCGGCGCGGCGGTGGATCAGAATTATGAATCCCTGGGCGACGGGTATCTGTACCACTGTTCCATTAAGGATAAAAACGGAGATGTGCTGGCTGTGGATCTCCGCGTGGATGACCGGCGGATGCTGGAGAGGATCCAGCAGAACTTCGCCGATAAGCCGGAAATCATCTATCGGGGTATCCTTGCGCTGCTCAGCGGTGATGTAAACTATATTTTTGAATAAAATATGGAAAGCTCCGCTGCTGTTTATTTCTGCCGGATAGCCTTTTTACAAAAAATATCAGATTTTTAAAAAATTTTTTGGTAAACTATTGACAAAACCGTATTTCATGCTATAATGTATTCATAAATCTGTAACGAATTTGTGGTGGAAATGTTGGAGGAGGAGCTTGTAACGCTTCTTGCAGCAGTTGCTGCAGGAGATGAGAATGCTTTTGCACAGCTCAGTGAGCATTATGCACCTCTTGTCAAGTCCATGAGTGCACGGTTTGCGCCGTCTTTCGAATCTCTCGGTGATGCCGCCGCGATGGGCGTGCAGGATCTGGAGCAGGAAGCACAGCTTGCTTTGTACCGTGCCGCGCAGACGTATAATCTGTCCCAGAGAAGCGTCAGTTTCGGACTTTACGCCAAAATATGTATCCGCAATTCTCTTGTTTCCGCGCTCCGCAAATCCGCGAGCAGGGAACGTGCAGTGAAGAAATCCCCTCCCCCCGTTATGTCCCCTGTGGAGGACCCTCTGTATATCGCCTCCGCCAGGGATGCATCCGGTTCTCTGAAAAACCGGATTGATCAGGTTCTCTCTCCTTACGAAAAGAAAATATTTGAGCAGTACATTAGTGGCAGGTCCGTGAAGTGTATTTCTTTAAGCGTCGGTAAATCGGAAAAATCCGTCCACAACGCTGTATACAGGATACGTGTTAAGATAAAAGGCTTGCTTGAGAACTGAATTTGATATTAGATGCGAAAGCATTTTTAATATGTAAGCCCGAATAGCTTAATCTCAGAGCGTTGTATTCCAAAGGTGACGGTGAAAGTCCGTCGAGGGCAAAAATTTTTATCCATTTTTTAAGCGAGGTTGAAGAAATGTACCAGGACAAGACACTGACGTGCAAAGAATGCGGCAACGAGTTCGTATTCACCGCCGGCGAGCAGGAGTTCTACGCAGAGAAGGGCTTCCAGAATGAGCCCCAGCGCTGCAAGACCTGCCGTGACGCACGCAAGAACGCCACCAAGACGCAGAGAGAGCTGTTTACCACTGTTTGCGCAAGATGCGGCAAGGAAGCTAAGGTTCCCTTCCAGCCCACCAGCGACAGACCGGTTTACTGCAGCGAGTGCTTTGCAGCCATCAAGGAGCAGCAGTAATTCTGTATCCTGATAAAATCGAAGGTGCACGGTTTCCGTGTGCCTTCTTTTTTCTGCCGGAAAGCGGCATAGGAAAATATTCTTTTTGAGAAAAAAATAAAATTATATGTACAAACGCATTTTTTTGTGATATAATGTATGCAGAGTACTTATATCTGCGTCTATTTGAGAAGGAAAAGGGCCGACCGGTGGTCGGATATCACAATGAATAACTACCCGAATAAGAAAAAGAATTTTTCAAGAAACAAAAATACCCCCGCCCGCCGGCAGGATGATTCCCGCCGTGAGGCGCAGGCGCCGCCGGAAAATGTCGTCGCAGGACGGAATTCCGTGCGTGAACTGCTGAAAACCGGGCGTTCTGTGGATAAAATCTTCGTCCGAGCTGGTGACCGTGAGGGCTCCATCACCGTGATTGTCGCTGAGGCGATCCGCCTCGGTATTCCGGTGATCGAAGTGGATAACGCCAAACTGGATACCATGACCTGCGGCGCACATCACCAGGGCGTTGCCGCTATGGCGGCTGAGAAGCAGTACGTGGATCTGGAAACCATCGTGGAAATCGCCCGGGAAAAGGGTGAGCGTCCCCTTGTGGTTGTCTGTGACGGAATTGAGGATCCCCATAATCTCGGTGCCGTGATCCGATGCGCGGAATGCGCCGGTGCGCACGGTATCGTGCTTCCTAAGAGGCATGCCGTGGGACTTACCCCCGTGGTGGCAACTGCTTCCGCCGGTGCGCTGGAGCATATGGCCGTCGCCAAGGTGCAGAACATTGCCTCCGCCGTGGAAAAACTGAAGGAACTTGGTCTCTGGATCTACACCGCCGAAGCAGGCGGTACGCCCTATTACGAAACCGATTGGGATACGGGCGTCGCCGTTGTGCTGGGCAGCGAGGGAGAAGGCGTCAGCCGTCTTGTCCGTGAAAAAAGCGATTTTATTGTATCCATCCCCATGTATGGGCAGGTCAATTCTCTGAACGTTTCCACAGCCGCTTCCGTGATTCTGTGTCACGCAGCCCGGATGCAGCGAACTCCGAAACCGTGATAAATCTTTTGATGATTGGATGAAAAGCTATGAATGAGAAAAATAAATCCGCATCGAACGCCGCGCAGAAAACAAACGTAAAATCCTCCAGTCCGGATGTGAATACCGACAGCGATCTGGAGATTCAGGAGCTTCTGCGGAAATATCTCCCCGAATTTGCCGAGTCTGAGGAGGAGGTACCTGCGTCCGAGAACCCGAAGAAAGCGCAGAAACCCGCTCCGGCAGAGATTGTTCCGGAGGAGGAAGAGGAAGTTATCGACGAGGACTATCCGGAGGAGGATCCGCCGAAAAAACAGGGCTTCTTTGCGCGCCTGCGTTCTTCCCGGAAAAAGGAAGAACCTGCGGCACCTGACAGCGAAATCTTTGATCAGATTTCCTCTGCACAGGAAGATTCCGATGAGAATGAGGATGAAGATATCAAAATCGCGGAGGAGATTTCCGAGGAGGCGCCCCGTGAGGAGATTGATCCTGAATTGCTGATGGCTCTGGGGCTGGATGATCCTTCCGCGGACAAAAAAGAATCCAAGGAGCCCGAAAAATCAGCCGAAGCGGAAGAAGACGCCGTTGATCCCGATGAGCTTTCTCCCGAGGAAGTGGATGATACGGAGCAGAATCTCTTCGTCGGCTGGGGCATGGAAGATCAGCTGGATAAAAAAGCCGGCGTTGGTACCGCCGATAAGGTAGCTGCCCGCAATGATGCGGAAGCGAAGGAATACGAGGAGCAGCAGCGCCGCGTTGTTGAGTATGAATATACCGAGCGCTCCCAGACACCCAAGATTGCCGCTGCCTATAAGTATTCTCTCACTTCGCTCAAGATCAAGATGGCTGCTGCCGCTTTCCTGGCAGTGCTTGCGTTCTTCTTCGAGAATATTTCCATCTTCGGCGTGCAGTTTGCCGGTGCGCTGGATCCCGCTGTATATCCCGTTGTCTATATCATGGTAAGCCTGCAGATCATGCTGCTTGCCTGCGCAGTTGCCTATGAGCAGATTTTCGCCGGCGTGCGGAATCTGATCACCGGTCGCCCGACACCGGAAAGCGTTCTTGCTGTCCTTGCTGTGTTCGGCGTGCTGTATTCCACCATTGCCGCTATGCTGTCCGTACAGGGCGTGGAACCGCCGGTGTATAACTTCGCCGTTGCCGCCTGCGCACTGATGGCACTGGTTTTCTCCTATCTGAATACCAAGCGCGAGATTTTCTCCTTTAATATTGTTTCCTCCAAAAAACAGAAATTCGTCTTCCGCCGCATTCCTTCATCTGCTTCTTCTCCTGAGAGCGAGGCGTTCGGCGCGCTGGATGAGGACAATCCGGATGTTCTGCAGATTGAACAGGCGGATTTCGTGGACGGATATTTCTCCCGTACCACAGCTATCCTGAATTCCACCCGCGTTTACGTAACCGCCATGCTGACGGTGATCACCGCCGCCGCAGTTCTTCTGGCGATTTTCGCGGCAGTCGGCGGTGCATCCGCTGCGGATGCTGTCAGCATTGCCTATGTGGCAATCCTCGGTGCGATCCCGATGTCCATGTTTTTTACATACAGCTATCCTTTCTATAAGGCAAATCAGGATGCGTATGAAATGGACAGCACCATCGTGGGCGAATCCTCCCTTGAGGAATATGCGGGCGCGTCCATCATCTCCTTTGATGATAAGAACGTGTTCCCCTCCTACGGTGTAAAGGTACAGAATATCAAGATCGTGGGCAATAACCGTATCGACCGTATTCTGTATTACGCTGCCAGCGTATTCTCCGCCGCAGGCGGTCCGCTTGGCGATGTGTTTGATGTTGCTACCATCGAAATGGGACATTCCGATGACGTGGAAATCCTCAGCGCCGGCGTCGGCTATCTGGAAGCCAGCGTGGACGGACGCAGCATCGTGTTCGGCCGTTCTTCCGTACTGACAGAGCTTGGAATTGAACTTCCTGCGGAAACGGTGGAGGAGGATTCCTACATCGAGGGCGATCTCAGCATCATGTACATGGTGCGTGACGGCAAGTACGTCGCTAAGATGTATATCAAGTACATCATGGATGCGGACTTTGAATTCATCGTGCGCCAGTTCGCCAATAACGGCACCTGCGTATGCGTGAAGACTCTGGATCCCAACATCGACGAAGAGATGATCTTCTCCAAGGTGAAGGGCAAGAAGTACCCGCTGAAGGTTGTGAAGCTTCATGACGGCGATGCCGATCGTGAGCGCGCAGACAGCGGTATCGTGACCCGCGGTTCCACCAAGGGGTTGCTTCAGGTCGTTTCCCTGTGCGATACGGTGCTCAGCGTCAAGCGTACCAATATGATCATCAGCATTATCGCAGCAATCGTCACGCTGACGATCATGTTCATCGTATCCCTGTCGGGCAATCTCAGTGCAATCGGATCCTGGCTTGTTGTGGCAAATCAGCTGTTCTGGATGATCCCCGCCGCACTGACAACGAAATTGTATATTAAATAAGAAATACGGGGAGGGACTTTTTGAAAAAAGTCCCTCCCCGTACCCCTCTTCCAAAACTTTATGTGAAAGGATACGGGGAACTTGTGTGAAGTTTCCCGTGTATATACAGCTATGAGAGATGACATCCGTGCTTTTCTGGCAGATGTGGAAAAACCGGGCAGATACAGCGGCGGTGAGCCGGGATCGGTGTTCAAGAATCCCGATGAGGTACAGCTTCGCGTTGCATTCTGTTTCCCGGATACCTATGAGATCGGTATGTCCAATCTGGGCATGCGGATTCTCACGCAGGCGCTGAATGAAGTGGACGGCGTATGGTGCGAGCGTGTCTATGCACCGTGGACGGATATGGAGGACGAAATGCGCCGCCGCGGCATTCCGCTCTTTACCCACGAAAGCGGAGACGGTGTGGGCGAATTCGATATTGTTGCGTTCACACTGCAGTATGAGATGTGCTACACAAACGTGCTGAATATGATGGATCTGGCAGGATTGCCCCTGCGTTCCGCAGATCGCGGTGAGGATGCGCCGATCATTCTGGCGGGCGGTCCCTGCGCATATAACGGAGAGCCCATGGCGCCGTTTGTGGATATATTCTCCATTGGCGAGGGTGAGGAAGCCCTGCCGGAGCTTGCGCGGCTGTATCTGTCCATGAAGAAGGACGGCTCGTTCACAAAGGAAGCATTCCTGCGTGCCGCGGCACGGCTGGAGGGCTTCTACGTGCCGTCTCTGTATGAGATTTGCTACAAGGAAGACGGAACAATCGCATCGATCACGCCGAAATATGACGATGTTCCCGCCAAGGTAAAAAAACGCATCGTCGCTGATGTGGATCATACCGTGGTGCCCACCTGTCCTGTAATGCCGCTGATCGAGACGGTGCAGGATCGCGTGACGCTGGAAGTGTACCGCGGCTGCGTGCGCGGATGCCGCTTCTGTCAGGCAGGATTTATTTCCCGCCCGGTGCGTGAAAAATCCGTCCCCGTTCTCTGCGATCTGGCGAGAGAAACCGCTGAAAATACCGGCTATGACGAGATTTCCCTGATGTCCCTGTCCATCAGCGATTATACCGAAATTGATGAGCTGACCGACCGCCTGCTGGAGTGGACGGATGAGAAGAAGATCAATCTGGCACTGCCGTCCCTGCGCGCCGACAGCTTTACGAAAGAACTGATGGATAAGGTATCCAGTGTCCGGACATCCACCCTCACATTTGCGCCTGAGGCGGGCACACAGCGCCTCAGAGACGTGATCAATAAAAACGTCACCGAAGAGGAAATCCTGGGCGCCTGCCGCATCGCATTTGAAGCGGGCAAGAATCAGGTAAAGCTGTATTTTATGAACGGTCTGCCCGGAGAGACGGAGGAGGATCTGGCGGGAATCGCCGATCTGGCGGCGCATGTGCTGGATGAATTCTACCGTACGCCGGGACGCAACCGTGCCCGTCCGCCGCAGGTCACCATCAGCGTGGCATGCTTTATTCCGAAGCCGATGACGCCGTTCCAGTGGGAGCCGCAGGAGGATATGGAGACACTGCTGGCAAAACAGAAATTCATTGCCTCCAAAATCACGGACCGTAAGATCCGCTATAATTATCACGATGCACGTACTTCCCATATGGAGGCAGTGCTTGCCCGCGGTGACCGCCGTCTGGCTGATGCGCTGGAGCTGGCGCAGAAAGAGGGCTTCCGCTTCGATTCCTGGGAAGACCACTTCTGTTATGATAAGTGGATGGACGTGCTCCGCCGTGTGGGGCTGGATCCGGCATTCTATGCCAATCGCTCCATTCCGGATGACGAGATTCTTCCGTGGGATATGATCGACTGCGGCGTGTCGAAATCCTATCTGCTCCGTGAGCGCCACAAGGCACAGCAGGGTACGCCTACCCCCGGATGTCACGATCAGTGCTCCGGATGCGGTGCCGACGGCATAACCGATGCGAAGAACTGTACATGGTGCCCCGGCGGCAAGATGCGCGGCGGAAATGCTCCTGTGAAGGCTGCAAAGCCTGATGCATCAGCTCCTGCGAAGCCGGCTGAGCCGGCACAGCCCAAGGGTCTGCCCGGATTTGTCCCGCCGATTGATCCCACAAAAACACTCTTCCGTCCCGTGCGGATTCTCTTCCGCAAGCGGCATCCTGCGCTGTTCATCGGACATCTGGATCTGCAGCGGATCATGATGCATATCGTGACCCGTTCCGGTCTGCCGGTGTACTATTCGGAGGGATATAATCCCCGTCCGAAGCTGGTGTTCGCGTCTCCTCTCTCCGTGGGATGCGCATCCGAGCGGGAGATTCTGGATATCCGGGTCCGCTCCGACGTGTCTCTCAGTGAAATCAAAGAACGGATGACTGCCGTGGCACCGGACGGGATTGATATCCTGGATGCCTACGAATCTGCCGCAAAACTGTCGGAGATCGCCTTCGCACGCTGCCGGCTGATATTCCATACGCCTCACGCGTCGGCAGAGGCGGCAGAGCAGATCGAAAAGCGCTTTGCTTCACCGGTGCTCATGATAAAAAAATCCAAGAGCGGCGAAAAAGAAGTGGATATTACTTCCCTGATGCGGGGACTGCAGGCGCGGTACGATGCAGATAACGGTACCCTCGTTGTGGAAGCGATCACCGCCTGCGGCAATACAGAGTATCTGAATCCGGAGTATATCGCCGATGCGATAGCCCGTGAAACGGAGCTGATCACGCCGGAAAGCTGGCATGAAACGGCGCGCTGTATGCTATTGACCTCCAAACTGAAAGAATTCCGATGAATAAACAAAAACAGCCTTTTCCGGATCGGAAAGGGCTGTTCTTTACGGGCGCGGACGTTTCTCTTCCGCAATCCAGCGGTTGATCAGTTTGTTTACCTCCGCTCCGCAGAGGAAAATGATCATGCAGAAATACAGCCAGAGCATCAGGATCACAAGCAGTGCCAGACTGCCGTACAGCTGAGCTGAACGGGGAAAGTATCGGATATACAGCGAATACAGATAGGAAAACAGCATCCATCCCGCGGCGGAGAGCATCGCGCCCGGCAGATACAGCGGCATGCGTCCGCCGCGGCGGTCGTGCCGCAGAATGATGTGATGTTCCAGCGAGAAAAACAGCGAGAGAAACAGAAACATGAGCAGACCGCGGGCTTCCATCAGGCGGGTAATGGGCGACTCCAGCGCGGGCAGTGCCGACATGATGAAATCCGCGATCTGCGCGCCGAAGACGAGCAGCAGAAGCGTGGCGGGAATCAGCAGAATAAAGACAGCCGTGTACAGAAGCGAGCGCAGAATATTCCGGAAGAATCCGTGATTCATGTCAATGCCGTATACGCCGCCGAGTCCTCTCTCCAGTGCCGCCATACCCCGGGATGCACTCCACAGCGCGGTGAATGCTGTGATGGACAGAAGGGGAATGCCGCCGGTTGCCTCCAACTGATCCAGAAGTGTATCCAGTGCCTCATGGAAATCCGCCGGGACGGCGGCGCGCAGCATGCCGATGAAATAATCCACACTGCTGCCTGCCAGGAAATGACTTACATTCAGAATGAGCACAAGAAGCGGGATCGCGGAAAGAAGCAGAAAAAACGATGCCTGTGCAGCGTATACACTCAGCTGATCCCGACGCAGAATTGCGGCGGCTCTGCGCCACAGACGGACGGCAGTACGGAGGCTGACTACAGCGGAGCGGTGCGGAGAGGGCATTACGGGTAACTCCTTTGTGGGGGATAGGGATAGTATATGGCAAAAGAGACAGAATTATGAACCGCTGTGCATTTCCCGACGGAAATCAATATTCTGTTGCTAAAATGTAAACTTACTTTCTATCCCTTGACGAAGCGGGAAAAACGGGCTACAATAATCTATATATATGATTTTGTCAGAAAAAATCCAAATTTGTTGAAGGGATCCGGATGAAAAAACATAAGACGCAGCAAGAGGCGCTGCTGTATTCGCCTCAGGCAGTTTCCGTCAGAGAAGCTTCCCCGGATGATGGGCTCACTGATGACGAAGCGCTCCTTCGCCGGGAACACGGACTTGCCAATACGCCGGTGGAGTCGCCCACCAAAACGGAAAAACAGATTGTTCTGCAGCATTCGCTGACTTTCTTTAACTTTATTTTCGTAATTCTGGCGGTCTGCCTGATTATCGTAGGCTCCTATAAGGATCTGTTCTTTCTGGTGATCGCCATCGCCAATACCCTCATCGGTATCTTTCAGGAGATCCGCTCCAAGCGGACGATCGATAAAATGACGCTGATGAGCGTACACAAATACACCGCCATACGGAGCGGCAAAAAGCAGATGATTCCCTCTGATTTGCTTGTGCGGGATGATATCGTGGAATTCGGTCCGGGGGACCAGATCTGCGCCGATGCCATTGTCGTATCCGGCAGTGCACAGCTGAATGAGGCGCTGGTTACCGGTGAGGCGGATCAGATCGCCAAAGCCGAAGGGGATGCGCTGCTTTCCGGCTCCTTTGTCGTGGCTGGACGGTGCCGGGCAAGGCTGACCAAAGTGGGCGCCCAGTCCTATGTCTCCCGCCTGACGATCGAGGCGAAGAAAAATGTCCGCATGGCGAAATCCGAGATGATGCAGTCGCTGACAAAGCTGATCCGCGTCATCGGCATCGCACTTGTTCCCATGGGTATCGCCCTGTTCATGAAGCAGTATTTTGTTCTGGAAATGCCGGTGAAATCGGCGGTGGAATCCACTGTCGCGGCACTGATCGGCATGATTCCGGAGGGACTGTTCCTGCTCACCAGCGTGGCGCTGGCGGTCAGTGTGATCCGTCTCTCCCGCCGCAAGGTGCTGACGCAGGATATGAACTGCATCGAAACCCTTGCCCGTGTGGATGTGCTCTGCGTGGATAAAACGGGCACCATCACCGAAGAAGTGATGAAGGCAGGCGATCCGGTGCTCCTTGCGGAGAAGGAGTTCCCCATGAGCCGGGTGAAGTCTGTGCTCAGCGCATACTATAATCTGCCCGATGGAGAAAACGATACGGAACGCGCCATGATTGAATATTACCGCGGTGAGACGGACTGGCACTGCCGTGCCCGTGTTCCGTTTACCTCCGCGACCAAATGGAGCGCCGCTGTCTTTGAAGGACAGGGCAGCTATGTGATCGGCGCACCGGATTTCATTATGGGCGCCCGCTTCGGGCTTCTGAAGGAAGCGGTGGATGTGCTTGCAGCATCCGGCTACCGTGTGCTGCTTCTGGCGCAGTATGACGGTATACCGGATAATACTGCCCCTCTGCAGCCGAGCCGTGTCTATCCCATGGCATTGATTCCGCTGACCAACCGTATCCGTCCCGATGCACCGGATACGTTCCGCTATTTTGCCGAGCAGGGCGTGACTGTCAAGGTTATCTCCGGTGATAATCCCCGCACCGTTGCAGAGGTTGCCCGTCAGGCAGGCATCCGCGACGCGGGGAAATATATCGACGCCGCAAGGCTGAAGGAAGATGAGGATTACGCGGAGGCGGTGGAGAAGTACACCGTTTTCGGCCGCGTTACGCCGGATCAGAAGAGGAAGCTGGTGCGTGCCCTGCAGGCTGCCGGACATACCGTTGCCATGACCGGCGACGGTGTCAATGACGTTCTGGCGCTGAAAGATGCCGACTGCGGCATCGCCATGGCCTCCGGCAGTGATGCTGCCTGCCATGTGGCACAGCTGGTGCTGATGGATTCCAATTTCCGCTCCATGCCCTACGTGGTTGGCGAGGGACGCCGGGTAATCAATAACATCCAGCGCGCCGCTACGCTGTTCCTGGTGAAGAATATCTTCTCCTTCCTGCTGTCGCTGTTTACTCTTCTGTTCAATCTGCCGTATCCCCTTGTGCCAATCCAGTTGTCCATGATCAGCGCGCTGACTATCGGCGTGCCGGCGTTTTTCCTGGCATTGGAGCCGAACAGAGAACGGATTACGGGACGTTTCATGCTCAACGTGCTGAGACAGGCGCTTCCCGGCGGACTGGCCAATCTGGCGGTGGTCCTTCTTCTGCAGGCATTCGCCGCGGCGTTCACCTTCCCCAACGATCAACTCTGTACCATGGCGGCGGCGATTCTGTCCGGTATCGGACTGCTCGTTCTCTTTGAAGTCTGCCGTCCTCTGAACTGGAAGCGCGGCGGTGTGATCGGTGCCATGGCGCTGGCGGTGATTCTGTGCTTTGCGGCATTTGGAAAAGTGTTCGATTTTGTGCCGCTGACCGATGGCGGCGGACTGGTGCTGGGCGTGCTGATTCTGCTCTCCTACTATCTGTTCCGCACGATCCTGTGGGCGTTTGAGCAGCTGGATTCCCTGATTGAAACGATCCGCAAAAAAAAAGAGGACGGTACTCTGTTCTCCGCTTTTGACGACGATCCGTACTGAGATTCGGAAATATCCCGGTTTTTGCGAAATTTTTCTAAAAAAGGTGCATATTTCTCAAAGAAAAAACGCCGGATGTCTTTCCTTTTCCGGAAAAATAGTGTATAATAAATATGTATCGCTATCCGAACTCCCAAGCTGTCGGGAAAAGAGGTGACATCATGCAATCCTGGGAGGAACTTGAGGCGGCGTGCCGCGGCTGCACGCGCTGTGATTTGCACAAAAGCCGTACGAACTGTGTATTCGGTGTGGGAAACAGAGAAGCTGATCTGATGTTTGTCGGAGAGGCACCGGGTGCCAGGGAGGATGAAAGCGGTATTCCCTTTGTCGGTGCGGCGGGGAAACTGCTGGATAAATATCTGGGTGCTGTCGGTATCGAGCGTGAATCGGTGTATATCGCCAATATCCTGAAATGCCGTCCGCCGGATAACCGGGATCCCCTGCCCGCAGAGCAGGATGCCTGTATCGATTATCTGCGAGCGCAGGTGAAACTGATCCGCCCGAAAATCATCGTGTGTCTGGGACGCATTTCCGCCATGCGGCTGATCCGTCCGGATTTCAAAATCACAAAGGAGCACGGTGTCTTCTTTGAGAAAAGCGGCTTTGCTCTGTGTGCTGTCTATCATCCTGCAGCTCTGCTGCGAGATCCGGCAAAACGGGAAGATATGTACACGGATATGAAAGCCATAGCAGCCCGGCTTGCTGAAACGGACAAGCCTGCCGCACTGGAATCCGTTCTGTAATACGGAACAAAAGAGCGTCTATCCGCGTCAAAGTATGCGGATTATAATAAAATGAATTGGAGAAAGAAAATGAAAAGAATCGTATCTGCGCTTATGTCGGTGCTTCTTGTCTTTTCATGTATCGGCGTAAGCGTTGCCGCGTCGTTCCCGGATATCGAGACCGACTGGGCGATCAACGAGATTGAATACATGGTCAGCAAGGGCATCCTGAACGGTTATCCGGAAGATGGCACGTTCAAGCCTACCCGTATCGTGACCCGTGCCGAGTTCATCAAAATGATGTGCGAGACCTTCGGTCTGTCGGCAACCACCACAATCAATTATTCGGATGTAAAATCCGGCGATTGGTACTATCCCTATATCCAGAGAGCCGCCGCACAGGGATTCCTTCTGAATTACGGCGCCTCCATGAATCCCAATGGTCAGCTGAGCCGTCAGGAGGCTGCCGCTCTGCTGGTTCGTTATCTGGATCTGGATCCCGATAATGCCGCTCCGTCCTCTACATATCCCGACTTCTCGAAGATCAAGCTTTCCTACAGGGATTATGTCCTGCAGGCAACTTACGAAGGTCTCTTCAAGGGCAGAGATAACGGTAATTTTGACCCCGATGCTACTCTGCAGCGCCGTGAGGCAGCCGCCATCCTGCACCGTGCCGTCGGTACGATCTTCCGCGGCAGCCAGGAAGGCACCGATCTGACTGCAGCAGCCGGCAACGGCGTGATCACCAAGTCTAACGTCACCGTTCGTGACGCCCGCATCACCGACCGCCTTATCATCACCGAAGGCGCTTCCGGCGGTAAGGTTGTCCTGGAGGACTGTGATATTGGAGAACTGATCATCCGCGGTACCGCTACCGTAGATCTGGATGATACCGATGTAAAGAAGATTATCGTGGATTCCGCTGTCAGCGGTGCTACCACCTATATCACCATGAGCAGCGGTCTGGATATCGGCGAAGTACAGCTGAAGACCCCCGGTCGTATCGAGGTTTCCTCCCGTACTGTGATCGGTAAGCTGACAGTAGAGAAGGATGCCAAGAATTCTTCCGCTACCGGTTACGGTGTCGTTGAAGAACTGTATGTGGATGCCGACGGATTTGAAGCAGATAAGGTTCCCACGACCTATGAGCTCGCTTCCGGTGTTACCGCTCATTTTGACGGTATCAAGTATTCCGGCAGCAGCACCACCGCTGCCAATACCGGATTTACGGAAGTTCCCTCCAGCTATGCTTCCGCATCCTCCTGCTTTTTGACCTCGACTTCTATCGCCAACGGTACCCTGTATTATTACTTTACTTCCAATGCGACGGCTCCCTCCAAGACAACGTTTGACAGCTTCCATGAAGCTTCCGCTGTCAAGGGAAGCTATACCGTTGCCAAGACAACAATGGATAAGAATGTCGCTACTGCCATGGCATCTGCGGCATATCCCTATATCATTGTTATGCTTCGCGATAATAACGGCAACTCTTATGATCCGCTGGTGATTTCCAACCGCGCATCTTCCGGCTTCAGCGTTGCTCCGGAAGTCTCCACCAGCAATTCCTATCACTATCTCGCGTATACTCCTACTGTAGGCGGTACGCTGTACTATTACTATACCAATAACAGCGATGTCCCTACCGTATCCAGCTTCAGTTCTACCTATACCGCAAATTCCACTTCCTATAAGGGAACAGTGGACGTGAGCGCAGGCAAGAGCGCAAGCTCCGTGCTTCTCTCCACCTCCCGCGTCAGCAATTATGCGTATATCGCAGTAATGCTGGAAGAGAAGATCGGTGAGAACTACCAGCCCGTCCTGGTTCCCGCTAAGGCAACCGTTTCTTCCCTGGGCAACGGCTTCAGCTCCACTCCCAAGTGCACACTGACCGCAGACGGAATTGCGCTGAGCTATAATGCCGCCAATACCGGTACGCTGCAGTATTATTTCTCCTCCAGCAACGTAGAACCCTCCGCAGCACAGTTTGATACCAATCTTGCACTGGCGGATACGGCAATGACCGGTGCTGCCACTGTCACCGCCGGCAAATCTGCTACGCTGATGATCGGCAAGAATGTTTCTGCATCCAGCTACCCGTATGTAGTGCTCCGGCTTACCTCCGGTACTACCCGGTATAATCCTGTGGTGGTTTCTACTTCGGGTGTTGCTCTTGATCTGACTGGAACCGGTTTCAATGCAGTTCCTACAGTTTCTGTGGCAAACGGATATTTCTATCTGACGCCGAATACATCGTACTCTTCCAGAGTATATTATTACATGACCAACAGCACCAGCGTTGCCAATGCAGATGTGTTCCTGCGAAATTATGAGAATTCCGTCAGTTCTTACCTGGCATCCAAAACCGGTGGTTATATTACAACCAGCAGTTTCAGTTCTGCTGCGCTGCAGACAAATCTTGCAGCTACCACACAGACAACTTATAAGTATTTGGCACTGATGATGAGTGTCAACGGTCAGAACTACAAGCCGATCGTTGTGCCGCTCGCTAAAGTGGATATTACACAGATAGAAGTTGGTGATCTCTTCCTCGCAGGTCCCATGTACAGTGTGTTTACGGTTTCTCACCAGATTGACTTTACTGCCAGAAAGAATGGTAATATATTCTATTACTACACTGATTCAAAGGATGAAGAACTGGATGTCGATAGTATTATTGCAAACGCATTGTTTGGTGCTGGCAACAATAATCATAAGGTAGTTACAGCCAATAAGGCGGAGTATATTGTCATTAATGATTTTCCCGAAGATGAACTTCCCGAATTTATTGCAATTATCTTCCAGGATGATGTGGGAAATATCTATGAGCCGATTTATCTCAAGACAGATGGTACCTCCGGCTATTCTATGGCGTCCACCGGTTTTGCTGTAACCCCGACAGTATCCGCTGCATCGACCGCATCAGGCTACCCCACCCTGTCATTCAGTACCATGGAATATGGAACGATTTATTATTACTTCACCAATTCAACCAATTATACCCCCACTACAGTGAATGCATTTTTCTCAATGTATAACAGTTCAACATTGGAAAGACTGAGAGGAACGCTAAGTACAAGCATTGGCAGGGACTCACAGAGTCTGTATACGATAAGTAATCCTTCTGGATATCCATATGTGGTTGTTATGTTTCAGAATGCTGAGGGCGGTACTGGCGGTTACTATAAACCTGTCTGTCTCCGTGTAGGCGGAGGCAGTACTGGTGGCGGTTCCAGCTATATGCAGGAAGCATTTAATTCTACTCCGTATTTGAACGGGTACAGTCTGTATTATAATCCTGCGGTAACTGGTACATTGTACTATAGTTATTCTGATACAAATGACATTAATGATTGGCTGGAGATGTTCAAAATAGGAGCGGTAGCAGGTGCTTCTAACTATAATGAACTATCAGGATTGCTTGTTTCTATCGGCAAGGGGGGGAAAACAACTGTTACTTCAACCGGTTCCTCCAGATCCCTTACACTGACAGTAGACACAACCGAAAAGTATTTGACTGTTTGGATGGTAACAACAGCGGGTACACTTACATCCCCCAAGTTTATCCTTACTTCGAGCAGCGGTTCCGGATACCCGGGGACAGGTACGGGAACAGGCAGTTCTTCGATCACTGCTAACGGATTTGTATATGATCCATTCCAAGCTGGGGACAGTATTGCATTCAGAGTTCCGTATTCTGGTGTGGTTAAGTATGTATTTACGAATTCGACAGAATCAAATGTAACAAACACTACTTTTGATACTGCCTATGGTTCATATTATACCAGCAGTGATTCAATTACGATTTCTGATTCATCAATTTTTCATTCGTTTGATATTCCTGTTGGTACCTATCCTTATAGTACATCCTATAAGTATGTATGGATTCAGTATACAACCTATTTTGGATTTACTTATGATCCCGTTGTACGTATGCTGGAAAACTGAGTGAATAGATAACCGCCCACATCGGCAATTGCCGATGTGGGCGGTTAAACTTTTTATCTTTCAACACACACCTCTACCCATCCCCGATTCGTAGGAATCCTCATCTGAATCCTGCCGATACCGGCGGGGAGATGGGGCTCTCCGATATCACCGTCGGGGGTGACGGAGAGCAGTTCCTCGATCAGCACAACGATCGGGGCGCTTGCCCAGGGGTGGCAGAGGCTGGTGTTCCATTTTTTATCCTTGCCCCATGCTTCGTAGCATGTGGTAGCGCCTTCGCGCACCATGTTGTACCAGGAATTCTCATCCTGCGAGGTGATGATGCGGTAGACGTCTTCGTGACGTCCCAGCCGACAGAGTCCGCGCAGCAGGAAATACGTCATATACACACCGCAAACCACGCCGCGATTCACCAGATGATCGCCTACAGAGCGGCGGTTTGCTTCAGGGACAAATCCGTAGAATGCGGGCAGCATGTTGGCGTGCAGGGACGAATGGCGGCTGCCTTCCGCATCCACATACAGACCTGTTTCTGCATCCAGAAACAGGGCATTGAATGCCGCTGTGAGCCTTTCCCCGGCGTTATCGTGGGGGATGCCCAGAATATCCTTGATCTCTTCAATATTCAGCGTACAGCCTACGTAGAAGGCGTTGATCACGTTATGCACGCCGGACCCGATGGGACGAACCAGCTTGAAATTGTAATCGTCACGCAGATTTTCCGGCCAGTCTACCAGATTCCATTTGCTGGTTACACCGTCCAGCAGTCCATCTTCGCGGGCGTACCTGCGG
Source organism: Oscillospiraceae bacterium (assembly GCA_015063645.1). GTDB lineage: Bacteria > Bacillota > Clostridia > Oscillospirales > CAG-272 > SIG701. The sequence goes on along the minus strand of SVTS01000003.1, from coordinate 31,839 downwards.
AATGTGTCCAGCATCGCTTCCGCTGTGGGAAGCATTTCGGCGAGGAATGCTTTGTCATGCGTCCAGTGGTAATGGCGCAGCAGAAGCAGCGGGAACTGCAGGGAATAGTCCGCAATCTCCTGCATCAGGGAGCCGGGCGTTACCGCCATCAGCCCCTCGTCGATCCTGGCGGAGCGTGCCTGTTCACGGATCGCCTTTTCCAGCATATAAGGATCGCCGGTCAGCCACAGCTGAGAACCGGAGGTGACGGTCATGTCACCGGCATACTGTCCCTTTTCACGGGAAGGACAGTCTACATAGACTTCCTGCGTGCCGAATTTCACGCCGTTCTTGCAGACATTGAACACGGCTTCCAGTATCTTGTCATCCGCATTCAGCGTGCATGCATCATCGTCAAAACGGGCATGACGTACAATGGCGGAAACGCTGCCGATCCCGATGGAAGCAGAACCCTCAGCGGGTACCAGCGCGACATAACGGAATGCCTTGTAATCGTACATTTCCCATGTGTCCGCTCCGCCTTTCAGCGTCCATGTGTCCTCGTAGACGCAGTTGCAGCGCATCTTCCAGCGCACTTTTTCGGGGGAACCGTCCGTCTCCTCTCCGCAGAGGATGCGCAGTACAGTGCCGCTCTCGCCGCTGGCGGAGATTTTCAGCGTGCCGGTGATCTCCTGACCGAAATCCAGGAAAAGACCGCCGCCGGGCAGTTCTTCTGTAATCGCGGGCAGCTTTTCGTAGATCATTACCGGCACTGCGGGGGTGGGGGCGAATTCAATATCGTCATACTGGCGTACGGCTGCAGGGGCGAAAGCGGCGGCGGGAATCCGGCTGTCGTAATCCTCCAGAAACTGTGTGTCATAGCCGCATTTCCGGCTGCCGGTGTAGTTGTTTATGGGCGCATATTCCCAGGTGTCATCCGTGGAGAGAATGACGCTGCCGTCCGGCGCGATCAGATCGGCGATGAGACCCATGCGCAGATCCCCGCTCATGCAGACGCGGTTGATCAGCCCCTGATAATGGACGTGCGCCAGAATCGTGTTGCTGCCGGTGTGGAGGGAGTCGGTGATATCAAATTCGTTGTAATAATAGGCGAAAGTATAACCGGGAGTCGGTCCCTGCCCGACAAAGCAGCCGTTGACTTTCAGCTTCATGTAATCATCCGCGGAGATGCGGAGAATATATCTGCCGGGCTGCTTTGCAAGGGTGAAAGAGCGGCGGAAAAGGACATGCACATTCGTCAGTTCCTGCGGATGTGCATTTTTCAGCTGTTCCTTGAAAGTTTTGCTTTGTGTGTCCAGCTCCCGTCCGTAGACCTGCAGGGGCACCAGCGCAGCGAAGCGGGGATCACAGATCCACTTGCCGCGGAAGATAGAATGGGACATGATAACCTCCTCAGGATTTGATGTTGAAGTAATAATCGAATACATCGCGCACGGCGAAACCGGCATCCGTACCGTTGGCACCCTGCTCGATAATGCAGGTGACGGCAATGGTGGGATCGTTGAACGGCGCGAACGCGGAGAAAATGGCGTTGTCACTCTTGGTTTTGGAGACCTGCGCCGTACCGGTCTTACCGCCGATCACGATGGGATAGCCTGCGAATACGCGGGCGGCGGATCCGTTTTCTGTAACACTCTTCATGGCGTTCAGGAGCACGTTCCGTACACCGTCGCCCAGTTCAATCCGGTCGATGATCTGCGGCTGTGCTTTGTAGAGAATATTGCCGGTGTGGAATTCCTCCACGCGGTCCAGCAAATGGGCATTCAGCCGCTGACCGTTGTTGATGATGGAGGACATGTATACGCTGATCTGCAGGGGGGTAAACAGATTGTCCGACTGACCGATAGCGGCGGCGAGGGTGTCGCCGGGGTTCCACGCACCGAGACCGTTTTCGCTTCGGTAATCCGGACCCGCCAGAATGCCGGTTTTCTCGTTCAGCTCAATTCCCGTGGGAACGCCGAGACCGAATGCGCGGCAGTATTTGTTCATCGTATCGATAGTCAGCAGTCTGCCCACTTCGTAGAAGAAATAGTTGCAGGAGACCTGGATGGCGGAGGTGACATTGATGGCGCCGTGAACCAGCCCTTTCTGGTTGTAGATCCAGCAGGAAGGCTGATAGGTGGAGTAGAATTTGTACTGACCTTCCGTGCGGATCTTTGTGGTGGGAGTGATGATCCCTTCGGTGAGTGCCGCGGCTGCTACACCGATTTTGAACGTGGATCCGGGGGGATATCCTTCCAGCGCCCGGTTTACATACGGAGCCGCCGGATCTTTGGACAGGACAGCATAATCTTCGTTGAACGTAGCCAGATTGTAGGAGGGATAGGATGCCAGCGCCAGCACAGCACCCGTATGGACGTTTATCGCAGAAAGCGCGGCGGCATCCGCATCCTCGCCGTCCAGTGTGTCCTCCGTCAGTTTGCCTTTTTCCACAATGTACTGGATGTTGGATGCAAGCGCGTCTTCCGCAGCAATCTGCATTTTGATATCGATGGTCAGATAGACGTTGGAGCCGGCTTGGGGCTCTTTGCTGATGTATTCGTCCACAATATTGCCGTAGGCATCTTCCACGATAGTACGCTGACCGTCCACGCCGTGGAGATGTTCCTCAAATGCCTGCTCCACACCGCTGATGCCCACGATGGCATCCAGGGGATACCCGAGTTCGGTGTAGTACGCCACATACGCCTGCTGGATTTTTCCGGTACGCCCGAGAATGTGGGAGGCGTAGCCGGGATAGGTATATTCTCTGGAGGCGAGTGTGACGGGGGCAATTCCGCGGATGCCGGATTCCTCAATGCGGGACAGCAGGCGGAAAGAGACGTCCGTCAGCAGAGTGTACGGTGTACTGGCGGAAAAATCCTTCAGCTCCATATCCAGACGGAGCGTGAAGAGAAGCACTGTCGTTTCCGCATCATACTGCAGAATCAGTGTTTTTTCCTCATCATAGGCGGCAATGCCGTAGCGGATCATAAGGGCTTCCGCCGCTTTTTGTGCACTCTCATCCGCAGAAATGTTCATGTCCGTGAGAAGTCGGGACAGTTTTTTGCCGGAGGAGGTGGTGAGATATGACGGAACAAATTCGGCATTGATCTTTTTTCCGTCCGTGGTGGCGGCAAAGGAAAAACCGCAGGCGGGCAGAGCAAAAGAGTCCGCTTCTCCCGTTGCCTCTGCATCAGCCAGAACGGAGAGAATCACCTGATTCTTATCCGCCTGAGCGCGGGGCATGCTGCCGCTGTCCAGATTGATATTGTATGTATAGGCGTTTACAACGAGGGGAACGCCGTTTGTGTCGTAGATTTCACCGCGCTGGGCATGGATGGTCTCGGTGCGGTAGGTATAGCCGGTGTCGGAGGTCATGGTGTAAAAATCCTGCCCCGCGATCTGGATCCGGATCAGCCGCACGGTGTAGATCAGACAAACGATGATGAATGCCGCTGCCAGAGCCGCATAGCGGAGAAAGAATCCGCGTTTTTCGTTCACTTGTCTTTCCTTTCATTACAATGTTCCGATGCGCTCGGAACGGGATTTGTGGAAGGGATGGAATACCAGCTTAACAAGAATATGCACCGGAATCGCCATCAGAAAAGCGGAGGCATATTCCGGCAGAATCACGCCGGCAAACAGCGCCGGCAGATCAAAATGCTCCGCTGTCAGTGCCAGATACAGAAGAGAAATGACCGAGCGCCCCAATGTACTGACAGCAGTATAAATCAGCCGTACCGGAACCGTGTCGGTGAGATACAGCTCCGTGATGATGGGGCAGAGATACCCTGCGGGCATATAAAGAAGAGGGAGCAGCGAGATGGTATCCGCTCCCAGCGATTCGATAATAAAGGCTGCGATCACACCGCAGACCGCACCCCAGCGTTCGCCCTCCGTCATAGCGATGGCGATCACCAGCGGGAGCATCAGATCCGGAATGGCGCCGAAAGGACGGAACCGTGCAAAAACCGTCGTCTGCAGAAGTGCGCAGAAGACGATCAGCGCGCCGCACAGCGCTGCTTTTCCCAGTGTTTCGCCGTCCGGGCGGAGAGTGGGAATATGCAGATGACGCCGCAGAAAAATGGACACTTTATCCCGCGGGGAAAGCGGAAGCGGTCTTTGCCGTTTCTGCACCGGAGGGGATGTTTTATTCATGAGTTGTTGTTTCATAGGATGTAATAATCATAACCCGATCCAGACCGCTCAGGGAGGATGCGGGACGGACGGTAGCGGTCAGTGTGCGGCTGTATTCGTCAGGGAGGATTTCGGTTACATAACCGATCACCAGTCCCCGGGGATATACGCTGCCGTAGCCGCTCGTGATGATGCGGTCACCTACCTGTATGTCGGATTCCGCATCCAGATAGGTGAGACGGCAGAGTCCCTCTTTGGCAAGGGAGAAACTGCCCTCGATCAGCGCGTCCTCGCCCGTGCGCTCCACACAGGCGCCGATGGAGGCGGATGCCTCGATCAGCGTACGGATCTTTGCCCAGCTGATGCCGACTTCATCCACAAACCCGAGAACGCCGTCCGGCGTTACCACGGGCATGCCGGCAGCAATGCCGTGAGCGGTACCCTGATCCACGGTGAGGACAGTCAGATAATTGACACTTTCACGCCCGGTGATCACCGCATCCGCGAAGGCGAAATCCGTATGGGCGCGCTTCATTTCCAGAAACTGCATAAGCCACGCATTGCGTGTTTCGGTTTCCTGCGCTTCGTAGATGCGGTCGCTCAGCTGTGCCAGTTCCATTTTCAGACGGGTGTTTTCCGCTACAAGTTCGTCAAATTCCGAGAAATACGAAGTAAATCCGTCCAGCGCATCGGTCACATAGTTGAACCCCTTCTGGAGCGGCGTCATGAGAACATTGACCGCACCGCGGAGGTAATTCTGCAGACCGAAGGTGGAGAGAACCGTGGGAATGGCGACCAGGATCAGCGTGATGATCGCCGTTACCACAAAGAATCTGCTTTTCAGAAAATCACGCATAACTGTTATCCTGTATCAGCGGGAGCGGAACGTGACGATGCCGCCCAGCTCGCCCACGCTGTCGATCACTTTGCCGATGCCGATTGCCACGCAGTCCAGCGGCGCTTTGGCAACGGTGGTGCGGATGCCGGTGAAGGCGCTGATCAGCGCATCAAGTCCTGCCAGCAGGGCACCGCCGCCTGCCAGCATGATGCCGTTGTCATAGATATCGGAGGACAGCTCCGGGGGGGTATTCTCCAGTGTGTTGCCTATGCAGGCAACGATGTGCTCGATTTCCTCGCTCATGGCGAGACGGATCTCCGCCGAAGATACGGTGAGGGTGGCGGGCAGACCGTTGAGCAGATTCCGTCCGCGGACGATCATGTTGCCCCGGTCGTACTGCTTATGTACGCTGCCGATATTCTTCTTCAGCATTTCCGCCGTCATTTCGCCGATCAGCACGTTGTGCCGCCGCTTCATGTAGGCGATGATCGCTTCGTCCAGCTCATCGCCCGCCGAGCGAAGAGAGTTGGAAATGACAATGCCGCCGAGGCTGGTGACAGCTACTTCCGTGGTGCCGCCGCCGATATCCACGATCATGGATCCCTGGGCTCCTTCCACTTTCAGACCGGCGCCGATGGCGGCGGCGATGGGCTCCTCAATCAGCGCAACGGACTGCGCGCCTGCCTCAAGCGCCACATCCTCCACCGCACGCTTTTCCACTTCCGTCACACCGTAAGGAATGCAGATAATGACCCGCGGACGGCTGAAAAGTGTTGTGCCGGATACTTTATCGAAATAATGCCGCAGCATGGCGGCTGTAACGTCAAATTCCGCAATAACGCCGTCTTTCAGCGGACGCATCGCCGTGATGGAGCCGGGCGTTTTGCCCAGCATGAGTTTGGCTTCGTTGCCTACTGCCACCACACGGCGGGTGCGGGCTTCTACCGCTACCACCGATGGTTCACGCAGTACGATGCCGCGCCCTTTTACATAGACGATCGTATTGGCAGTGCCGAGATCGATGCCGATGCTTTTTCCCATAATACTTATCTGTTCGTGCCGGAGGGCACGGAATTCCTTTCCAAATTCTTAGCGCCGGTTCCATTGGGGACGGAAGTCGAACTGCTCCCGCAGAATTGTGCTCACTCTGCACAGGGGCAGACCGACTACATTGAAGTAATCGCCCTCGATTCCGGCGACGAAAACGCCGGCGAGACTCTGATATCCGTATGCGCCCGCCTTGTCCATGGGATCACCCGAGGCGATATAATCTTCGATTTCATCCTCGTGGATCGTGCGCATGCGGACTATTGTTTTTTCATGCGTGGTCACGGTCGTGTGTCCGTCCGTGATTGTGATGCCGGTATATACCTCCTGGGCATTCCCCGACTGGGCACGGAGCATTGCCCGTGCGTCATCTTCATCCAGCGGTTTCCCGAGGATGACACCGTTCAGGCTGACCACGGTATCTGCCGCGAGAATGATCTCATCCGCTGCGGCAGTGCGCAGAACCGCAGACGCCTTGCGCGCGGAGAGCATTTCCACCGCATCAGAGGGGGCGATGCCCGCCGGCAGCGATTCGTCCGCATCCGCGACACGGATCTCGTGGGGGATGCCCGCGGTGCACAGAATATCGTGCCGCCGCGGAGAGCCGGATGCCAGAATCAGCCGGCGTCCGGCAGCTGTGTTGTTCATGATGCTGTACGTTCCTTTCCGCAGTCTGTACTCACTTGCGGGCAATCAGATTGCCCAAAAGTACGGAGAGTGTGATGAAAATGATCACCGAGATGTTCAGATTCAGGGTGATGCCGATGGTGAAGGAGATCACCTGCAGATCCACCGTGGCGGGAGCCGCCATACCGAAGTCCATGCCGTAAGCCAGCCAGGAGAGCATCGGGATTCCGGCGCAGAGATTGGCGGCAAGTGTGCCGACAACAACGCCCACGCAGATCAGAAACAGATTCAGCCAGAAGTTCTTTCTCATAGTCTATACCTCAGAATTTTCCTGTGGAACCGAAACCGCCCTCACCCCGCTCCGTATCATCCAGCGAGTCTGCGGCGATAAAGGATGCCTGCACATACGGCATGAACATCATCTGGGCGATACGCTCGCCCGGCTGGATCACATAATCCGCACTGCTGTTGTTGCGCAGTCCCACGCAGATTTCGCCCCGGTAATCCTCATCGATGACACCGATGCCGTTAACCAGATTCAGGCCGTGGCGGAATGCCAGTCCGGAACGGGCGCAGATGATGGCGACGTAGCCGCTCTGCTCCATGGAGATGGCGATGCCGGTGGGGATGGAGACACTTTCGCCGGCTTTCAGCAGAATCGGCTGCTCCACGGCGGCGGTGAGATCGCAGGCGGCAGCGCCTGCGGTGGCGTAGCGGGGGATGGATGCGCCATCGCGTACAAGGCGGATCCGGACGGGAAATGATGCAGTCATACAGAGTCCTTTCGGTTGTCGTTTATTTCAGTCGCCGTACGGCGGCAGGATCAGCGGGCGGCATACCGTCCCGGTATGCGCGGATAACCCGTGCCGCTTCGGCTTTCGTCTCATCGGAGAAAATAAAGTGATGCACACCTGCGCCGCAGCGGAGCAGGGTGTCCATGCGGTCAGCCATGTACAGCGGAACGCTGTTGTAGAGCACGTTGGAGCCGTCATACATGCCGATCAGTGGGAAGGATGTGCCGGTACGGTCAGTGAGGGACGCACGGCACAGATGGGGCTTTTCCGTATTCTCATGGAATCCGCCTGTGCCGTCCAGCGTGCAGCAGCTTCCGCCGTCGGAGATGGCACAGCGGAGCGTCAGCATCAGGGGCAGTCGTCCGTAGGCGATCACGGCGCGGGGAACCGACATGGCGCGTACAGCGCCCAGCGGGATCTCAGGCGATGCGGTGATAGCGGCGGCACCCAGCCGGATGATTTCCTGCGCACAGCGGTCATTGAATACATTCAGCCGCAGGGAGGCAAATGCGGGGATACCGCTGCGTACCGCCAGCGCGATCTGTGCGGGACTCTGCACCAGAACCGAGCGGGGAGATACAATGGACAGTGCCGCTTCGGCGCGGCTGAGCGTCTTGTCCGGCGCATACGGCGGGAGCATTACGGAATAATCCCGTGCACGGCAGCGCAGGGGCAGATAGATCTCGTCGAAGAACTCCTCCGCTTCCGGAGGAATCTGATCCGGAGAGAGGAATTCTGCCGTCCGGCGCAGCGGCGCGGCAGGTGCGGATGCCGGTTTCCCCGGCACCGCAGCATCCTGGATTTCACGGACAGCCGGCGCGTTCAGTGCGGCAATGGCATCCCGGCGCAGAGCGTTCAGCTTTGCGGGGGTGCAGAACAGTCCGTCATCGATTTCCGCTGTGAAATTCCGCAGAACATACGGCGTTCCGCCGAATTTGGACAGGTTCTTTTTGGCATTTTCCGCATCCATGGCGGCAGTGCGTGCCGCATCGGGAATGTCACCGCAGACGGTGACGGTCTTCTCGCCGTTTGTCAGCGAGAGGGAAATCGGCTCGCCGGCGCGCATGCGGAATGCAGCATCCAGCGGGATTTTTTTCGTCAGCCCCGGAAACGCAGGTGCATTTTTGGACATCTCCGTGTCGTCCCGGCGGCGTACGCCCAGCATGTCGGCGTAGCGGTCGCGGAAATAGCCGTCGCTGAATCCGTCCCGGCTGAACAGCGCCGCCAGAGAGGCGATTTCATCCGTACTTGCATCCCGGCGTTCGTCCAGCAGTGTCCGGTACATTTTGGTAACGCCCCAGACGTAATCGGCGGATTTCTGTCTGCCTTCCAGCTTCAGGGAAGATGCACCGCTGAGAATGATCTCACGGATATGTCCCGCGAGACACATGTCCTTCAGGCTGAGGGGATATTCGTTTTTGCTTGCCCCTGCGGCACAGCTGATCATGTAAGGAAGCCGGCACGGCTGAGCACATTCACCCCGGTTGCCGCTTCTGCCGCCCATGGCGTAGCTGAGCATGCACTGTCCCGAATAGGAAACACAGTGCGCACCGTGGATAAACATTTCAATTTCAATGGGGGATGCGCCGCAGAGCAGGGAGATTTGCTTCAGGGACAGCTCTCTGGGACAGACCATCCGGGAAAATCCAAGTGTCTGCAGTACCCGTGCATCCTCGGCGGAACAGCCGGAGAGCTGTGTGCTGGCATGCAGCTCCAGCGCGGGATATTTTTCACGGACCATTGCCGCCGCCCCCAGATCTGCCATGATCAGCGCATCCGCGCCGGCATCGTGGAGGATGCCAACTGTGTCCAGCATCTCGGGAAGTTCGCCGTCCCGCAGACGGGTGTTGACCGTGATGTACGAACGTACGCCGTATGCCCGGCAGAGGGCGATGGCATCGTACAGCTCCGTTTCGGAGAAATTTTTGGCGCGCATGCGCGCACTGAATTTGACTGCGCCGAAATAAACTGCGTCCGCGCCTCCCTCAATGGCGGCGGCAAGAGCCTCGGGCGAACCGGCGGGGGCAAGCAGTTCCGGCAGAAAATCAGCTCCGGATCGCATCATGGAGAGCTTCACTCAGGGACTGACCGCCGCCGTTTTTGCGCAGCAGTTCTTCAATTTCACGCAGCTTGGCATCCCGGCTGCTGTTCTCGGAGGCAGATTCTGCCGCATCATCGCCGGCACCGTCTTCACTGCGGCGGCGGAGCAGCTCCTCAATCTGGCGGAGCTTGGCATTCTGCAGAGCGGGCTTTTCCTCCTCCGGCTTCTCCTCAGCGGGCGTATCAGCCTGCCGGGGGGCTTCTTCGCTGACAGTATTCAGCGGAACCTGTACCGGAGTTTCTTCTTTGAGCTCTTTTGCCGCAGGTTTTGCCTCGGCGGGCTTTTCCTCTTTCCGGAACAGCGCGGCATCCTCTTTCAGAATCTCCTTGATCGGCTGAGGTGCGGGCTTCGGAATGCCTGCCTGCTGCATCTGGGCGATATCCTGACGGAGCCGTTTGATCGTCGCTTCATACAGGGAGATCTGTGCTTCCAGATTCTTGATGCGCTTGTCGCTCTTGTTTTTTTCGCTGAGGGAATCCAGCGCGCAGAGAAGCGCCGCATCCAGCTTGGAGCACCGCTGATTCTTCATGGTCATCTCACGCACGATCTGATCCAGCTGTCCGACGACGAAATGTACATAATCCTCCGGCTCATCCGAGAGAATGTTGAGCTGGATATCCGCAATTGAAATTGTATATCTTTCCTTCATCTCAGTCTCCGTTCGTTTTTTTCATTCCGATGCGTGATTTCATTCGCTCCCCCTTGATTTATTCGGGGAGTGTGATATAATAAAGGTGTAACTTCTTCACGCATAGGTATACATATATAATTATAATCTATTCCGGCGGAGAAAGAAATACATTTTGTGAAAATTTTTTGGAAATCGGGAGCTTTTTGCTGACAGTCATGGAACAAATGGGTAAATATAAGAGAATTGTGGTCAAAATCGGTACATCAACTCTGACCTACGCCACGGGAAAACTGAATATCCGCCGCATCGAAACGTTGGTGCGCGTCCTGTCCGATATGCATAACGCGGGGCTGGAAGTGGTTCTGGTGTCCTCCGGCGCGGTGTCTGCGGGCACAAGCCGTCTTGGGCTTGAGATCACCGACCGCACAACAGAGGAAAAGCAGGCACTTGCCGCAGTGGGACAGTGCGAGATCATGCGGCTGTATGAGCGGCTGTTCGGCGCATACGGCATCACCGTCGGTCAGATTCTGGTAACCAAGGATGTAGTGGATGATGAGAACCGCTTTGCGCTGGCGAAATCTACCTTTGCGCGCCTGATCGGATTCGGCTGTATTCCGATTGTCAACGAGAACGACTCCGTCTCCTATGAGGGAATTAAATTCGGCGGAAACGATACGCTGTCCGCCTATGTTGCCATCATCTGCGACGCGGATCTGCTGATCAATCTCAGTGATATCGACGGTCTGTATGACAGCGATCCCCGAAAGAATAAAAACGCCCGCCTCATCAGTACAGTTGAGGAGATCAGCGAAGAGATCCTCGCCTATGCGGGCGGTGTCGGATCTACCCGCGGTACGGGCGGTATGATCACCAAGCTGAAAGCGGCGCAGATTGCCACCGGTGCCGGTATTCCCATGCAGATTCTCAACGGACGGGATCCCAGAGTGCTCTACGGCATCATCGACGGTCAGCGCACCGGTACATATTTCGCCGCGAAGAAAGAGGAAAACTGATGGAAGAAAAGAAAATTTTCGACGAAGTGTACGATTTGTGTATGCGGGCAAAGGTGAATTCTGCCATGCTTTCAAGAGCCCGCACCGAGGTGAAGAACCGCGCCCTCTGCACCTTTGCCCGGCTGCTGCGTGAGAATGCATCCGTGATTCTGGAAGCGAATGCAAAGGATCTGGCAAACGCGGCGGAAAACGGTGTCCGTGACACCATGCTGGACCGCCTGCGTCTGACAGACGCACGTATCGAAGGAATGGCAAAGGGGGCGGAGGATATCGCCGCACTGCCGGATCCTGTGGGCAAGGGCGAGTGCTGGACGCGTCCCAACGGTCTTATGATACGCCGTATCCGTGTGCCCATGGGCGTGGTAGGCGTGATCTTTGAAGCCCGTCCCAACGTGGCGGCGGATGTAGCTGCCCTGTGCATCAAGAGCGGCAACGCGGTTGTGCTTCGCGGCGGCAAGGAAGCCATCGAATCGAACCGTGCCGTCGTATCGCTGGCGCGCCGTGCATTGGCAGAAACCGGATTGCCGGCGGAAGCCATTCAGCTGATTGAGAACACCACCCGCGCCTCCTCCGAGGCACTGATGCAGATGCGCGGGCTGATCGACGTGCTGGTTCCCCGCGGCGGCAAGGGATTGATCCGCGCCGTGGTGGAGAATGCCCGGGTACCTGTAATCGAGACCGGTGCAGGCAACTGCCATCTGTACATCCACGCGGATGCCGATCCGGAAATGGCGCTGAAGATCGCCGTAAACGCAAAAATTTCCCGCCCGTCCGTGTGCAATGCATGTGAGACGATTCTGGTGAACGCGCAGATCGCGCCGGCTTTTCTGCCGATGCTGAAAGCGGCGATGGACGAACATCACTGCGAGATCCGCGGGTGTGAGCGCACAAGAGAGATTCTGCCCGACGTGACACCGGCGACGGAGGAAGATTGGGATACGGAATATAACGATCTGATCGTTGCGGTGAAGATTGTGGATACACTGGATACGGCGCGGATTCACATCAATCGCTACGGCACCGGTCACAGTGAAGCCATCGTGACGAACGATCTGGCTGCCGCCGAATTTTTCCAGACGAGCGTGGACGCGGCGGCGGTATATGTGAATGCATCCACCCGCTTCACCGACGGCGGCGAATTCGGCTTCGGCGCAGAGCTTGGCATTTCGACCCAGAAACTCCACGCACGCGGTCCCATGGGTCTTGACGCACTGACCACGGAAAAGTTCCTCGTAAACGGCAGCGGTCAGGTGAGATAAGGAGAAAAATCATGTCTGTTGAACTTGTGAAAAACTATCTGTCCGCCTACGGACTGGCAGACCGTGTGATTGAATTTGAAGTATCCAGTGCGACGGTCGCATTGGCGGCACAGGCATTGGGATGCGAAGAAGCGCACATCGCGAAGACGCTTTCCTTTATGCAGGGGGATAAAGCTGTCCTGATCGTTATGGCGGGGGATGCACGCATTGACAATTCCCGCTATAAACTGCGCTTCTCCCAGAAGGCGAAGATGCTCACGCCCGACGAGGCGATTCAGTATACCGGTCACGCGGTGGGCGGCGTATGCCCGTTCGCACTGCCGGATGGCGTAACGGTATGGTTGGATGAATCCCTGCTCCGTTTTGAGACGGTGTATCCTGCCGCAGGAAGTGCATCCAGCGCCGTGCGCATGACGCCGCAGGAGCTGGAGAAAGCATCCCGCAGCGCAGGATGGGTGGACGTCTGCAAAGGCTGGCGTCCCGGGGAGCAGGCGTGAAACTGCTGATCATCGCCGGGGACTGTGCCGTCGGCAAGATGACCGTGGGACAGGAGATTGCCCGACGTACCGGACTGCGGCTTTTCCATAATCACATGACCATCGAGCCGGTGATCGAGATTTTCGGTACCTATAACGGTCGTGTCGTGTCCCGCCTGCGGGAAGTCATCTTTGAGGAATTTGCCGCGTCGGACGCGAAGGGAATGATCTTCACCTATATGTGGGTGTTCGACGTGCCGGCGGATACGGAGTATATCGTCCATGTGGCGGATATTTTCCGCGCACACGGGGCAGAAATTTACTGTGCGGAGCTGGATGCGCCCCAGGAGGTGCGGCTTGCCCGCAACCGGACGGAGAACCGCCTGGCGCATAAGGCATCCAAGCGGGATCTGGAACTGTCCGACCGCCGCCTGCGGGATGCAAATGAAAAGTATCGCCTGATCAGCCGCGACGGCGAGGTGCCGTTTGAACATTTCATCCGTATCGAGAATGCGGATCTGTCCGCCGCTGAAACGGCGGAGCGGATTATTGCGGCGTTCGGGCTGTGAGCGGCACGGGGCGCTGTCCCCGGAACTTATTTTGATAATCGAGGTAACAAAGATGGAATCCATTCTTTCCCGCGAGGATGCCCTCGCACTGCTGACGAAATACAATAAAGAACCTTTCCACATCCGTCACGCGCTGACTGTGGAGGCAGTGATGCGCTGGTATGCGGATTCGCTGGGATACGGCGATGAGGCGGATTTCTGGGCGCAGGTGGGATTGCTCCACGATATCGATTTTGAACTTTATCCTGAGGAGCACTGCAAAAAGGCACCGGAACTGCTCAGTGCAGGCGGCGTCGGGGATGCGATGATCCACGCAGTCTGCTCCCACGGATACGGCATCTGCTCCGACGTGGAACCGATCCATGAGATGGAAAAGGTGCTCTTTGCGGCGGATGAGCTGACCGGGCTGATCGGCGCGGCAGCACTGATGCGTCCCTCCAAAAGCTGTACCGATATGGAGCTGTCCAGCCTGAAAAAGAAATTCAAAGATAAAAAATTCGCCGCCGGATGCGACCGCGAGGTGATCCGCGCAGGAGCTGAGCGGCTCGGCTGGGAGCTGGATACGCTGCTTGACCGCACTCTTTCCGCAATGCGTGACTGCGAAGCGGCAATAAATGAGGCTTGTGCCGCATACGGCGCATGAATTAATCGGGTGACGGAGATATCATGAAACTGAATTACAAACGCACATTTTTTATCGGCCTTGCGTTCATGTCCATCTGCGCGTTCTGGCAGCTGTACGATTACGTTGTGCCGTATATTCTGCAGTACACCTTTGCACTGCCCGAGAGTGTCACCGGCGCGGTGATGGCGGCGGATAATCTGCTGGCGCTGTTTCTGCTTCCGCTGTTCGGCTCTCTTTCCGATAAGATAAACACACGCCTTGGACGACGCACGCCGTTCATCCTCGTCGGTACCGCCGCGGCGGTGATTCTGATGATTCTTGTTCCCTATGCGGACTGGACACGCAATCTGCCGCTGTTCATCATTTCTCTTGCCCTGCTTCTTCTGGCGATGGCTTCCTACCGTTCCCCTGCGGTAGCGCTGATGCCCGATCTGACTCCGAAGCCGCTGCGCAGCGGTGCCAATGCGGTGATCAATCTGATGGGTGCGCTGGGCGGGATTTTTACCTACGGTATCATCATTCTGATGCTCCCGAAAATTGATATTGCCACCGGCGAAAAGGCGCAGAGCTATATCGCCACTTTCGGCGTTGTTGCCGCCTTTATGGCTGCCGCTGTTATCATCTTCTTTCTGACGATCCGTGAACGGAAACTGGCAGACGCCATGCCGCCGGAGGAGGAAACAGCCGATGAGGCAAATCCCGGTGCGGGCATCCGCCTTGCACCCGAGGTGCGCCGCAGTCTGATTTTCATTCTGCTTTCCGTTGCCATGTGGTATATCGCGTACAATGCGATTTCCAGCGCTTACTCCCGTTATGTGCTGGAAGTATGGGGGATTTCCGAGGGAACAGGTGCCACGATGATGCTGGTTGCCACCGTTGTGACCACCGCCAGCTATATCCCCGTGGGCATTATTTCCGCCCGTATCGGACGGAAGAAGATGATCCTCATCGGCGTAACCGCCATGACGCTGGCATATCTCAGCGCGTTCTTCTTCACATCCTATCATTTTGCCGCCTACATCGTTATGGCGGTTATCGGCATCGGCTGGGCGGCGATCAATGTCAACTCCTATCCCATGGTGGTGGAGATGAGCTCCGGCGCGGATGTGGGTCGGTATACCGGTATTTATTATACCTTCTCCATGTCGGCGCAGATCATCACGCCGATGCTTTCCGGGCTGCTGATTCAGCTGGTCGGCTATCGGGTGCTCTTCCCCTACGCCGTTTTCTTCTCCGCCATGGCGTTTGTCACCATGACGCAGGTGCGTCACGGCGATGTCCGCCCGTCGGCGAAGAAATCCGCCCTGGAATACCTGGATACGGACGACTGATATGGAAGACTGGATGTTTTCGCTGATCGCTCTTGCGGCAGCCGTGGTATGCGTTTTGGGCGCATATCTGTGCCTGATCGCACCGCGGGGCGGCGCAAAGAAGAAAAAAGCATACAAAATCTTTCTCGGACGGATCTATGCCCATCGTGGCGTGTACGATAATGAGCGCGTTCCGGAGAACTCCCTTGCGGCGTTCCGCGGCGCTGTGTCCCGTCGGATCGGGATCGAGCTGGATATCCACCGTACCGCGGACGGGGAAGTGGTGGTGTTCCACGATAATACGCTGGCACGGATGTGCCGCGACAGCCGCCGTCCGGAGGAGATGACGCTGGCGCAGCTGAAGGAATGCCGCCTGCTCGGTACCGCCGAGACGATTCCCACGCTTCATGAAGTGCTGCAGCTGGTGAACGGCAGGGTCCCGCTGATCGTGGAACTGAAAGGCGAGAGCGGAGATACCTCCCTGTGCGATGCCGCCATGCCGATTCTGGAAAATTACCGCGGCGCGTACTGCGTGGAGTCCTTCAATCCGCTTCTCGTGCGGGCATATGCGAAACTGGCTCCCCACGTAATGCGGGGAATTCTCACCACGAAATACCGCAAGGACGGCGAAAAGCGAGGTATTCTCGGCTGGGCGCTGACGAATATGCTTCTGAACTTCCTCTGCCGACCGGATTTTGTGGCGGTGCGTCATCCGTATGGGATATTTCTCCCGGTGCGTCTCTGCCGGAAAATGGGCGCGGTCACCTTCGCCTGGACGGTGAAGGAAGTGGCGGAATACCGGAAAGCCGCGCCGCATTTTGACGGGTTCATCTGTGAGAATGTGGATGAGCTATTGAAAGGCTGATTTGAGGGATACCGTTGTGTGAACGGTATCCCTTTTGCTTTATTCGGATATTTTTTTGCGGGAACTGAAATGTTTTCCGGAAAAATCCGTGTTATACGGTATAAGCGTATTATGACAGGAGGAAGACTGTGAAACATAAAAAATGGATGATCCCGCTGTGTGCAGTGCTTGTACTGTTTCTGCTTGTCGGCGGGAGTGTACTGTATATGACCAGCCGCTCCATGGGCATTTCAGCCGGGCGGTATCTGATGGCAGGCGGTAATCCCATGCTGATTATGGACGGTTCACCGATTCGGATGTCTGTACGCACAGATGCGGACGGACTATTCGACAATCTTTCGGATGGGGACAGAATTCTTGTTCTGCATGACGGTATTGCCGAATCCTATCCCGGTCAGACCGGGGTTTATGCGGTGATCAAGCTGCAGGACGGTACGGTGGGGGATGTTTCCTATGATGTACGGGCAGTTCTGAACCGCCTGGGCTGGAAGACAGAGGTCAATCTGATTCTTCCGGAGAGTATGCCGGAGGATTTTTCCTTCGCTCTGCGGTGGGGTGTCTACGGGATCAGTTCCTACGACAGCCGGTCGGGAAAACTGGTAAAAACCGGAGATGCCACCAGACCGCAGGACTATATTACGGAATACACACTCCCAGCAGATCAGCTGGAAAGAATCTACAGTTATATCCGCGCAATGGATGTGAATACATATCCGGCGGAATACAATCCCAATAAAGACCTTGCGTCCTGCCCGCCGATGACGCTGATCCTTACCGTCCGTGCAGGCGGCGCGGAGCGTACGGTTAAGGCGGAAGATATCTCCCTTTCCTATACATCGGACAACGATAAGGGGCAGACCTTTCTCAGCACCTGTCAGGCGATCTCGCAGATACTGACTGACAGTGAGGAATGGAAAGCCCTGCCCGATTATGAATTCCTGTATGACTGAAACATACCCATATATACCAATGAAAAATACTGCTGCCGGCGGAGAGATATTTCTCCGTGGGCAGCAGTATTCCGTTTTTAAATAATCAACTCGTCCAGCGTGCGTTTCGGCACATGATGTACGCCGTTTTCGTCACGGTAGTAGGATACACTGCCGCCCTTTGCGGCGTCTTCCAGAATGATCTCCTCATCCGGCTCGCCGAGGGCGATCACCAGTACCGGAATCAGATGTGCCGGCAGTGCCAGTGCCTCCGCCAGTTTTGCGGGCGCAAAATTGGCGATCATGCATCCGCCCAGCCCCATTTCTGAGGCGGCAAGCAGAATCGTCTGGGCGGCAATGCCCACATCCCGCGCGGATGCCTGCGGCTCGGATGCGGCTGTTGTGTCATGGCACAGAACAATGGCGGCAGGCGGCTCGTGCCCATCCGGAGGCAGATGCCAGTCGGGCAGGGCGGCAGCCCACTTCACACAGGGGAGAATCTGTGCCATTCTGTCGGGAGATGCGCAAAGGAGAAAGCGCAGCAGCTGCCGGTTGTTGCCCGAGGCACTGAAGCGGGCGCATTCCACGAGGGAACGGAGCTCAGCTTCCGTGACCGCACGGCTCTTGTTGTAGGAGCGGTAGCTCCGGTTTTTCTTGATCAGATCAAGCATCATAAAGGATACCTCACAGCGAAAAGATTTTGACGGCTTTGAGCGCACTGCCGCCCGGATAATCGCCTGCGCGCCCCAGCGCGAAGAATTCACTGCCACGATACAGCCGCACCAGCGTTCCGGTGGGAATATCGGTGCGGATTTTGCTCTGGTAGATCTCGCATCCGTTGCGGGCGAGCCGCGCATAGAATTCCGGCAGATGAATCGCCGGACAGCTTTCAAAATAGGTTTCCAGCGGCAGCAGCTTTTCATTCCGCTCTGTTTCCGTCATTGCTTCCAGATCGGCGATCGTGTACGCCTGATCCAGGGAAAACGGACCGCTTTCCGTCCGTATCAGTGCGGACATAACCGCGCCGCAGCCCAGTGATTTGCCGATATCGGCGCACAGCGTGCGGATATATGTACCTTTGGAACAGCGCACGTCCAGACGGTAGATGTCCTCGCTCAGCCGCTGTGCATCCAGGGCGGAGATAGTGATGGGACGGGGCTGCCGCTCCACGGTGATCCCCTCTCTGGCGAGATTCACCAGCTTCTTTCCGCCTACTTTCAGCGCGCTGTACATGGGCGGAATCTGCTCAATGTCGCCGACGAAGGATGCACAGGCGGCAAGAACCGCCTCCTTACCGGGAATCTGTGTGCATTCTTTCAGGACGGTGCCCGTGATATCTTCCGTATCCGTTTCAAGCCCCAGCTTCATCTCGGCGGTGTAGCGTTTGTTTTCCGCCGTGATGAAATCCGATGCTTTTACTGCGCGGCCGATCAGGACGGGCAGAACGCCCCTTGCCATGGGATCCAGCGTTCCGGTGTGTCCCACCTGTCTTGTTCCGTAGAGACGGCGGAGTTTCTGCACGATATCATTGGAGGTGACACCCGCGTGCTTATGGACGATCAGAATGCCGCTGACGGCAGATTCACTCATGCCTCTGCCTCCGCTTCATCCAGCGCGCGTCCGAACGCCTCCGCAACGATGCTGAATGCGGTGTCCGCATCCGGTGCAGTGATCGTGCATCCTGCGGCACGCTTGTGTCCGCCGCCGCCGAAGGAGGCGCAGACTGCCGATACGTCGATATCGCAGGAGGCGCGGGAGCTTACACGCCACACCGTGGGATCATCATCGGACTGCTTTACGGAAAGCGCGACTTTTACCCCTTCTACCGTGCGGGGAAGACCGACGATGTTGCCGATATCCTCCTGGGTGATGCCGGCATTTTTGATCATTTCAAGCGTGAAGAGCACGATGCCCAATTCTCCGTTGTGGGTGATGCGCAGCGCATCAATGCCCGCCCGCTGGGCGTACAGCTCCGTCAGCGTGCGGCATTCAAAAATCCGATGGCAGATCATGGCGACATCGTCGCCGCCGTCATCTGCGGCGTTGATCTCTCCCATCAGATCGGCGGCACAGAGAAGCGTGTCTCTTGTGGAATTGGAATATTTGAAACTGCCTGTATCCGAAACGATGGCGGCATACAGCAGACGGCAGATGTCCGCATCACGTCGGAGCAGTCCCGCCTCCGTCCACATCCGGTACAGATTGCAGATCAGCTCGCCGGCAGCGGCGGCAGTGGGAACGGTGCAGTTGGCACAGTACGGCTCATTCGCGCCATGATGGTCGATCGCCAGAGAAATTTTCTCTGCCATGGAGGAAAGTCCGCCCAGCTGAGCGGGAGATGCGGTGTCCACGGAGCAGAGAAGTGCAAAGGCACCTTCCATGCCCTCGGTGTAAGCGCAGTCATCCTGCTCACGCAGAAGGAACCGCAGACGCCGCGGAATTTCATCACAGCATACTACCCGGGCGGTCTTGCCCATTTGCCGCAGCATCTGCGCAAGGGCAAAGCTGCTGCCCAGCGCATCCCCGTCGGGATTCCGATGGATGAATATCAGAGCACTGTCCGCGTCAAGCAGGATGCGGGAGGCATCCCCAAGGGACAGCGCGGGAAAATTATTCTCCGTCATTTTCTTCCGCCTCCGGGGCGCTGTTTTCAGACGCGCCTATATCGTGGAGCAGCTTGGCGATGTGCGCGCCGTGGCTGACGGACTGATCGTAGACGAAAGTCAGCTCCGGTGTTACGCGGAGATTCAGACGGTGTGCCAGCTGAGAACGGATGAATCCTGCGGCGGAACGCAGACCGCGCTGGGTTTCCTTGTCATCGCCTGTGAAGCTGGAGTAGAAGATTTTGGCATACTTGAGATCGGGGCTGACATCAGCACCGGTGACGGTGAGCATTCCGTCGGAGACCCGGGGATCTTTCACGTCACGCAGGATCAGGGAAATCTCCTGAGCAACGCTGTCATTGATTCGGTTGATTCTGTATTTCGGCATGACTGCCTCCTTGCGGATGAAAAAATATATTACTATTATATCATATCTGGTGCGGAAATACAATGCGGAATCGGTTTTTCGGGGAAGTAAAAAACGGGAAGATACGTGGTATCTTCCCGTTTTGTTACGCAATGCGCACGATGATCGAATACAGAATGCCGTTTGTCAGCATACCGGTAATCCAGCTGACCAGATTGGCGGTAATGCCGAAACAGATGCGCCGGGCACGGGTGTGATCTTTCATCAGAAAGGCGAAAGCCGTGCTTTCCGCGATCAGTATGAACGGCTCACACATGAGAAGGCGGATAAATGAATTGACCGAGCCGCCCATGATCATGGCATGACCGACGAAAACACTCAGCGCAATCTGTGTTATCAGATTCACGCAGAGGAATACAGCGCCATCGCGGCGCAGAGAGAATCGGGACAGCAAAAAGATCGCGCCCTCGATTATGAGCGTCATCAGAAATGTGTACAGAAACTGCAGTGCATACTGTGTCCACAGCGGCGGAATTTCCGCCGTGCCGCTGCGGTAATCGTAGGTGATGCTGCTCTGCATCGCCTTGCGGGTATATTCCTCGGAGACATGAACTCTGCCGCTTTCGGTGACGATGATGATCCGGTATGTGTCCGGCAGACCGTAATAACTGAAGGTGTGCTTCATGCACAGTCCGTCCGATTTCC
Organism: Oscillospiraceae bacterium; assembly: GCA_015063645.1. GTDB lineage: Bacteria > Bacillota > Clostridia > Oscillospirales > CAG-272 > SIG701. The sequence goes on along the minus strand of SVTS01000003.1, from coordinate 10,961 downwards.
CCGTCAGGGAACCGAATGTGGGGATGCCGGTACCGTCTGTCAGCGCCGCGGTGAGACCGAATTTGTTTTCCCGGATGGCATTCAGCATGTCATTGTCCAGCGAGGCGAGTTCATCCTCCGATAGATTGGGATAAACCTGATCGCGATCGGTTTCGTAGAGCAGATCCAGATAATACAGTTCATCGGGCGGATTCTCCAGATATACGGTCAGAGAATCCTTGGGACCCATGTCGGCGAAAACCGCCGGGGTAAAAACTGCGGTAAGAAGAATCACGGAGACAAGCAGAATAACGCGTTTTTTCATGTTGTACCTCCTGTGCGGCTGTATGTGTATTCAGACGGAATGCGGGGAAGATTGTTCCCGGGGCTGCTCTGGGTTTCCGAAATATTTTATGCCCCATGCCGTTGCCTGCCGCTCAAACCATATATCCTCATAATGGCGGCGCGGTCTGTATCCGCGGCGGATGGCGATGCGGCGGATGTGATAGCGGATCGCGCTGGGGATGCTGACCAGAAACGGCATCAGCGGACCGTAGAGAATATTCTGAACGGCGTGTCCCGATTCATGGATGCAGATGTGTGCGGAGGAAGTTCTGTCTTTCAGAAAGAAAATGCCCAATTCAAGCCCACCCCATCTTTCGCCGATCTCGATATAGCGGCAAACGCCGAAGCGGCGGACGGGATGTCCGCACAGGCGGAGAATGCCGATAACCAGTGCACCGCACAGCGTCATCGGCAGTCCCCATGTGCAGGAGAGCAGATAAAACAGCCATGTTTTTTTCATTGCTGTTCACCGACGATTGCTTCCAGTTCCGCCTCGGTGGCAGCGGGATTATAGGTGGTGTAGCGTACCCGCAGTACATCGCCTGTGCGGATGGATCGATCCTCGCTCTCCGATACGATGGCGGTGCTGTCCGCAGAATGACGGATGGAGAGAACAAAGAGATTGTTCGGCCAGAAGATATCGCGCACTTGCTTCCCGATGGCAAATGCCTGGGGGGAGACGGTTACTTCACGCTCCACAACCTGCGGCGTGATGCCGCGGCGCTGGGATTCCAGACGGGATTCCACAACGCGTTCATTGATGGATTCCACGCGGAAGATCTCCGTGACAGTAAAGGAAAGCGCGGCGGCGATGATGACGGGGATGATGTTTTCGTGACAGCCCAGTGCCTCTACCGCGAAAGCGATGGCGGTGATCGGTGTTTTCATCATGCCGGAGATGCAGGCGGTGATGCCCAATGTCAGAATGATACTGTGATACGCCTCGCCTCCCGGAATCACGGACGCCAGCTCTGCCAGAATGGCGGAGAAAGCCGCGCCGAGCGCCATGATCGGCAGAAACAGTCCGCCGGTCATACCGGAGGTGTTGGCAAGCAGCGTCAGCGTTGCACGGATCAGGATAATAGCAATAAGCAGCAGAAGCGGGAGTCTTGTGTCCAGAAGATGCACGATCAGGTGATGTCCTGTGGAGATGAAATCATCCGCAAGAAGACCGGCGCCAAGCGTCAGAAGGAGAGTCGCAAACAGCTTGCAGAAGAGAGGAATATCGCGCAGTGTTTTCTTAATAAAACGGCGGATCCGTTCGTAATATTTCAGAAAGAGCACGGCGAACAGCCCCACAGCCAGTCCGGTGAGGGCGGGGAGCCACATCTGTCCCGGTGTGAGAACGGGCAGGGATGGAACGAAGAACAGCGCGGTGTCGATTCCGAAAACAGGTGCCAGCAGGGTACAGGTAACAGAGGAGAAAACAACGGAGAAAAAAGCCGCCATGATGATCATGGGCGAAAGGCGCCGATGGGCATCCTCCAGTGCGAAGAGGATGCCGGATATCGGCGCGCCGGTTGCGGCGGCAAATCCGGCACAGGCGCCGCCGGTCATGGAATAACGGTTCCATGCCCGGTGTTTTTTTGCCATAGTGCGGACGCATCCTGCGCCGATGGCGGTACCCATCTGTACGGACGGTCCTTCATTCCCCAGCGGAACACCGAGGAGGAATGTTCCCAGCGAGAGGATAAATACGCCGAGAAGATCGCATATCCACCGCACGGGAGACAGCCCGCGCAGTGCCGCGATGGAGGTAGGAATGCCTCCGCCCTGCAGGTTAGGCAGGTGCCGGTATACACGGCTGTACAGAAGTGCGGCCAGAGCAATCACGCCCACTGCCGCGATGATCCACAGCGGATGCGCGCGCAGATGCGCGTATATTCCGCCGGAGAGATGGATGACGTGAGAAGCACAGAACCGGTACAGCGAGATAACTGCACCGGTCAGGATCCCCGAAAGCGATCCGAAGATCGCCACGGGGAGCAGAAGATTTTTTATATAGTTCCAGTATTTCATAGGGGAGATTTTACCTCAGTTGTGCGGGAATTACAGACGGATGACGGCGGCACCGCCGTTCTCCGATGCCAGCTCCGCCTCCAGACGGCGGCAGCTGAGAACGATACTCTGGGAATTTCCGTCGTCGGGAGTGTTCAGCATATCCAGAATTCTGGCGAGCCGGTTTTCGTCTACCCGGGCGAAACTTTCGTCATAGATCAGCGGCGGGCAGGCTTTGCCGAACAGCGCCTGGGAAAGTGCACGGCGCAGGCTGATGTATGCCAGATCTTTCGTGCCTTCGGAGAGATATTCAATGCCGCGGGTCTGACCGCCGCGGGTGAAACTCATGGAGAGGGAATGGTCAATGCCGATAGCTTCAAAGCGTCCGTCACTGATCCGGTTGGCGGAGGCGCATGCCTGCTGGACGATCTGGGGGAGAATACCGGCGCGCATGGATGCGGAAGCCCGCTCCAGCGTTTCGATGGCGAGACAGCATGCCTCATGCTCCTCGGTCATCTCTTCGATCCGGGCATCCAGCCGGGAGATCTCCTCAGCCAGTGCGGCGGGGGACATCTGCGTGGCGCGGGATGCGGCAACATGCGTATCCAGCTGATGATGGCGCTCCACGGAGCGGCGGCGGGTTTCCTGCATGTCCTGCAGCTCCCTGCGTGCCGCTTCCAGACGGGCAGTATCCAGCCCGGAGGCGATGCGTCCTTCCACGGATTTGATATTTTCGGCGAATGCCCGGCGGATGGCGGCTTCGTCCTTGCCGGAAAGCTGCTCTTTCAGCAGGGACAGGCGTCCGGCAAGAGTATCCGCCTCTCTCTGCATGGCGTCCGTTTCGGCGCAGATGCGGGATGCTTCTTCCCGGGCTGCCGACAGGGAAGCCAGCGCCGCTTCCTGCCGCTCGTCATCCTCGTCGGATTGGGTGTCAGGCGTTTCCACTACCCGTTCTGCCAGTACAAAGGCACGGTGAACTTCGTCGCGGCGTTTGGCACGGGCATCTGATGCGGCTGCTTCCAGCTGAGACTTTTTCATCTGCAAAGCAGATGTGCCGGCGCTGCCGCCCATGCTTTCCGCAATGGCTTTTGCCAGATCACCGGTGCTGACCGCACCCCATTCGCGGAGCAGATCTGCCAGTTCCGTTCCGGCGCGGCTGCGCAGGATGAGACAGAGCACGCCGAGTGCGGCGAGCACCGCCGCGGCGGCGATGGGCACAGCAAAAATGGATACATGCAGCATGGACAGAAGCCATCCGCCGATTCCGGCGAGAATGGCGAAGAAGAACAGGGTCAGCGCTGCCGCCGTCATGCTCCGGATCCGGGAGAGGAGTCCTTCCGCCTGGGTGAGCACCCGCTCTGTTTCCGCTTCGATTTTGTCTGATTTTTCGGAGGCGGCGCGGAGTTCCTCACCGGCGGTGGTTTCTTCCGCATCCAGCTTATCCAGAATCATGGTGTAGTCACTGATGTGTTTTTCGCATTCCTCCAGCTGTGCCAGATAGGCGCGGTCCACACCGGACTGTTTTTTTGCGGCGATTTCTTCCTGCATGGCAGTGAGCTTTTTTCCGGCACTGTGCAGAGTGTCAAAACGGCGTTTCAGCAGACTGATTTCACCGTAGGCACAGATTTTTTCCTGCTTTTTGATCTGCTCATCCAGCTGCGCGCATTCCTCATCCGCCTGAGACAACTCCTCTTCCGCGCCGAGAAGCGCATTCCCCTGGGAGAGTGCGGTCTGCAATTCTGCCGCAAGGGCAGAACGGCGTGCTTTCGCTTCATACAATGCACCTCCGCCGCCGTTTTTATGCAGCAGCTGCCGGCGGGATTCCTCAAGGCTTGCCAGAGCCTTGTCCGTGCCGACACTTTCATCCGCGGAGAAGAGCAGATTCTCAATGGAGGAGAGAATGCTGCTGCCCGCCGGGCGGGTTCCGTCGATCTGTCTTACGAATACGGTGTTCATGAAGATGTTCTCCGGCACGCCGAGAAGGGCTTCGCCGGGAATCTCCCCCCGGTGGATCAGCGTGTCCGCGTCCATATCGTAGATACGGACGGATTCTCTGACGGTTTCTTTGGTCTTGGCTCCGTCATCCACGCCGGATACGCTCAGATTCCGCTCAATGCGGATGAGACGTCCGTTTTCTTCCAGAATCATGTATCCGCCGGCAGTACCGGTATCCCAATTGACGTAGCGGCGGCGCTCGGAGAGTTCTCCGCCTGCCGCTTTGCCGGACAGTCCGTAAAAAATAAATTTGATGAACATCGCCAGCGCGCTCTTGCCGGATTCGTTTTCTCCCTCGATGATGTTCAGCGTGGGGGATAATTCGATCTCGCGGTTTCGCAGAACGCCGAAGGCGTCGATTTTCAGTTTTTTGATGTACATATTCGCCTCCGTCAGTTGTCGCCGGATATTGCTGCCAGCCCGCGGCGCAGTGCCGCTGCCGCAATCCGCCGCTCCCGCGGCGTTCCGTTTTCGATCATGGGCAGAAGTGAGCGATAGAATTCACCGCGTACGGTGCGGTCATTTTCAAAATCCTCCGCCCGGAGTGCAGGCAGAGTGCTGTCGGTAATCTCCAGAGAAAATACGCCGGAAATCCGATCCCGCAGGGCATCGGTATCCACAATCAGTGCCGGATCCACAGCTCCGCTCAGGGTGAGGCGGAGCAGAGTATCCTCGCCGTAGCCGCCGGCGGTGATCGCATGATGAATCGCCGTTTCGATATCTCCCAGCGTCACTGCGCCGGTGCAGTCGGCGGTGCCGTTTTCGTAACGGCGGCGGGAGAAGCGGATTCTGCCCGCACGCACGGTTGCCGTGGTGCCCTGCTTGCTGATCTCCGCAACAACGGCTCCCTTGGGACCGGTCTCGTCCGGTGCCCGTCCTTCCAGACAGCCGCAGTATGCACTGACTGTCCGGTCACGGCACTCGATAACGCCCGGATTGTGGATGTGCCCCAGTGCGGCATAATCCGCGCCGAAACCGGAGAGATCCGCCCGTGTGAGGGGGGCATATCGGGAAATGGGAGAGGAAGTATCCCCGTGGGCGCAGAGCAGATTGATCCGGGTGGGATCCTGTACGCGGCGTCCGCACAGGGGCGAAACCGTCATTTCCGGGGAGGTAAAGGCGTAGCCGTACACATCGGTGTTCAGATGATCAAAGGAGAATTTTGTGATCTCCGGTGTGCGGAAAATGTACACGTTGTCCGGGAAGATGTCCCGCATCCAGATGCTGTCGGGGGAGGCGCAGTCGTGATTGCCGGGGGCAATGACCACCGGACAACTGAGACGGGACAGCTCGCGCAGGAGAATCTCTTCCGTCTGACGGGTGACAAATTCGCTTTCAAAAATATCGCCTGCCATCAGAACCAGATCCACGGCACTGCCCCGTGCATAGGCGATCATGGCGGAGAAAGCGGCGCGCAGCTCTTCTCTGCGCTTCCGTGCGCGGTCCGCATCCAGGCGGGCGAAGGGAGAATCCAGATGAATATCCCCCGTATGTAAAATTTTCAGCATTCCGTACTCCTCACTCCCGGGATTTTTGCATGTGTTTGTCATACTTTCTTATATTATATCATGGAATGGCGCGGCGGGCAACGGGTAAAATGAGATTTTACGGGATAAAAAATCCGGAAGAAGATTTCTTCCGGATTTTTTGTATTACAGAGATGCGTCACACCAGATCATATTGTGATCTGAGTCCTTTTTATCCACCATACCGCCGTCCGTAATCGTCCAGTGATGGGAGAGGACGATGTTGTCAATGGCGGAATCTTTGGGATAGAAAGAGCCGAAGCGTCTTGCGGGACAGTTGAAGAGCTGACCGTCCAGCGGCGAGAATTCGTCAAAATCCTGCGTGTTGAAATCTCCGGTTACGACCCACGGAGCATCGGCAGGCAGCTCCGCGGCGATCTGCGCAAACTGCGGTGCGCGGTTTTCTGCGCCGCCGAGGGAAAGATGCGTATTGATAAAATGAATTTCTTTTCCGTCCACGTCCAGTACGGCGTGTCCGAAGGAACGCTGCTCCGCTGTGCCGGATTCCAGCATGGTCACGGTGAATGAACGGATCGGATAGCGGGAGATCAGCGCGGTGCCGTATTCGCCGCCCTGCAGATCAATGCCGCGGGAAAATCCCTTGTGCGGCAGTCCTGCCGCTTCGGCGATCAGGGAAAGCGTATCCTGATTGCCGGAACGCTTCACAAACTGATCGATTTCCTGCAGACCGGCAAGATCTGCGCCGATTTCGGCGATATCCTTACCCAGAACGGGCATGTTCAATTCCACCAGCCCGCCGTGAAATACATTGTAAGAAGCAATACGCATATGTATGCCCTCCGATTGTTGATTGAATTATTTTTCCTCGCTGTCCAGTTTGCCCACTTCGCGGAGAATATCCACAGAGGGAGCGGGGATGCGGCCCAGATAGTCGGGACCGACGTTCAGCAGATAGTTGATGCCGCGCTCTTTGAGTCCCTTACGGATCTCGCGGATGCGGTTTGCATCCTTCCAGTTCTGGTCGAAGGTTTTGTAGCCCCAGGTGTCGTTCAGCGTGGCGGGGCATTCGAACAGACCGGTCTGTACCAGGTTGTACTTGGCGCCGGCACCGGTACTGGTAACTTTTTTGGAGTCTTCCATGGTAAAGTTGATTTGGTTGTCGCCGGTGGAGCGGTAGTCACCCAGACCGTTGCCGATACGGGAGTTGACCAGGCAGTCCGGCTGAATGGACTTGACCAGATTGTACAGCTCCGTGCTCTGTGCTTCGGAGATGGTGTGGGGGGTGTCGAACCAGATCAGGCAGAGATCGCCGTAGTTTTTCAGAAGCTCGGTAACCTGCGGCTTGATCTTGTCGTTGAAGCACTGGGCGTAATCCTTCACCTCGTTGTTCGGGAAATCCCAGTTGTTGACCCACCAGGAGGAATTGGGCTGACCGGCACCGCACCAGGTTCTGCCGCGTGTCCAGCCGCCGCCGTTGGGCTCATGCCAGTCGATCTCCTGGGAGTAGTATACGCCGAATTTCAGACCGTGCTTGTAGCAGGCCTCAGCAAGCTCGGCGATAACGTCGCGTCCGAAAGGCGTGGAGTCCACGATGTTCCACTTGTCCACTTTCGAGTGGAAGAGGCAGAATCCGTCATGATGCTTGGATGTGATGACGAAATACTTCATGCCGCATTCCTTGGCGAGGCTGATCCACTCGTCAGCGTTGAAATAGATCGGGTTGAAGACCTTTGCCAGCTGTTCGTATTCGGCGATCGGAATTTCAAAATAGGACTGTGCCCATTCGCCGATGCCGCCCATACGCTTGCCTTTCCATTCGCCGCCGATGAGGGAATAGAGCCCCCAGTGTGCCATCATGCCGAACCCGGCTTCTTTGAACCATTCTTTGTTTGTCATTGCGGAATACTCCTTGACTTTTTTATTTTTGGCATTATGCCTTTACAGCTATAGGATAACACAACGGAAATTGTTCTGTCAAGGGCAGGGGGGAATGTTGGCAAAATGTTTATACAACTCTCAGATAATCACACTGCGGCCGGGTCGGCGTTCTCTTGCCGGCGGCAGATCCGCTGCGGGATAGCCGAGGATGCAGTGACCGATGCCGACGAAATCGCCTTCCAGTCCCCATTCTTTCAGCAGAGCTTTGCCTTCTTCGCTTTCAAATTCTTCTTTTGCCCGGTGGATCCAGCAGGAACCGATGCCCAGCGCGTGCGCGGCGTTCATCAGATTGCCCATGGCGAGGGATCCGTCCTCCACGCACAGGTGGCTGAGATTGCGGTCGGCGAGAACAACGATCACCACGGGTGCTCCGTAGAACGGATCGTTATCCGCGCCCATGACAGCGGCGTTCATTTTGGAGAGACGGTCGCGGACAGCGCGGTCACGGACGGCAACCAGTGTTACCGGCTGGAAATTCCGTCCGGAGGGTGCATACAGTCCAGCTTCCAGAATGGCGTTCAGAATATCGTCCGGGATCATTTCATCCCGGTACTGCCGCACACTGCGGCGGGTTATGAGAGTATTTACGGTTTCGTTCATGGATATATTCCTCCGCGTATGTATGTATCATCAATATATCATATGCCCGGGAAATTGTCAATAGGAGCAGAAAATTTTTTACATAAAGGCGCGGATGCCGAATCCTTTGTTGACAGAACGGAAAAAAAGGTGTATTATATTAAACTGAAATATATAATAACGGAGAACTTATATGAAAACCATTTCTTTCTGGATCCGCAGCCTGGTGGAGTACGGTCTGAAAAATGCTCTGATCCGAGCGGAGGATCGAGTGTATATCACAAACGCGCTGCTGGAAGCGCTGCATCTGAGCGAATATGAGGAGACGGAGGGCGCGCCCGAGACGGATCTGGAAACGATCCTCGGTGCGATGTGCGACTACGCCGCCGCAAACGGACTGCTTGAGATGGATTCGGTCGTCTGCCGCGATCTGTTTGATACAAAGCTGATGGGCATCCTGACGCCCCGTCCGTCCGATGTGATTGACCGCTGGAATGCTTTGTATAAAAAATCCCCTGAGACTGCCACTGATGACTACTACCGTTTCAGCCGTGCAACGGATTATATCCGTACATACCGCGTGAAGCGCGATCTGAAGTGGACGGTTCCGTCCGAATTCGGTGAGATCGATATCACTGTCAATCTGTCCAAGCCGGAGAAGGATCCCCGCGCCATCGCGGCTGCGAAGCGCGCCCCTCAGAGCGGTTATCCCAAATGCGTACTCTGCCGTGAAACGGAGGGTTATGCCGGTACGCTGAATACCGCCGCCAGACAGAATCACCGCATCATTCCCATGCAGCTGGCAGGCGCGGACTGGTTCTTCCAGTATTCCCCCTATGTATATTATAATGAACACTGCATCGTTCTCTCCGGCGCTCATACGCCGATGAAGATCGAGGAGGGAACCTTCCGCCGGATGCTGGATTTTGTTTCCGTCCTGCCGCATTACTTCGTCGGTTCCAATGCTGATCTGCCCATCGTGGGCGGCTCCATCCTCAGCCATGACCATATGCAGGGCGGTCGGTATGAATTCGCCATGGAACGTGCGGAAATGGAGATCCCGCTGACCTTCGCCGGATTTGAGAATGTCCATGCGGGCATTGTCCGCTGGCCTCTGTCCGTTATCCGACTCACTTCTTCGGATAAAGAGGCGATTACGGCGCTTTCCGTGAAGATTCTGAATCTGTGGCGCGGCTATACTGATGCGGACGCGTTTATCTATGCGGAAACCGACGGAGAACCCCATAATACCGTTACGCCCATCGCCCGCCGCCGCGGCGATGCATACGAGATGGATCTGGTTCTGCGCAACAATATCACCACCGAAGAGCATCCGCTGGGCGTCTATCATCCTCATGAAGAACTGCATAATATCAAGAAGGAAAATATCGGTCTGATCGAGGTCATGGGACTTGCTGTCCTTCCTGCCCGCCTGAAAGCGGAGATGGAAGCGCTGCGGACTGCTATCCTCGCCGGCGCGGATGTTTCTGCCGATGAAACGCTGTCCAAGCACGCCGACTGGCTGGCTTCTTTCCGGGATAAATACTCCTTCACGGAAGAGAATACGGAGGAAATACTCCGCCGTGAGATAGGCAATACTTTTGTCCGTGTTCTCTGTGACGCCGGCGTCTATAAATGCGATGCGGCAGGCCGCGAGGCGTTCCTGCGTTTCGTCAACTATGTAAATGAGGGCTGATCCAGCCCTCATTTTTCTTCCACGATCGCTCCATCCGGGGAATCCTTCAATATATATACTGCCCTGCGGCGCTCATCCACAGACAGAAGAAGGACATCCCGGCGGTTCAGCTTGTGCCTTTCCAGCCACTGCGTAATCCACTTTTTGTTTACGCCGGCGAAGCGCATTGCTTTGGTCATATACTGTCCGTGCACAAGCACGGGCAGGGAAATGCCGTACTCGACACCTTTTGCGTTCTGAAATACGGAAAGCTTGCCGTTATCCTCCAGGATCGCACAGCGAACGTCAGCGATATCCGCGATATCTTTCAGGCGGAGCTCGGATATGAGTTCACTTATGTCCATGCGAAGATGAAGCATCTCCTTCATGTTCAGCTTACCTTTGTGAATCAGGATGCTCGGCGCACCGTAAAGCAGCTTTCGCAGCCACGGCAGACGGGAAGTGCAGAAGGAAACGGAGATTTCCAGTATAAGAATCGTGATGATGGGAAGAACAGCGCGGGACATGGGCAGCTGCAGGTCGCTTATGGGAGCAACGGCAAGTTCCGAGAGAAGAAGCGTAGTGATTAACTCGGAAAGCTGTAATTCCCCTATCTGACGCTTGCCGATCAGCCGCAGCGAGGCAATAAGAAGCAAATAAATAAGGAGCGTTCGGAGCAAAACGGTCAGCATACAGTCACCTCGGAGGATATTGTGGACAGAATAATAAAGAAAATCCGAAAATAGATGAACTTTTTTGAAAAAAGGTGTTGACAAATGAGGAATAAAGTGGTATACTATAGCACGTCCTCAAGAGAAGAGCGCATCCAATAAGGGATCGCAAAAAACTTCAAAAAAGTTAAAAAACCTCTTGACAAAGGGAACGCGAAGTGATATAATATACGGGTCGCTCTGAGCGATGCGCCGAGCTGAGACAAGCGGCTGAAAAAAGTTTGAAAAAACTTT
>SVTS01000002.1 GCA_015063645.1 Oscillospiraceae bacterium | reverse complement strand
CATTCAGACCGTTTACGCCAAGGCGGTATCTGTAACGCTCGTCGGTGTGGCGAAGCTTTTCATCAAGCTTGTCAAACAGGTCTTTCGTTCTTTGGCTTATCTTTCTCAAATCACACATCATTTTTTAGTCCTTCCTATTGATTTTTTCTTTTCGGTGTGGTATAATAGGACTTACGAGGGGGGCGGTGGCTTCCGCCCCTCTCTGCCTTGAAAGCTACTCGCTTTCGGGTTCAGCCTTGCTTGGCTTGCTGTTCGGCTTGATTGTGATTGTTATTCTGTCTGCTAACTCAGGGCAATCACACAAGATTTTCAGCAGTTCTTGTAAGGCTTCTTTCTTTTTCTCGTCCATCTTATCACCTCCCCTCTTCCTTACATATATATTATACACTATAAAGTGGATTTTGTCAAGTGTTTTTTGATAAAAAATCAAAATATTTTTGATATTTTTCATTTTAGGGTTGACAAAATCAATTTAATAGTGTATAATTAAGAAAAACCAAAAAGGAGTTGGAAAAATGGGAAGTGCAGAAAAAATCAGAATAATGAGAGTGAAAAACAACAATATCTCCGAGAGGGATTTGGCTCTGAGGATGGGAGATACACCGCAGAACCTAAACAACAAAATGAAAAGAAATGATTTCAAGGAAAGCGAGCTTCAAAGGATCGCAGAAGCTCTTGGCTATACGTGCGTTATAAAATTTGTTGACAACAATACGGGCGAGGAAATATGAAAACCCCGAACAGCAATAAGCCATTCGGGGTTTGGGGAACACGAGTCAATCTTGCTTCTTTATTTCAACGCCTGTTCGGGATTTTGTTTCTCGGTATGTATTGGGAACTCTGATGACAATTTCAGAGAGTTCACAATTCAGCGCTTCGCAAATCAAGTCAAGATGCTCCAAGCTGATCCGGGTGGCGAATTCGTGATACAATTCATTGATGGTTGAAGGACGAATTCCCGTTGCCCTTGCAAGGTCCGCTTGTGTCCAACGAAGCTCGCCCAGCTTCGTTGATATAAGAATCCTAATCATAGCCACACATGCTCCTTTCGTTAAATTCTAACAGATATTTTAATTTCTCGCTTGAAAATGTTAGATTATAACGAAAGTCGTTAGAGGAAAATTCAAATACGCAAAAACGCAAAAGAGCTTATCATCCAAAGAATGATAAGCTCTTTTACATTACTCTGATAGACTAAACGACAGCACAAAGAGAGAGTCGATTGCGATGACAAAAACGCCAGGGCATATAAACTTCTCTTGGGGTGTTCGTCTTGTCCAATTTGGTGACCCGTGGGGGAATCGAACCCCCGTCTTCGCCGTGAGAGGGCGACGTCTTAGCCGCTTGACTAACAGGCCTTGTCCCGACTGCCCGTATAGTATACCACATTCGTGCAAAAATGTCAATACCTTTTTTCAAAAAAGTTTAAATATTTTTCGGGACTCATCCGGAAAGGTATTACACCTCTCCGGTAAGGGTTACATACTGCGGTGCATGACCGATCGCAGGCAGAAATTTCTCCAGAATATCCGCGGTGCGCATCCGCAGTGTACTTGTATTAATACAGGGGTGGCATCCGAAATATTCCGACTGCAGCAAATCCCGGTCGATCAGCAGCTGCACTTTCTTCTCCCGGTCAAATGCCAATCCCATAACAGAAACGGAACCGGGCGTCAGAGAAAGCAGTGCCTGCATATGCTCTGCGTCAGAGAACGACAGGCGGGAGGAACCGATCTGCGCAGACAGTTCTTTGGTCTTGAACGGTTTATCATCGGGCATCAGAAGCAGATAAAAGGCGCTTCCCGTCCGGTTCTGCAGAAACAGATTCTTGCAGATATGCATGCCAAGTACGGCATCCACGGCGGCACAGGCTTCCATGGTGAACAGTGCTTCGTGATCCACACGGTCATATTCGATTCCCAGTGCATCCAGCAGTGCATATGTTTCCCGCTCTGCGGGGATACGTTTTTCATCGTGGGGATTTCCGTGCGCCAGTGTATATTCTTCCATTGTATTTCTCCATTCTTTTATGTAAGATCCAGTATTCCGCTTTTGCGGAACTGCACCGGTGTTACACCGGTCACATTTTTGAACACGCGTGAAAACAGGCAGACATCCGAAAAACCGCATCTGGATGCCACAGCGGTGACGGTCATATCCGTACCGCTCAGGAGCTCCATCGCTTTGGCGACACGGAATTTCCGCACGTAATCCGATGGTGTAATCCCCATCATGCTCTTGAAGCGGCGGGACATATAGTCCGGATTCAGACCTGCCACCTGCGCCAGCTGTTCCACGGAGATATCCCCCATGTAATTCTTTTCGACATAACTGAGAATACGCAGAACATAGCTGTATCCGCCGCCGACTGTCTGATTTTCGCTGAGATGCGCCGCATACAGGCGTGAATAACGAACCAGAAGAGACGCCATCCGCATTTTCAGGGACGTTCGCCATCCGGGATGCCGTGCACTTCGCTCCGCGCGGATCGCATCAAACGTATTCTGCACAGAACGCCTCTCGGCAATATCCACATGCAGAATCACCGGCTCTCCGGGATTATCCCCGGTAAAAAGCTCCCGGATCCCCGGCAGTTCATCCTCCGTATCCAGCACATCTGCCAGATCTTCGGGACAGAACATGAAATTCAGTACACCGTTTCTGTATGCGTTGACGTAAGTATGCTCGACGCCGGGCGGGATAAGAAACATATCCCCCGCAGTCAGCAGCGTGGAATGAGATCCGCAAACATGCAGGGAAAATCCAGCCAGCACATAGACAAGTTCGCAGAACGTATGGGAATGCGCGCTCATTTTGTGGTTATGCCAGGATGGGGATGCCGCGATCCGCGGCCGATCACCATCGCCGAAATAGGTTTCAAACGTGTAGATCATAAATCCGATATACGACTCCGTCCCAAGGCAGAATTCCGCCCGACATTCTCTGTATATTATAGCGCGCCGATGCGGCAAAAGCAAGACACAGCAGCCATTTCAGCCGGAATTATGAACGAATTCAATTTTTTATAACATTTTATTAACAACTTATTGACAGAGTGACAGCTGTGCGGTATAATATAGTCAGGAAAATCCGGGCATGGAGGAAATCGCCGCTGGGCGGCTTCAAATACAATGATTGTATCATTATTAACCGCTTTATTTTTCGGGACAGCAATTCTGCCGTCCGCATCCCTCACTCCCACTCCGCGGCAGGTTCTTGCACCGCAGACCGGCGACATCAATGTAATGATCATCGTAGCCGTCATTCTGATTGCGGCGTTCATGATGTTCATTCTGCTGAAAAGCAAACGCAAAGACCGATAACAAAACACGCAGAAAGCGACCGCAGCTTTCCGCGTGTTTTTCCTTATAAAGCACAGACAGCGAAAGCGCCTTTACAGGCTGTTTCCGCTGTCTGTATTCGTTTTATTTAGATTCCACTGCAGATACAGCTGCGGATTCCTTTTTCCTTATCGCTTCCTTGAGAAGCGTATACAGAACCGCGCAGACAGGCACTGCGAACAGAGCACCCGGAATACCGAAGGCATTACCGCCGATCAGCACAGCGGAGAATACGATAATCCCCGGCAGACCCACGGAAGTGCCCACCACTCTCGGGTAAATCAGAGAACCCTCCAGCTGCTGCAGGATCAGGATAAATACAAGGAACAGAACCGCTCTCAGCGGGCTGACAGTCAGAAGCAGAATCGCGCCGAAGACCTCGCCGACAAGCGCACCAACAATGGGAACGAGTGCGGTAAATCCGATCACTATGGAGATGATTCCCGCGTATTCAAAGCCGAAGATCAGCATACCGATATAGGTAAGCAGACCGAGAATCACCGCTTCCGCACACTGACTGCGGATAAAGCTGCTGAAAATACTGTTGGACAGCGCCGCAACATAAAACACACGCTCCGCGATTTTTACGGGAATAAATGCAGAAACGGTACGTTTCACAAAGCGGCATATCTTTTCTTTCTGCGCCAGAAAATAAACGGCAATAACAAAGCTGAAAACAAGATTTACGAGGGTTCCGCCGATTGAACCGACCCAGGTGACACCGGTACCCACTACGTTGGTCACACCGCTTGTTATCTCCTCCATTTCCAGAAAAGACAGCAGCGTATCCCCAAGCAGCTTCCAGTCAATAGTTAACTCCTGCAGCCATTCCGTATCCATGTCAAAGCGTGAGAGCAGATTCTCAATCCATGCCTTCATATCATTAAAATATTTCGGCAGTTTACCGGCAAGATTTATGACTGTATCCTGCAGTTCCGGCAGAACAACCAGAATCAGCAAAGTAATAATGGAGACTAACAGAATGATCGCCAGAAGAAGGCAAATGGGACGGCGCAGTTTCCGCACGAAGCGGAAACGGGATTTTTCCATGAAGCGAAAAACTTTCTCCTCCATCGAACGCATGGGCACATTCAGAATGAAAGCCAGAACAAGTCCGATTGTTACCGGTGCGAAAAGCGCAAAGACATTCCCCACCGCTTCCCATACAGTTGACAGATTCACGATAAGAGCGGTCAGCAGAATCGTAAAGGTAATCACAAGAAGAATGATCTTCAGAGAAAAACTTTTAGGGATCATGCATCTTTTCCTTCCGTTTCATCGTCCTCATCGTCCTCGGTTTTTTCAATAATTTCTACGATAGCACTTTCCAGTCTGTGTTCCTTGATCTCCGTCACGCGGACGCGCAGAGATTCCACTTCGATTTCGATAACGGCACCGTCATCCGGAACCGATCCGTACGCACCGAACACCAGTCCGCCGAAAGTCTCATATTCCTCAAGCGGCAATGCCACTTCCAGCTTTTCTGCCACATCGGACAGCGGTACCATACCGCTGATGCGCCATGTACCGTCCGGAAGCTTTTCGATTTCTTCCGGCTCTGCCGGTGCTTCCGCATCGTCTTCCAGATCTCCGACAAGCTGTTCCAGAAGATCGTTCATCGTGATGATACCGGTAGTTCCTCCGTATTCATCCAGCACAATGGCAAAATGATTGCGCGTCTGTTTCATCTGCCGGAAAAGCAGATCGGCACACACGGTCTCCGGAACAAAATACGCCGGATGCACCGCGTTTTCCATAACGCTTTCTCTGGATTTATCTTCCAGACGGAAATATTCCTTGGCATTCAGCACACCGATTACGTTATCCGCAGTTTCCTCGCAGATGGGATAGCGGGTGAAGCGGGAATCGTTAATCGTCTGCGCCCACTCTTCCATGCTTTCATCCGTGTAGAGAATGACCATCTCTGTACGGTGGGTGGCAAATTCGCCGGCGGTCAGGTCGTCAAACTCAAAGAGATTCTGTACGATCTCTTTTTCCTCATCAGTGATAACCCCCTTTTCACTGCCGGCATCCATGGTCATGAGAATGGATTCCTTGCTCATGTCATCGTCATCCGCCAGCGGATCCACGCCGAACAGGCGAAGCACCAGATTGGTGGACGCGGTCAGCAGCCATACAAGCGGCTTGAAAATCTGAGACAGAGCATACACAGGTCCGGCAAGCGCGAGGGCAAGGGACTCCGTCTTCTTCATTGCCAGACGTTTGGGTACAAGTTCACCCAGGACCAGCGTAACATAAGACAGAATCAGCGTAATCAGAATAACGGCTGCAGTGTTCAGTACACCCAGCATTTTGTCGGGAACCTGCACGCCGAGGGACAGAATCCAATCGACCAGCGGACCGGCAAAGTTGTCGGCCGCGAATGCACTTCCCAGAAATCCGGACAGGGTAATCGTTACCTGAATCGTAGCGAGGAAGCCGGAAGGCTGTTCCGTCAGCTTCTCCAGCTTTTTGGCGCGCTTATCACCGGCAGCGGCAAGCTGGGTGATGCGCATATCGTTCATGGAGATCACGGCGATCTCCGCACAAGCAAAAACAGCGTTCAGAAAAATCAGAAAGGCCTGCAGAAGCAGTTGCCATAATATGGTGTCCATAACATCTCCCTAATTCATATGTAAAGCAAAAATCGTTCAAAATTCGTCTCAGTTCGGTGCCCGATCACCCGGACTGAACACGAAAAAATGCAAAAAGGCACCGCCTGTGGGCGAAAAGACGCTGTCACAGGTAGTGCCGGTACATATTCGGTCAGGGGCAGAGTTCGGGCAACTGTCCGGATCTGTCATAATTCCTCCAAAAAATTTCCGCAAAACAGGGGTTGCTGTAGTTATAAATATTATAATGATTTCCGCGGGAAAGTCAAGGGAAACGCGCAACTATTAACAAATCGTTCACATACCGAGGAGCTTCGCATATATTTCGCTCATCTCATCCCGGCTGATCACATAGGGGGAATTGGCATAATTTCCCGCCCCTGCAACACGGTCAATATGCTCCTCGATCTGCGCGGAAGTCAGAGAAAGATGCACATCGCCCATAGCAGGAATGCGCTGCGCCATCTCCCCGGGAGTTGTACCAAGCATATCCGCCAGTCTGTGCAGTTTCGCACAACCAACTTCCGTGCGGAGATTGTATTCGATATACGCACCTTCAAAAGCGGCGCAGGCGCGTCCGTGGGGAATTCCCTCGGAGAGAGTTATGCTGTAGCCCAGCGGATGCGGGAAGCCGGTTCCGGTACGGTTAATGGCAATTCCTGCGGCGCAGGCAGCATAACTCAGTCTGCGGCGCTGTGCAGGCGTAAATCCGCCGGCATCTTTCGCCCCTTCTCCATCCGCACCGCGGAAGAGGACGTCCCAGATTTCCCGAGCGGCATATCCTGCGAAGATCTCCGAAGCATCGGTGGATTTTGGCGAAAGCCAGGATTCGATGGCATGCGCCAGCGCATCCAGCGCGGTGGAAACCGTATAATTCTCGTTCAGCGAATAGGTATAGCGGGGATCCACCAGCGCAATTCTCGGATAGGAACCGGGAATATGCTTGAATGTTTTTTTCTTATCGCCGCCGGGCAGGGTCAGAATGGCGTAGGGATTCGCCTCGGAGCCGGTTCCCGCCGTTGTGGGAATCGCCGCGATAGGCAGCATGGCACCGTCCGCAATCTCTGCGGTATAGATGCCAGCCTCATCCGCATTGGGACATACAGCGAATGCAGAAATCGCTTTTGCGGCATCCAATGCGGATCCGCCGCCGATACCGATCACAAAATCCGCACCGGTTTTGCGGCAGAGCGCACCGCCTTCACGGCAGGTGGATGCAAGCGGATTTTCGGTAATTTTATCAAAGAGAGTATACCCGATGCCCTGTGCTTCCAGAACAGTTGTAACATCGGCAAGAGCACCGCTGGCAACGGCAGAACGTCGTCCGGTGACGATCAGCGCATGCTTTCCCAGCGCCAGTGCATCTGCATTATTCTTTACCGCGTTCTCCCCGGAAACGATCCGCACGGGCATATAGAAATCGAATGACATATGGATTCTCCTTTACTTTTCCATTTGTGTGAGTGCATACTCCAGAAACTGATCCTGTTCAGTATCCACATATTCGGCGATAATCTCCCGGGCATCCGTGCATCCAAGGCACCCGTAAAACGCCAGAGTATCCGCAGAGGGAATCGCGGAAATAAACAGCTTATCCGCCTGCATCCGCACAGCGTGCGTACATATTTTCCCAAACAAGGCTGATCCGATCCCTTGACGTTTCCGGGTATCATCCACGAACAGCATGGTCAGATTGGCATAGCGCGCCGATTCGCCGCGCAGAATACCGTCCACACAGCCGAAGCCCACAAGATTTCCGTCCTCCCATGCAGCTTCCGCCGCACCTCCGCGCAGGAGTTGTTCCCGCAGATAACCGGCAATCCAGAGCCTTTTCTCACGACTCCACTGCCGCACCTCCCCGCTCTCCCGGATCACCTGATAATGACGGAAGCCCAGAAGCAATTCGTCAGGGATACTCTCCAAAGTCAGTTCCTTATATATAACCACGCGGCACCCTCTGTCTGCACAAATGATAAATAAAACACCTTACGGTTTCCTCCACGCCAAGAGCCTGCGGCTTTGGGCGTGATTATAAACAAAGAAGCAGACCCTGTCGGGTCTGCCAAACTTTGTCAGATCTTTTCCTTGACCTTGGATGCCTTACCGACCTTGTCTCTCAGGTAGTAGAGCTTAGCGCGGCGAACCTTACCGTGTCTGGTAACGTCGATGCCGGCAACGTTGGGGGAATGCAGGGGGAAGGTCTTCTCCACGCCTACACCGTAAGCAACGCGGCGAACGGTAAAGGTCTCGGAGATGCCGCCGCCGTGACGGGCGATTACGGTACCTTCAAACATCTGGATTCTCTCACGGTTTCCCTCTTTGATCTTGTTGTGTACACGGATGGTGTCACCGATCTCAAAAGCAGGGACATTTTCCTTCAGCTGCTCTTTTGCAAAAGCGTCGAGTTTGTTCATGTTCGACTCCTCCATAATTCATAGAACATTCATGCAGAGCTTGCAGCGGACTGTTCCGTTTTCTATGCGTTTACGCACGGATAAGATTATACCATATCCGGGCACAAAGTGCAAGAGGAAAATGAAAAAATTCTCAAAGAAATTCCGATTTTTTGCCGCTTTGACGATTCCCGGGAACTTTTTCGTAAAAAATGCGTCCAATCTGATGACGGAATGCAATTCGCTCTTGCAATTCCGCTTCAAATATTATATAATAGATAGTAACATTGCAAAGGATGGTGCACGATGCTCTCCGCTTTCAAAAACTTTTTTGTCACCTTTCTCATTGCAGCGCTTGTCTTCGGTGCCGGTGCGTATTTCGCGGCACAGTTTCTGACCGATACCATCACCGGTATTTTCGATGCGGAAGCAAGCGAGCTGGATGAGATTCTCAATCCGAATCAGAATCCCACCCCCTCCGTAACGGAGCCTGTCAATCCCTCCACAGGCACCGATGCTCCCAAGGAGGAGATCGAGGGTAAGTCGTTCAATATGCTCTTCATCGTAACAGATTATCAGCCGGAAATGTTCCGGGATTATCTTCCAGCCGGAGAAGAGCTTGACAAGCTGGAAAAAGAAGAAAAGCAGACCGGTATTCTCAGCACGGCGTACCGCCGTCCACGCGCCTGCTCTGTTCTGCTTGTCCGCGCAGACAAGGAACGCAGGGAATTCACCCTCACTTCCTTCCCTTCCAACATGAGCATCCCCACGCCCTCCGGCGCTCAGCCGATGGCGGAGCTGTACAATCTCTACGGCACGGAGTTTATCATCTCCGAAGTTTCCTCCCTCACCGGACTTCATATCGACCACTATCTGCTTGTAAACGTGACGGAGCTGTATCAGATTGTCACAGAGCTCGGCGGAATCTCCATGTACATCCCCAAGCCTCTGTATTATAACGGTCTCGTATCCACTACCGTCAAGCCCAGCGAAAAGGATCTGGAAATCCTCCCGATGCTCTATCCCATCGGCGTGACGGATGTCAACGGTTCCGGTGCTGTGGCGATCATGACAAACGAAGAATACGACGGCAGCGTTGAATACCGCAATACGCTTGTCACCGACTTCTTCAAGGGAACCATGACAAAGCTGCTGACTAAAACCGAGGCAGATCTCAGCGCGTTCTACGACACCGTCTGCGAAAAAGCCTGGATAGAAACCTCGTTCACCACCAAGGATCTGGTAGCACAGATTGAGCTGATCTATGCTTTCGGAAATGAAAACTTCAAAATCACCACGCTGAACTATCCCGGCAGATTTGTTGCCGCAACCGAAACGGAAGCTGCCCGCTTCGAGCCGAATGAAAGCGCAGGACTGAAGCTCTTCAAACCCTACCGTCCTTATGAAAAATCCAACACTGCTTCTTAAAAAATCTTACATAAATCACACACCGAAAGGAATCAAGTCATGAGCAACCGCATGCCCAACACCGAAAAATCCATGGAAAAAATCGTAGCGCTCTGCAAAGGCAGAGGCTTCGTATATCCCGGCTCTGAAATCTACGGCGGTCTCGCCAACTCCTGGGACTACGGCCCGCTGGGCGTTGAGATGAAGAACAACGTCAAGCGCGCATGGTGGAAGAAATTCGTTCAGGAAAACCCCTACAACGTAGGTCTGGACGCTGCCATTCTGATGAATCCCCAGGTATGGGTTGCATCCGGTCACGTTGCAACGTTCAACGATCCGCTGATCGACTGCAAGGCGTGCAAGATGCGTCACCGCGCAGACAAGCTGGTTGAGGAATACGTACACGAGAACAACATCACCGATGTAAACGTGGAAGCTATGGACGGTGAGGCTCTGCTGAACTATATCCGCTCCAACAATGTCCCCTGCCCCGGCTGCGGCAAGTCCGATTTCACCGATATCCGCAAGTTCAATCTGATGTACAAGACCCATCAGGGTGTTACCGAGGATACCGCAAGCGAAGTATATCTCCGTCCCGAAACCGCACAGGGTATCTTCGTAAACTTCAACAATATCGCCCGCACCACCCGCCGCAAGCTGCCTTTCGGCGTGTGCCAGGTCGGTAAGTCCTTCCGTAACGAGATCACCCCCGGCAACTTCATCTTCCGTATCCGCGAATTCGAGCAGATGGAGCTGGAATTCTTCTGCAAGCCCGACACCGATCTGGAGTGGTTCCAGTACTGGCGCACCTACTGCCACGAGTGGCTGAAGGGGCTGAACGTACAGGAGGAAAACCTCCGTCTGCGTGATCATGAGCCGGAAGAGCTGTCCTTCTACTCCAAGGCTACCACTGACTTTGAGTATCTGTTCCCGTTCGGCTGGGGCGAGCTGTGGGGCGTTGCCGACCGCACCAACTATGACCTCACCCAGCATCAGGAGCATTCCGGTCAGGATCTGACCTACTTCGATCCCGAGACCAATGAGCACTACGTTCCCTACGTTGTTGAACCGTCTCTGGGTGCTGACCGTATGACGCTGGCTCTCCTCGTTGAGGCTTACGACGAAGAGGTTGTGGACGCTGAGAAGAACGACATCCGCGTAGTCATGCGCTTCCATCCCGCCATCGCTCCCTTCAAGGCAGCCGTACTGCCGCTGTCCAAGAAGCTGAGCGCTGAGGCTATGGAGATCCAGCAGATGCTGGCGAAGAACTACATGGTAGACTTCGATGATGCAGGCTCCATCGGCAAGCGTTACCGCCGTGAGGACGAGATCGGTACCCCCTACTGCATCACCTATGACTTTGATTCCAAGGAAGACGGCTGCGTAACCGTACGCGACCGCGACACCATGGAACAGGTTCGTATCCCGATCACCGAGCTGAACGCTTATCTGGCTGAAAAGCTGGCATATTAATATTTAAATTTTTGCGGGGAGATGCCTTTGCTAAAGGCACCTCCCCGCACCCCTCCGCGAAACCCTTTAGATAATTGTTTGTGAAAGTTTTGGAAAGGGGTTCGGGGAAAACTTTTTTCAAAAAGTTTTCCCCGTTTTTACAATGGACCTTTGTAATCAATCAACCGTCCGCCGCATCCTTGAGGAGCACGGATTGGCGCCAAAGAAATCCTTTGGACAGAATTTTCTTATCAATCCCCGCATTCCCGAGGATATCGCAGACGCATCCGCTTATGAGCCGTTCGTCTATGCGGAAAACGCAATCCCAGCCTGCGCGCTGGAGATCGGCCCCGGTGTCGGCGCGCTGACAAGAGAGCTTTCCGCCCGTTACCCCTCCGTCACTGCGGTGGAGATTGATGACGGACTGATCCCCGTGCTTGCCGATACCCTTGCCGACTGTGATAACACCCGTGTTATTCATCAGGATTTCATGGAGACGGATGTGCCTTCCCTGCTTGCAGAGCAATTCGGCGATTCCCCTGTTCACGTCTGCGGTAATCTTCCCTATTATATTACCACGCCGATTCTGATGAAGCTGCTGGAGTCCTATCCTGCCGACGGCGCATCTCCCATCCGCCGCATCACGCTGATGGTGCAGAGCGAAGTAGCTGACCGCATTTGCGCCAAAGCCGGCAGTGCAGACTGCGGTGCGATCACTGCAGCCGTGGCACTGCGCGGCACGGCGAAGAAGCTGTTCACCGTTTCTGCCGGGAATTTTTATCCTGTACCGAAAGTTTCCTCCGCCGTTCTCACCATCGAAACATATCCTCACGGACTGCGGGATCTGTATCCCGAAGCGCCGCAGGACGAGGCATTTGCGCCGTTCTTCGCCAGGGTCACCGCTATTATCGAAGCGGCATTCGGCCAGCGCCGCAAGACACTGACCAACGCCCTCGGCGCGCTGTATCCGAAATCCGCCATTGA
This sequence comes from Oscillospiraceae bacterium, assembly GCA_015063645.1. Lineage (GTDB taxonomy): Bacteria > Bacillota > Clostridia > Oscillospirales > CAG-272 > SIG701. The sequence continues at coordinate 59,402 of SVTS01000002.1, read as the reverse complement.
AACGGCACTGACAGCACTGGACATCCGCACCGACGTGCGCGGCGAAAAACTGTCCGCGCTGGATTTCTGCCGTCTGACGACAGAATTGGAGCGGATATGCTGATCGAATTCCTGCCGCAGTCATTCACAGCGGCAAAGCTTCCCCACGGGACGCCGATTCCGGAAGGTGAATTCGTGTTTTTCTCCCGCACGGACAGTGAGAATTCCCTAATCTGCCCCACTGCGGACATGCCGACTGCTGTCACGGCCAGAGAAGACGGCTGGTGCGGCATGCGGATTGTCGGACAGCTGGATTTCTCCCTGCTCGGCATTCTGGCGCGGATCGCCGCCGTTCTTGCGGAGGCAGAGGTGGGCATTCTTGCACTTTCCACCTACGATACGGATTATATCTTCGTGAAGCTGGAAAATTCCGCCCGTGCAAAAGAAGCACTGCTCTGCGCCGGATATGAGATCCGCGCGAACGGTGTGGAAATCGGATTCGGTACTCCGGAGGAAATCTGCAGTTGGATGTCGCTGGTGCGGGATGTACGCGGGAATTTTCCGGGTCTTGAAACCGAGGAAGCGCTGGCAGCTCACCGCAGAACGGTGGAGAAGTTCATCAACCGCCGCACAGCAATCCGCGCGAAAGCGGACGGACGCATCATCGGTGTACTTCTGTTCTCGCCAAACCGCAATCTGCTCTGCTGTATGGCAGTGGACCCGGCGTACCGCCGCCGGCATATCGCCCAGGATATGTTTGCTCTGATGCGTTCTGTCGCTGATTCTGAGCGGGAATTGACAGTTTCGACATTCCGCGAAAATGATCCGCTCGGCATTGCCCCGCGGGCTTTTTATGAAAAGATGGGCTTCCGCCCCGATGAGCTTACAGAAGAATGCGGCTATCCGGTGCAGAAATTCATCCGACCCGCAGAAAAACAGTCAAGACCACCGGCAAAGCCGGTGGCTTGCACAGCCCTGTAAGGGCATATTACAGGCGGGGCTGAAAGCCCACTGAAACATTTGACACTTGCAAACTCGTCCTACCGCCACAGATGTGGCTGCTGTTTCAGCCTCCCTTGTGTAAAGGGAGGTGGCACGGCGAAGCCGTGACGGAGGGATTGTTAAAAATACTCTTAAACACCCCCTCCGTCAGCTGCGCGAGCCCCCCGAAACTCACTGCGCTCGTTTCGGGGAACCCCGCACGCTGACAGTTCCCCTTACACAGGGGAGCCTACCGCTGCGGCGGGATTACTCAACGGCAAAAGCCTCTTTTGAACCACCCGCTTAGCAGGTGGTTTTCTGTAAACAATAAAAATAAATCCGTGATATCACAGAATATCACGGATTTATTTTTTCAGTTCATGGTGCTGGATGCCGCCTGACGCACCTGACTGACCGCATCCCGCAGGGGAGCATGCTCCGGCAGGGTCAGTCCCGGATCCTCCGCCAGCAGAGTGCGTGCCGCATCAAAAGCACACTCCATCATATCCGTATCCCCCATACCGGAGGCAAGTGTCAGCGGCATGGTACCGTGCTGACGGACGATACCGCCGTTTTTCAGGAAATCGCCCGGTCCCCGCAGGCGGAGATCCTCCTCAGCGATGGCGTAACCGTTATGATTCCGGTGGAGCACCTCCAGACGCGCCCGGGCGGTCTCAGCTTTTGAATCCGACACCAGAACGCAGTAAGATTTCGCTTTGCCGCGTCCCACGCGTCCGCGAAGCTGATGCAGCTGCGCCAATCCGAATCGCTCGGCGTTTTCCACGATCATCAGCGTCGCATTGGGAACGTTTACACCGACCTCAATGACCGTTGTGGACACGAGGATATGCATTTCCCCTTCGGTGAATGCCCGCATGACCCTGTCTTTGTCGGCAGTCTTCATCTTTCCGTGGACAAATCCCACCTGCAGATCGGGGAATATCTCCGCCAGCTTTGCGGCGTAATCCACAGCGGCTTTCAGCGGCGGTTTGTCATCCTCCAGCTGACCATCCAGAAGAATACTGGCAAGCTCCTCCGGATCGTCCGTGATTTTGAGTTTCTTTTCCTCCTCCACGGAGGGGCAGACCACATAGACCTGATGTCCCTCATCCACCTGTCTGCGGATGAATCCGTTCAGACGCTCTCTGTAGCGTTCATCCACGACAAACGTATCCACCACCTGTCTGCCCGGCGGCATTTCATCCAGCCGGGAGACTGCCAGTCCGCCGCACGCCACAAGGGAAAGCGTACGGGGAATCGGCGTTGCGCTCATCACCAGCATATGGGCAAGTGCGTCTTTTTCCGCCAGAGCAGCACGCTGCATAACGCCGAAGCGATGCTGTTCATCCTCAATCACCAGTCCCAGCCGGGGAAATTCCACACCGGCGGACAGAAGCGCATGGGTACCGATAACAATCTGCACGGGATCCTCTTCGGAGGCGATTTCCGCGTGGACTTTCTTCTTCTTTGCGGCGGTAAGTGAGCCGACAAGGCAGGCACTCCTGATACCGAGCTGAGCGAACAGCGGCTCCATTTCCCTGTAATGCTGAACAGCCAGAATCTCCGTCGGCGCCATGATCGCCGTCTGGTAGCCGTTCTTAGCGGCGATATAGGCGGCAGAAGCCGCAACGACCGTTTTTCCCGAACCAACATCACCCATGAGAATCCGGTTCATCTTATTGCCGGAGGCAAGATCTGCGGCGATCTCCGCTACAGATCGCTTCTGTGCACCGGTCAGCTCATAGGGAAGCAGCTCAAGCAGAGGTGCGGCATCCGTATCGGTCATCCGGTGTCCTGGGGTGCTTTCCGGCGCAGTGAGTGCCGCCATCGCCAGCCCCATCTCGAAGAATTCCTCAAAAATCAGCCTGCGTCGTGCAGTGGAAAGCGCAGTCATATCGGGCGGAAAATGAATATTCGACAGAGCAAAGCGAAGCGTGCACAGCGATTCGCGGCGCATCAGATCCGCGGGAAGCGTCTCCGGCAGCTGACCGCCCACATGTGCGAGGGCTTCCCGGATAAGTCCGCTGAGGAATTTCTGCGTCAGACCGGAAGCAAGCGGATAGACCGGCACAACGGCGGGCAATTCTCTGCCGGGTATCACCGGCTCCCAGATGGGAGCGGTCATGCAGAGCCGCTTTCCCTCCATGGAAACCCGTCCGAAAAAGCGGAATGTACCGCCTGTGTGGAACGTATCTTTCAGATAATTCTGATTGAAATATGTGATATCACAGATCCCGCTCTCATCAAAGGCACGGAATTTCAAAATCGACATTCCCCGCCGGATTACACGGAAAGAAGGCTCCGCCGATACGGTCAGAATCATAGATACAGCCGCCATACTTCCGTCGGCGGCAAGGGACAGCGCATCAGCGGCGGAACGCACGTCGCCGCGGCACTGATATCCGCGCGGATAGTGATGCAGAAGATCGCCCACGCTCATGATGCCGAGAGAGGCAAGGGCGGCGGCACGGGCATCGCCCACACCGCGCATGGCAGTAACAAGTGAAGTAAGCTGCAGCGGCATACTATTCTCCTTTCCGGTTTCGTTATCGGGATTTCGTTTTGGATCGGTTCATCTCTTCCGGTTTTGCCCGGATGTGATTGCACATACAATGCGGTATTGCCGCGCGGCAGGCTCGCGTACACAGCAGGCTGATGTACGATTACAGTTATCTGTATGCTGTGTACATTATACCACATTTTCACGGTAAACGCAAATTACTTTTCTGAATTATAACAAAACATGAAAAACTCCCGGTTCCCCGGGAGTTTTATTCTTATTTCTGCATAACTTCTTCGGGCTGTGCGGCTTTTTTCGTCTCCGCAATCTCGCCGAATGCGGACAGAATGAGCGCCGCAACGATAATGCACGCGCCGGCAACCAGCTGAACGGACAGTGTATCCGTTCCGGCGATAACGGACATGATCATCGTCACAACCGCGGACAGCGGCATTGCAATGGATACAACCGTCATGTTGGCGTTCTGAATGATTTTCGTCCGCAGGATCCAGCAGAATGTATTGCTGATCAGAATCACCAGAATCAATGCCAAAATCAGTCCGGGACGCCATTCCATCCGCATCGCCTCGATCGGTGCGCCGTCTTTCTGCACAAAATGCAGAATCAGCATCGTCAGCGTGGACAGGACTACATGCACCCACATCTGTACGGTCAGATAGAGCGTTACGTGCATTCCCTTACCGTAGGAACCGGTTCCGACGATATTGCCGGAGAAAAGCAGTCCTGCCAGCGCACAGAGAATCTCCCCGATTCCGAATCCGCTGCCAAAATTGGCTCCGCTGAGGACAAAGCAGCCGATCAGACAGAGAACGCTTGCCATCCACACAAGGGGATGGGATTTCTTTTTCACCAGAAGCACCAGCAGAATGGGCACCACGATGCAGGATGTATTCTCAAGAAAGGCGAACATGGACGGTGTTGTGTACTGCAGACCGATCCGCTGCACGATTGTCGCCAGAGAATAGCAGCTTCCCGTGATACCAGCGATCAGCAGATACCGGCGGTTCATCAGATGCCGGCTTTTCCAGGAGAGTGCCGTGAACGCCGATGCGGAAATCAGTGCCGCCGCCGCATTGAAAACCGAGGCGGAAAAATAATCGTAAAAATATACCGTAACCATCGGTATAACGCCCCAGATCAGGATAACAAATGCCAGATAGAGATAATATTTATTCTTGCTCATATCATTCCTCCGATGTATTTTTTTGCCGGAAGCTCTAATAGTTTATCATATCTCTTGACAAATGTGAAGCGGAGATTTATAATTATGTCATGAAACATTTTCACAAGTGAAAGATATGGTATTATGGATACACTGAAAATCAAGGCTTTTCTCCTGATTGAGAAGCACGGAAGCTTTTCCGGCGCTGCCGAAGAGCTTTCCTACACGCCCTCTGCTCTGTCCCACATGGCGGATGCACTGGAGAAAGAACTGGGCGTTCAGCTGTTCACCCGCACGCACAAGGGTGTGGAAATCACCGAAGCCGGCAAAAAGCTTGCAGGGCATTTCCGTGCCGTGACCGAGGCAGAGAACGCTCTGTTTAAGGCTGTTTCTTCTCTCGTCGCCGTACAGGATGCCGAATTGAAAATCGGAACCTATTCCAGTATTGCTCTGCACATCCTGCCGGAAATCTTGCAGAAATTCAAGAATTTTTATCCCTCCGTCCGGATTTCCATCCTTGTAGCGGACAGATTCAGTGCCTGGCAGGAGGAGGAAATCCCCGATGTGATCTTCTCCGACAAACTGCCGGACTGCATGACGGAATGGTACCCCATGACGGAGGATGCCTATGTGGCGGTTGTCCCCTCCGACCAGTTTCCGAAGCGGCGCTCTGTAACCAGGGAAGAATTATACACCTTTTCCTATATCCAGACGAACGAGAGCTTTCTGAATTCGTATTTTGACTGCAGTAAATTCAAAGAAGTAATTCAGCTGACCTCCGCAGAATACGGATCCGTTATATCCATGGTACGGGAGGGGATCGGCGTCGCCGTTCTGCCGCACCTTGCCATAAGAGAACGCCCGCACGGCGTACGAGTTCTGCAGGTTCTGCCGAAAATCACGCGCACACTGGGATTCGCTTTCCGCGAGGACAGGAAGTGCTCTGCCGCGGCAAAACAGTTTATACGTTTCCTGAAAGAGAATTCCATGTCATGAAAAACTTTCACAAGGTGTGAAATCTGTTCACAAGGGCAGATATTCCGCCACGCCTTGACTTTCCCCGCAAACGGAGTATAATAATACATAATACGGAATTTTCACATATAAGGAGAGATTTCCATGACATACAATCCTAAAGCAGAAGCACTGTTCACCGCCGCTCAGGCGTACGTGGACCGCGGATTTTGGCTGCAGTACGATCAGCTGAGCATGGACCGTCTGATCCGCATAACGCCCCGCAGACGCTTCCGTCTGCCTCCTGAGGCAGCAACGTCCCAACAGAGGCTCTATCTGGACTGTGCTACCTTCGTTTGGGCCGCCTTTTACAATGCATTCGGCTATCAGCTGGAAGCGACCGTCACATGGAACATCCGTGATCTGGTACGGGACTGCGTATTCCGTCACGATTTCACCGGGGAGGAAACACCGGAAGAGATCGAAGCCATGAGCAAACAGGTGAAGGAGCTTCTTCAACCCGGCGATGCTGTAATTGTCTCCCGTGCGACCAACGGACACATTATGCTCTACAAAAATGAGCACGAATATTACCACTGTACACAGCCGATGGGAATTCCGGGCAGTTATAATTACAAGGAACTCCGTGACAACATCAATCCCCACGGCGGCATGTATATTGGTGATCCTCGCTGGTGGTTTGAGAAAAGCGATGAAGAGCGGTACGCCAGACGGTATCTCTTCAACGAAAATGTATGCAAACTGGCTGTTGTTCGCCCGCTGAATTATGTGGGTGATCCCACCCCCGATACGCTTGCGCGCATGACAACGGCAAAGGATCTGTTCTTCTCTGTCACCGCATCCCACTCCGGCGGTCAGACTGCCGCGCCCGGCGATACTGTGGAGTATACGCTCTCCGTAGAAAACCGCCGTTCCGATGCCGCACAGGTACAGATACAGTTCACCCCGCCTGCCGGCTGCTGTCCGAGCGGAGAATTCGCCTGCACTACAGAAATCCCCGCAGGGGAAAGCTGCACATGCACTTTCAGCGTTACAGCGGAAAATATACAGAGTCCCGCAATAGATGCGCCCATCATCATCGCAAACGGACTGCATGTATATGCTCCGCCGGTTCTGATAGGAACAAATCTTACTGCGGATGAAGTTGAAAAAGTAGTTTCTGCGATGCATACCGCATCCGGTATTTCCTCCGCTGAGGCTATTACAGTGGCATACGCTTCCATCGGCATCCCGGTGCCTGCGGCACACAACCTGCTGCTGCGGGATCTGTTCTACCGGCATGATGCATACACAGATCACGTGTGGAGCCGCCGCCGTCAGAATCCTGCGCAGGATATGGCGCTGTATTCCTATTTCGGCGGAATCGGTGTCATCACTCCGGAAGCCTGCTATGATCCGTTTATCCGCACCACGCAGCTGCGTATGGACGATCTGCAGCCCGGCGATGTTCTCCTCTGCTCGGACGATCACACCGGTCTGAAAACATATGCCGCCATGTACACCGGCGACGGTTTCTGCGGCAGTTTCGCACCGGATCAGTCCATCGATGCGATCAGCGGCGATGCGGCTGCCGCCTATCTGGATACGCTCCCGGGACGTTATGCGTACATTATCCTGCGTCCTTCCCTCATCAAATAATACCGGAGGAATCTTATGCATTTTGAAACGAATTATAAACTGGAAAACTTTATTCTGGACACCCGCTGGGAGGATCTGCCCGCGGAAGTGCAGGAACGCATGAAAGGCTGTTTCACCGATCTGTGCGGTGCCATGATCATCGGCAGCCGGAGCCGTCAGTTTGATGCAGGTCTCCGTTTGGCGGAAAGCGTATTCGCGCCGGGCAATGTGCCTGTCATCGGTTCTGAGCGCACATTCGGCGTTCTGGGCGCTTCCGCCGCCATGGGACATTCCTCCAACGCTTATGACATTGACGACGGTCACAACATGACCCGTGCACATCCCGGCACTTCCTTTGTGGGAGCGCTTCTGGCATATGCATGGGAGAAGAATCTGAGCCGCGACGAATTCCTCGCCGCCATGCTGGTCGCCTATGAGACGACAATCCGCAGCGGCGCTGCCATCATGGAGTATTATCAGTACGCCCATTCCAGCGGTACGTTCGGTGCCGTAGGTGTTGCCGCCGGCGTCGGACGGATTCTGGGATTCACAAAGGAACAGATGAACAACGTCCTCTCTGTTGCGGAATTCAATGCGCCTCTCGTCCCCGGCATCCGCAGTGTGGAATATCCTTCCATGAACAAGGACGGCGTTCCTTTCGGTGTTCTCGCCGGCATTCTCGCCGTGCAGGCATCCCAGTGCGGCTTTGAAGGAAACAAAAACCTGCTGGAAGCCGACGAACACAAGCATTTTCTGGATGATCTCGGCAAAAAATATCAGGTCATGGATCTGTATTTCAAGCCGTATCCCTGCTGCCGCTGGGCTCACCCCGCCATTGATGCCTGCGTATCCCTGATGCGCGAGAACAATCTCCGCCCGGAGGATATCGCTTCCGTTACTGTACACACATTCCGCCGTGCCACTATGCTCTCCAAAATCATCCCCGCAACCGCGGATGAAGCGCAGTACAATATCGCCTATCCTGTAGCCGCTTCGCTGGTATACGGTGATTTCGGACTGGCACAGGTCCGCGAGGAAAATCTGGGCGATCCCGCTGTAACGGACATGATGAAACGGCTGCATTTTGCCGTGGATGAAAAGCTGGATGAACAGTTCCCCGCCCGCCGCATCTGCCGTGCAGAGATCATCACCCGGGATGGACGCACATTTGTCTCCGACGAATGTGAACCCCGGGGCGAAGCGCATGAGAACATTTCCCTCAACTGGCTGCAGGAGAAATTCCGCCGCATCACCGGCAGTGTCATCACACCTGCAGGTCAGGAATCTATCCTTACCATGATCGCAGGCAAGGAAGATCTGCCTATCCGCACCATCGTAGCGGAAATCAACACGCCTGCCTACTGGATTGGCTGAGATTCTACAGCTTCAATCAAAATGAAAACGCCCTCCGGCTATGCCGGAGGGCGTTTTTTCACATTGTCATGGTCGTTCCCTGCTCTTCATTGTCCTCATCTTCCGCGGTGTCTGATTCACTTTCACGCTTTTCTTCTGTGATCTGAAAATCATCCTCGCTCAGAAGACCGTCCCGCTTGCACATCATTTTCAGCACTTCCATTTCCACGGAAAGATCCAGTTTGTCTCCTTCATAGAGATTCTCATGCTGTTTTTGCATGGCAGTCCGGATTTCACCAAGGCAGGAAAGGGTGCTCTGCACGATTTCTTCCGCAGGAATACCGCTGCTCTCGATACGCGCATACTTCTGCAGTATTTTGTTCAGCGTGGGCAGATAGTAATTCCAGAAGTGACGCACTGTGGGGATACACTCCGGTTTTTCTTTCATCACATGCAGGATCTGCTCCACAGAGCGGCAGATATCTCCTGCTGAGGCGGCAATCTCCTTGTTTTTTATGCGTGCGCACACACAGCGCACCGCAAGCAGATCCGCACGTCCCCGACTCAGGATCTCATTATTCGCCGCTGTTTTGACATCATCCCTCTTACCTTTACGGGTACTTTTTCTTGAGAAAACGATCACGAGAACAACAAGCAAAACAATCAAAGCCAGAAGTATTCCGCCGACGATCAGGAGAACGGTTGACAAAGCCGGAACAAAACGGCGCAGAATCAGAAAAAGAATCACACAGCCGATCAGCCCGAGAATCCCCATTCCTTCACTTTTCATTTGCAAAATACCTCCTTGAATTTTATACTGCCGCACAGCTTTATTTTGCCCGTAATCCGTCAGAATTTTCCGCCTCGTCCTCCATGGGATGCGCCGGAGGAAGAAGTATGAACCCTTGATCCGCCGCCGGAACTTTCTGTCTGCCTCAACGTTCGGCTGACATTCCGGTACAGGAAAATATCTCTGGAATCACGGATCTGCATGCTGTTTTCTTTCATATAATCGGATGCGGATGCCTGTCTGCGGACAGTATGCAGTTGTCCTTTCAACACACCTGTATAAATCAGTGCAGTGATAAGTCCCACAATCAGCGCAAGAATTAACGCCATTCCTCCGTCGAAGGGCTCCTTGGGCAGATTATACACATCATAGGGCTGACCGCCGCGCGCCTGTGTAATGAACGCATCACACAGGGAAGCGAAAGTCTGAAACGCGTCCGCATAATATCCACTGCTCAGATCATCGAGGAACTGTTCGCTGATATAGTCCATGCCCGCATCGGTAAATGCTGTGATGCCGTATCCGCAGGTGGAAATCCACCAGTCCCGCTCCTCCATGCTGATCAGAAGAAGAATGCCGTCGCGGTTTGTACCGTATCCGTAACCGTTGTAGTCAAAGAAATCATCCGCATATTCCATCGGGGAACTTGCTCCCGTAGAATTCACCGTAACGACGACCACGTCCAGCTTCTGCCTCTCGCTGATCTCATCCAGTTCTGCAAGCAGAGCGCTTTCCTCATAGGGCGTCAGCAGATCCGCGTCATCCCACAGTCTTGGATATTCCGCCGCTGAAACGGACAGCACAGCGCCGGACAGCACACAAAGGATCATGCAGAGAATACAGATTTTCTTTTTCATCAGGTACCTCCTCAAAGCAGCCAGAACAGGTACTGCGCGGCAAATGCGATTGCAGTGACAATCGCCATGGTGCCGAACAGATACCGTCTGTACGCGCCTTTATCCACAGGAAGATCGCCGACGAATTTGCCAGTCTGACCGTTCATGGCAAAAGTATATTTCTGACCGTTCCAGGTGGTATTGAGCAGCCACACCGGGTACAGCGCGTATTTTGCGGTTCCGTTCTGCAGTCTTACGTTCAGATTCTCTTCCACAACGCTGCTGTAGCCGTTCACCGTCTCTCTGAATGCGTCCTGTGTACTCTTTTTGATGCGTTCGTTCGCCCGGGCAATGCTTGCCTCAGCATCCACATCGTACTTATCCGCCAAATACCCCGACAGATAGGCAGTCTGAAAATCCACAGCATCGGCAAAATTGTAGGGTTCAAGGGATTCCATCAGGGTGTCATCCATTTTGGTGGATCCGTCCACGGGAACACGCTCAAAACCAACGGAGCCTCCGCGGAGAACGGAATAAAAGCTTGTTTCCGTATAGTTGTACCGGCTGTCGCTCCAGTGACGGAGTCGGGTCGCTTTATAGCGCGCCTGCGCATCCACATCCGCACCGAATAGCCAGAACGGCACGTAGATGCCCTTGACTTCCTCAATATGATTCTGGTCCTTGAACACTTTCGGCAGCAGCTTCTTGCCCATATAGTGTTTCTGCAGCGTTTCGACAGCCGCTTTTTTATCCAGCTTGAACGGAATCACGTAATCCGGTTTCAGATCTCCGGCAAACTGTCCCATAATAACAATGGGATTATCGCAGAAAGGACACGACGTAGCGGCAATCGTTTCATCACCCACGATTTCACCGCCGCAGGATTTGCAGACGTATACGCTCAGTCCATCAGTTTCTCCGTCTTCCCACGAATTATCCGCCTGCTGCTCCCATTTCATGTCATCCGCACGTTCGCTCTTCAGAGCATCATCGTAGGATGCCAGTGTTTCCATTTCAAACTCGGTGTCGCAGTACGGACACTTCATTTTCTGCAGAGAGCTGTCAAATTCAATCGCACCGCCGCAGCACGGACATTTATATTCCTGTATTACAGCCAAAGATTTGCTCCTCTCCCGTCTTGAAAAAATATATATTGCTGTCTCCGGCATAAACCGGAGACAGCACACAATTACTGAATATCGCCGTCATCAAAAGGATCGCCGCATTCGGGGCAGAACTTCGGAGGCTTTGTGCCTTTCTCCGGCTCCCAGCCGCACTTATCGCACTTATACTGCGGAACGCCGGCAGGCTTCTTAGCACCGCACTCCGAGCAGAATTTACCCTTATTTACTTTACCGCAGGAACAGGTCCAACCGTCATCAGCCGGCTTTGGAGATCCGCATTCCGGGCAGAATTTGCCGCTGGCGACGGTACCGCATTTGCATGTCCAGCTGTCTGCAGGCTTCGGTTCAGGTTTCTTTGTGCCGCACTCGGGGCAGAACTTACCGGTGACAGCAGCACCGCAAGCGCATTTCCAACTGTCCGCAGCGGGTGCAGCCTGCTGCTGTACCTGCTGCTGCGCCTGTTGCTGACCCATTGCAAACAGATTCTGCGCGTTCATCCCGCCTGCACCCATCGCCATGTTCATACCCATGAAGCCAACGGCAGCACCGCCTGCGTTACCTGCAGCAGTTTTCATGGCTTCTGCCTGTGCACCCACGAGGGTTGCACCTGCCATGGTAGGATCGCGATACATAGCGGTCTTCTGCGCGTCCTTGAGCATCTGCTGGTCCTCTTCGGTCAGTGTCGGAGGATTGATGGATACCTTGACATCGCCAATACCACGTGCTCCCCACTCACCGCTCAGTTCTTCGTTGAGGTATTTTTCCAGCTCATCAGTATGTGCGGGGATCTGATTGGGACGGATTTCCAGCAGGGAAAGTTTTGCAAGTGCCGGACCAAGCGCGCTGAGGAACTCGGTCTTCATGGTTTCGCGAAGTTCGTCTTTATTATAGGATACTGTTACGTTACCGCCCACATTCGTGTAGAATTTCAGCGGATCAACGAGGCGGAATGTGTAAATACCGTTGCAGCGGAGAGATACATCCACATCAAAATTAATTCTGGAATCCACCACACGGAAAGCAATAGGATTCTTTGTGCCAAACTTATTGTCAAGAATTTCCTTCGTGTTAAAATAGTAGACTCTCTGATCTTTTCCTGTGTCGCCGCCATAGGTGAAGCGCTTGCCGAGCGTCTTAAAAGATTCGATAATACTTTCGCCAAGATTTCCGGCAAAGATGGACGGCTCGGTAGAAGAATCATAGGTGAACTCACCGGGCTCAGCGCAAAGCTCGACTACTTTGCCCTGCTCCACGATGATCATGCACTGTCCGTCCGCAACGGCAATACCGGATCCGTTTGAAATAATATTATCGCTGCTCTTCGTATTGGAAGAGCGGGAGGTCATGCGTTTCTGACCCTTAATCATCAGAATATCGTTCGGAATAGATTCGCAGTAGAAGAATTCCTTCCACTGATCGGCAAGAACGCCGCCCAGTGCACCAAGTCCTGCTTTAATAAGTCCCATGTTTGAAGCCCTTTCATGATTTTGTTTTTTGTTTCGTATTTTATGCAAAAATGCATATTATCGGATTTAATCAAGAAAAGGGGAACCGCAGTTCCCCTTTTCATCCGCATTGCGGTATTATTTTGCCAGGAAATTTTCGCAGAAGCGACGGAGATAAGCTGCAATCTCAGCGCGGCTGATACCCTTGGTCATATCGCTGGTATCAACACCGATTCCCTTCAGCAGACCGTTGGCCTCCGCCCAGATCACTGCATCCTTAGCCCAATCACTGGCCTTCAGTTCAGTGGAATCGGCGGTTGCAGAACCTTCGATAACGCCCTTGTATGCTGCATAGCGATACAGGATAAGAGCAGCCTGCTCGCGGGTGAGCTCATCATTTGCACCGAATGCACCGGTTTCATCACCAAGGATGATATCGTTAGCAGAAGCCCAGTTTACAGCGTCAGCATACCAGGCATTTGCGTCAACATCGGTGAACTTCACGCTGGAAGAAACGGTGGGACAACCCTCGAGTCTCCACAGAATGGTAACAAGCATAGCGCGATTCGTGATAACGCTGGGATCAAAGAGCTTGCCGTCTGCGCTGTTGCCGTTCATCAGACCGGTTTCAGAGACGAACTTGACATCTTCGTAGAACCAATCATTTTCAGTCACATCCGTGAACGGATTGACCCACGGTGCCTTTTCAAAGACAACGGAGATGGTATGATCAGTTCTTACGTTCTTGAATGTGTACTCCGTTACGGGACCTACATCCTTACCGTCAACGAGAACAGCGGAGATGACATAGCCCTCAGCGGGAGTGATATCGAAGCTGATCGACTTATTGAACTTAACCTTATTCTCGCCTGCGGGAGTGATAACACCACCCTCGCCTGCTTCAGCGACAACGTCATACTTCTTGTTCATCATCATGATGAGAATCATGAGCATGTCTTCGTCGAAGGCAGGTTCAAGTTTCGGAGTGATTTCGTAATTACATACTGTGCAGTACTGTGCGGATTCTTCTGTTGCTTCAGGACCGGGAACGTGCTCATGATAATCGGATACGGATGTACAATCCGGGTTACCATTCGCACAAGCATGCCAGTGGTGCGTTTCGTTGAAACTCCATTCACTTGAATAGTTGTGAATAACCGTCGTGCCGTAGCTGTTCGCACAGGTCACACAAACAGCCTTGTCGGTACAGGTTGCGGAGCCGCCGGAACACTTATTGGCATCACTATTAGAAGCAAATTCAGGTGTGCCGCACGCCTTGCAATTTCTGTTGTGATATTCGATATCTCCGACTTTGCTCTGCGTATACGGAACATCTTCGTAATCATGTCTGGGAACAGTTCCGTCAAAAGTGTCAGTGTGCGCTTTACCGCAGGTGCTGCAGTATTTATAATACTTCGGAGCCTTACCATCCTTGCAGCTTCCTTCTTCACCCGGAACAATGTATTTATCGTTGGGAACAGTGGATTCATCATGATAGCCTATGTCCGTCTTGTGCGCGGAATTATTTTCGCACTGATGCCAATGTGAAGTGTCGTCGGATGTCCATTCAGTACTGTATTTGTGATCACCAAATTTCGTTGTGCTTGTGAAGAACTCGGTATCAGATATCACGGAACAACCGTCATAAGAACACTCACGCCAATACTCGTTCGCGGTATTGCAATCTTTGCCCTTAGCTTTCAGATGTGCTTCATCTTCAATTGCTTCGTCGAACTTATGCTTGTGTGTTACTACGAAGGTAATTTCTACGGTCTGCGGAGTGATTTTGTCTTTGTTTGCATTGCTGTCCGGAGCTGCAACAGTTACGGTTCCCTTGTAGGTTCCTATAGCAAGACCGGTCATCGGCTGAATAGTAAAGGTTGCATTGCTGCCGGAAGCTATAGTGTCCAATGCAGCCGGGGATACCTTAAAATTACTGTTGGAAACTGTTACAATCAGAGCACCAGTCGGCTGATTACCTGTGCTGGAAACCTTGATTTCAGCGTAAGGAACGGTTGTGTACCCCTCAACAGCGGATTCAAGGGTAACTTCCGCTTTATCAAGAGTGATCGCATATGTCGGCACATCGGATACTGTGAAGCTGACAGGAATTTCAGCGGAAATACCATTTGCACCGGAAACAGTTACCTTTGCAGTGTATGTCCCGACGGCAAGACCGTTTTTCGGCTGAACAGTGAACGTTCCTGTTTTATTACTATCCTCAACTCCAAGGCTGTCAATTGTCGTTTTGCTCAGTGCAAAGGCATCGGAATTATCGATCGTGACCGTCAATGCACCTGTCGGCTGATTGCCATTGTTGGTTACCGTTACTGTTACAGGTTCTTGTGCACTATAACCAAAGATTGCATCGAAGAAAGTAACGGAGGCGGGGGAAAGCGTAACTGCATAGGTACGTGCCGGTTTTACAGTGATGTAGCAAAAAGCGCTTGCTCCACTTCCGTCTTCAGCTTCCGCGAGAAGAGTAGCAGATCCAGTCTTATTAGCTTTAACAGTCACTTTGCGCGAATCCGAACTATCCTCTTCAATGGAGATAATCCCCTCAGCTGCTCCGGACTCTACGCTCCATTTCACTTTCACATTGTCCGGCGTAACTGTCGCGGTGAGAGTAGCTGTATTGTCATCAGGTGCCAGATACAATTCCAGCGTATCTTCGGCAAGAGTGATTTCTGTTACAGTAACAGCACAGGTTGCGTTCACACCGCTGCCATCATTTGCAGTTGCGGTGATGGTTGCAGTGCCTGCAACACCTGCGGTAACCTTACCGTTCGTGTCAACGGTTGCTACTGTTTCATTGCTGGACTTCCAGGTTACGGTTTTGTCAGATGCATTATCCGGCTCAACTTTGGTAACAGACAGAGCAACAGGGGCATCTCCAACGGTGAGACTGAGTTCTGATTCATTAAGTGTAATGTTAGTCACAAGAACAGCAGGCTTAGCAACAGATACCTGGGTGGAAACAACGGCATCGTTTTTTATTCCCCCCGCGCCATCGCTATTCTCAAACAATACAATTGGCGAATCTCCCTCTGCTATAACCTTAAATGTCGCTGTAAACAGTTTTCCACCTGCATACTCAACGTCAGATGTTCCAGCAAAGGCTACACTTACGACCCCCTGTGAATTTGCATTAGAAATTGTGGGCGCAGCAGTAGCATACACATACCTACCATTTTTTCTAGTCAGAGTAAACTCATCAGGATATTCAGAATCTGGACCAACAATTTTTTTACATTCTAATTTTGCATTATCAAATCTCACACCAGTTATAAATGACGAAACGGTCATATCCGTGTTTTTCACGATTACTGTTATCTCATCACCAACTTTGGGAGATGCATTGCTGATTTCAACCTCAACATTCGCGTCCAGTGTTTCTGCGCTCACAGGCAGTGCAAACAACGATAAAAGCATCGCCATCGCAAGAGCAAGCGAGAATATTCTCACATTCGACTTCATTCTAAATTCCTCCAACATTATTACTCAAAATCATCTATCATGTAGGCTAAATATTTGGCGAGTGCGGTCAAATCTGCTGCATCAACAGAATTATCAATTTTTGTATCAGATGTTCCCAAAGCAACAGAATCTGTAATTGTTTCCATATACGCTAAATGTCGAGCAAGCGCGGTAAGATCAGATGCACCAATATCACCATTCAAGTCAACATCACCTCTAAGGAACAGTTCCACATCCAACGTAACATTCCCATCTGCATCCACGGTCCCCGCCTCATAACGCTGCGGTTCAACGATCTCGTAGATGATTTCCTCGGGGGCTTGTTCCGCCGGAGCGGGGCTTTGTGCGCTGACAGTTGCCAGTCCGAGCGTAAGGAGCGCTGCAGCTGTCATGATCAGGATTTTCTTTTTCATAAAGTCCTCCTTAAATTTTATTTTGCTTTCGCGCAGCATACGATTCCGGGGAATGCCGTACGAGTACCGACAATCCTCCGATAATATTTTCGCATACTAATATTCTCCTATATTATACTACCTTTTTTCGGTCGTGTCTACCCCTAAATGCATAATTTTTGAAATTTTTTCGGAAATTTTTTCACTACAGAAAAAAGGCACTGTCCGTCTGCATTTTCCCGGAAATGCCACACTGCGCAGTGCGTCTGAACGCGGCACACTGCGCCATTTCCCACAAAAAAATCAAAACTTTTCAACGAAACATATTGACAAAATTTTTTCGATGTTTTATGCTATCTCGCGAGTTATGGGGTGCTAACTGTTATTTTTCCTCCTGCAGTCAGCATCTGCTGATTTGATTACTGTATATCATAATGAATCGCGGTGAGCATAAGCAAAAACAGAGACCGTTCTGCAATGCACAATTTCTGTTTTGCTTTATTCACTTATATCATCATACGATCGCGCCTGTTGATTCGCAATTCCCTGTCTTCATTCTTTTCCGCCAGAAAATCTCCATGGAGATCGTTGGAATGCAGAATTGTCAGTTTTTTCTTATTGCTCATTGTCAGTCTGTCCCTTTTCTGTATCCTTGATCTGCTTTGCCCGCCGGGCTTCCCGTTCCAGAAAAACTTTTACCTCAGGATTACGGATGATCTGAGCGTAATACCGTGCCGGGAACATACCGGCGAATTCTTCAAGTGTACACCCCGGATAATACTCATCCGGCATCGGACGATCCAGCGATGCACCTCCGCTTGATCCTGCCGAGATGCCGGCGGTAAAGATGTCGATGAGAATATCCATTGTGCTGTCTTCATGGAATCGCAGAATAAGCTTTGTACTCTCGTCATACTTCTCATCCCGGTGCCATCCGAGTTCTATATTCTCCGGCAGAAACCGCAGTCCGTTCTCCTGTGCGAAAGCATCGCCGTATGAGCCGTATGCCGCATGTACGAGCACACCGTTGGTGTGAAGGAGCGTTTTCAGCGCATCGGTCATCTCAATGCGGGTCAGAGATTTCGGCAGATTCAGCTTCCTCACGTTTGGAAACTGCTCGAACACGCCGCCGCAAATCTCCGTGATCCTGTCACACACCGTTACTGCGGTGACTGCTTCCTTCCAGGTTTCGTCCGGATTCCATGTCACGGTATCCTCGGAACAGATGCAGCCCTCGCCCTGAAATACCAGTTCTCCCATGCCGCAGTCAATGAAATACACGCCCTCGTGATTTTTGGAACAATATACAGACATCTCTTATTTCCTCACAGGCATACCGTTGTTTCCCACACGGTATGCCGCAGCTTCCTGCTGCGTTTCAAAATTTTCAAGCATCATGCTGTCCGGATCCGTCAGTGCCCAGGAAAGATCAACCGGGATATAGCCGGGCGCGACGTGCATATCTCCGACCGCAGTGAACGCACCGTCTTTTACATCGATCACGCGCAGTGTCATATCGCCGGCAGCCAGCTCGCTTCCTTCCGCAAAGACATACAGATACTGTCTGCCGTCTTCCGTTCTGACATAATAAGGATGATAGCCGCCGGTACGGTGCACGGTATCCGCCTGCAGATCTGCGTGATAATACTGCATATCCGTATCGGTATAGACGCAAAACGAATCATAGTACAGACCGCTTTCATGCGTAAAAGGTGTCACATTCAGCTCTTCCAGATCCCCGTCTCCGTCAAGATCGGTAAAGAACGGATGATTCATCGGAAGCTCAACCATATACGCCGCAGGAACTGCCATGTATTTTCCGACAAACAACTCCGGATGCTCCGCAAAGGATACTGTCGCCGCCAGACGTCCGTGCCGTCCGACATCCGCAATATCACCGCTGCCGAAATAGAACGTCACGCCGTTATAATCAAGTGTCCATGCAAGTCCCTCCTCGGGTGTATCACGGAAATAATCTTCCACGGCAGTTTCAGAGATAAAGTCACCGGTCCACGTATGGGAGGTCAGTTCCTTTTTCACAATCTCCGGGATTTTGCTCATGTCCCTGATAACATCCGTAAGTTTCAGTTCCCTGCCGGCTGCGGTATCATAGGTTGTTCCGCGCAGAAAGCGGTCATTGATTTTTCCGTATACCAGCCATGACTCGGACAGATAGCTGACCGCGACACTGTCCGCGCGGCGGATCTGTACATCACAGGTGGATAACTTGGTTACAAATCTGTCCGCGCCCAAAATCTGCAGTTCATCTTTGGCAGTTGCAAGAAGATTGTCAAATTCATCTTCCATGGAACGCACTGTCATTCCACGGGTCTGCTCCAGAATCTCTGCCAGAGCAGGATATTCCTCCGCGCTTTCATCAGACAGGATAACACCGGAGTATTCACTCAGCGCCAGAAGAATTTCATCATCCCATTCCTGCTGCTGACCGGAATACCTGACCAGCGTCAGATTCTCTGCGGCGGCTTTCCCCGCGGAGGACAGATCGGCACAGGCAGCCAGCTGCCCCGCAATAAGAAGCAGTCCGGTCAGCAGAACTAATAATCTTTTCATAAAATACTCCTTTGAAACCCGCAGGGGCGAGGGAACATCCCGCTCCATCGCCCCACGTTTTTCTGTTGCTGTTTATGCATCCCAGCGGTCCGTGGCATATTCACGTCAGGCTGATTCCGTAAGACTTGCCAGGATCATCTGCACGTCCGCATCGTCAAGGGATATCCCGTAATCCCCGTTTTTCATGAGAATCATCACCTGAAAAACGCATCCGTCATGCTTTGCTTCCAGCATCGTATAAGGATAACCGAAACTGGTGCAGGTATAGCCGTTCCATGTATAGGAACCGAGGGTGAACGGTTCCATGTCGACGATATCATCATAGAAACTCTTCGGAGATATGTAAATATCCTCTTTGCTGAAAAAGCAGACTGTAATTCCCGCATGAGTAAAGATATCCGTTTCGAGTTTCGCTTCCTTGAAAATATGTACCTTCTTCTGCGTTGTTCTGCACTCACTGTCGATACCGAAGAAAGCCATCCAGCCGTCCGGCACGACAAGCTGAAAATATCCGCTGTCAAACAGATTGATCCGCATACCGCTTATGCCCATTTATCCTCGGACTTGGGAAGTCTGATATCGGCGAGACACTGGATATCGTTCAAAAACCATTCGCCGGTGGAAGGCTTCTTTCTCAGTTTGATCGGTCTGGGATTATCCGCGCCGCCGCTGGTCACATACATCGTTGCCCAGTTTTCCTCGTCAAACGAATAGGGATTCTCGCTGACAGCGACGGTATACGGAGTGGCAGGCGTGTAGTTATTTTCAGGTGTCGCACCGCCGAAGAAGGAACGCACCTTATAACTCTTATCAGCCAGGCGGTCTTTCAGGAAGCTCTGCTCTCTGCCGTTGAAATCTTCCGGGCCTTTCAGAAAATTCAGCATGGCGATCGCCGCATCCGGATCTGCTTCATAGCGGCTCAGCGCAAGGATTACCAGCGCAGTTGTTTTGAATGCGGTATCCAGTTTGGCTTCCGGCAGTGCTTTCAGTTCCTCCACGCTTGAAGGAAGGGCGGAAAACGTGAATTTTTCGGTATAGTTTCTGCCTTTTCCTATATTCTGCACGGCATTGTTCACAGCCTTACGCGTCTCAGTTTTCAGCACGGAGAAAACTGCTTTTTTCAGGGATTCAAGAAAGCTCATGACATGCTCCTCCAGCTCATTCCGCTTTTGTATAGCGTGTATTCATAAAATTCAAAAAACCGTCCTCATCGGATAGTTTTACCCATCCGTCCTCACTCATGCCCTCACCGACTTCCAACCACAGCGCACCGTCCCGTTCTTCCCACGCCTTGGGATCGTCGGTCATCATGCCGTCATACACCTTGATGATCCCGGCTTTGACAGCCTGATCGACTTCTTTTTGGGAAACGCCTTCGGGCAGAGGCATCAGCATATACAGTTTGCCGTCTTCACACACGGCGATCTGACCGCCGATCATCTGTTTTCTTTCCTTCATTTCGTCCGCAACCGCTTCCGCATCTGATTCATCAACATACGGCATCGGCGCTTTCAGATATTCCTCCGCACCGAGATACACCATTTCATCCTCGTCGCTGATCATACCTATGGAATGAAATACCCATCTGCCTACGTAGTTCATATGAATGCCTCCTGTATATTATATAATTTTTAATTAAAGTTTATTATATTATTAAAGCACAGCGGCTCTTGATTGACTCCGGATTCTGTGATATAATGTATACAGCATCCTGTCAGCTGCAGCAGCACGATAATCTGCTGTGTACGCGATTCTGCCGCGCAAAATCCGTCTGCGTTCCGCTTCGCGGAATTCCGGCAGTATATAGCGAGCGGCTGCAAATAAAATCCATAGAAATCGGGGCGGACTCTGTTGTCGTTGGCGCGTCCGCAGAGTACGTTATACGGGAACGATGTTCCCGGACAGCGGGATACCCCTTTTCGCAAATTGATGAAAATGCGGCAAGACCTATATCCTCCTTCGGTAACCATGCAAGTATAATTATACGGATTTTCACGCTTTTGTCCCCACCCGATTCGGCTAAAACGGGTAGGAAAAACAAATTTTTTCAGAAAAAGGGTGGGAATTCGGGTAGGAAACCCATGCTGGAAGGTGGCAACATGAAAAAAACTCTTGCTTTTCTTTTGACTCTTGTATTTTTTATAACAGCTTTGTCGGGCTGCGGTCAGCAGATGCCAAGTCCCGCGAATCCGGTCACGCTGACCATGTGGCATGTCTACGGAAGCCAGACAAAATCCCCGCTGAACGATGTGATCGATACATTCAATCACTCTGTCGGCAGAGAGTACGGCATCACGGTAAACGTGGTATCTGTCACCTCTTCCTCCGCCATTGATCGGGCACTTGCTGCATCCGCCAACGGTGAGCCGGGTGCCGATGCAATGCCTGATCTCTTCACTGCGTACCCCAGAGTGGCAGAGATTGTCGGGCAGGAAAATCTGCTTTCCTGGAACGATTATTTCACAAAAAAAGAACTGTCCGGCTTTCACGCTGACTTTCTCTCCGAAGGGTACTTCGGCGAAAAACTTCTGATGCTTCCCGTGGCAAAATCCACAGAGGCATTCTATCTGAACAAAACGCTGTTTGACCGTTTCAGTGCCGCCAGCGGCATTTCCGTTGCCGATCTGTCCACTTTTGAGGGTGTATTTGACGCGGCACGCACTTACTGTGACTGGTCAGGCGGACAGAGTTTTCTGCAGATCAACGATTATTTTCACTACGCCTATGTGGGTATGAAAGCCCATGGAAGCGAGTTTATTCGCAGCGGCAGACTGCGGATCGAGGATGAAGCATTCCGCACTGTATGGATGCCTCTCGCAAAAGCAGCAATCTACGGCGGCATCTGTCTCGACGAAGGGTATGCGGCCGCACGCTGGAAAACGGCAGAAGTCATTGCCAACACAGGTTCGAGTGCCGATGTACTGTATCAGCCGACCGAGGTTATCTATCCCGACAACACCACCGAAGCTATTCAGGCGGCGGCACTTCCCTATCCGATGTTTACGGAAAGCGCCCCCGGCGTGATCTATCGTGGCGGCGGACTGTTTGCCATGAAAAGCGACAATGAGCGCCGCAATCAGGCTGCGTATATTTTCGCCAGATGGCTGACAGAGAAAGAAAACAATCTGGAATTCGTCCAGAACGCCGGCTATCTCCCGGTGACTGACGAAGCGCTCAGTGCGCTTTTCGCAAACATCAGCCGGATCGAAAAGGAGAATTACCGCAGTGTCTATACGTCGGTGGATACGATGCTGGACAGCTACACATTCTACGCGCTTCCGCTTTATGACGGCGCCTCGGAAATGCAGCTTGATTTTGAGAAAAATGTTAATTCGGTACTGAAATCCGCACACAATCAGTATAAAAAGCTGATCAGCGAAGGAAAATCTCCCGAAAAGATTCTGGATACGCTTGCCGAAAGCTCCCTTGCTGAGCTGAAAAGCCTGTACGAGAAATAAGGGAGGTGCCGCATGAAAGCATTTTTCAGAGTTTCCCTGCCGCACCTCATCAGCCAGATCAAATCGGAGGGGATTTCCATCCGCAGACGGTTTGTGGTGTATATCATCTCCGCCATTGCTCTGGTTTTATCGCTGATTCTGCTCCTTTTGAACATCTTCGGGATTCTGAATCCCACCGGCACCCAGATCATGGACGTGCTGGACACCCAGCTGCTTTCCTATGCAAACAACATCGAACGGGATTACGACAAGGCAGCAGCGCACGCAATCTCTTTCTCCAATCAGCTGGAAAACGGGATACAGAAATATCTGACAGAGCACAATCTCTCTTTTGAAAATCTGCGGAATCATGCCGATTCCCTCTCCGCCCTGCAAAGAGAGCTTTACAGCATCGTCTATCTGAACATGCAGCTCGCTCCCTCAAGCGGTGCCTTTTACATGCTGGATACGACGGTAAACAGCCGCTCCGAGATGCCGTCTTACAATGGCATTTATCTGAAATATATCAATCTGTACTCAGAGAGTACGGTCAACAATGAAATCACACTGTACCGCGGCTCTTTTTCCACCGCCAAAGAGGGGAACGTCACTTTCCACAGCGGATGGAACAACGAGATGCGTACCAATTTTTTCGATGCCTGTGACTCCGCATTCGCGAACGGAAAGCACTATATTCTGAGCCCCACGGTGGAAATTCCGGACACATGGGAGCGGGCGAGATATGTCTATGTTCCCATCCGCGACCAGAGAGACCGTATCATCGGTGTCTGCGGTTTTGAAATCAACGATATGTTTTTTCAGCTGTCCAAGAAGACGAACGATGACAGACTGGGAACACTTATCGGAGCGCTGATTGACGAAAATCAGGGGATTTTCTCCTGTCAGTTCAACTCGGGACGCTACAATACAATCGCCCCCGAAAATATAAACATCACTGAAAAAGACGGGAATGCCGTATTTGATTTCGGCATTGAAACATGCATCGGCAAAACAAAAAGCGTGATTCTTGGCGACCGTACTTTCACCGTTGCGCTCATGATCACGGAGGCGCAGTTCAACGCTCTGGTACAGCGCGGTCAGATAAAAACCGCCGGAATTATTTTCGCCGTCATGCTGATCATGTTCGCCTACTGCCTGTTTATGAGCCGGAAATATGTTGCACCGATTCTCCGTAAAATCGAGCAGATCAAGTACAGCGAAAACACCGGTGACCAGCTGAAGATCCGCGAATTTGACGACCTGTTCGCTTTTATTGAAAAGAAATCGTCAGTCCTGGAAGAACAGCTTGCATCTTTGAAAGCAGCCAAACAAGCCGCCGAGGAAGAAGCCGCCCGTGCAAGAGAAAACTACGAAAAAGCACTGGAAGAATACGAACTTGCCAAAAATGAAGTCCTGCATCTCTCCGATGAAAGCAAAAACGAAATTATTCTGGAAGATTACGAATACTTCATCTGCAACCTGAAAACGCTGACCCCGCAGGAAATGCGCATTTACGAAATGTATGTGGAAGGAAAAACCACAGCGGAAATCGCATCCATTATCGGTATCAAGGAAAACACCATGAAGTATCACAACAAGAATATATACTCCAAGCTCGGTGTATCCTCCAGAAAACAGTTCCTGCGCTTTGCCGCACTGAAACAGTATCGGGACGGGAAAGGGGAGCAGACAGAATGAAACACGCCGACAGATTTCCCGCGCTGCCGGGCATACAGTCAAAAGTTATCCATAAACGGTTCCATTCCCTGCTGCTGCTCTGTGCTCTGCTGTTTTCCTCCTGCGAACTTCCAGATATACAATTGACTGATCTCCCGCTGTCCACAGCGGAAACCACTGCAGAAGCCACAGACGATCCGGAACCGGTTTCTGCTCCGCCGACTGAGCGTTACACGGTAGTTTTTGATGAAAGTGAAACCTTCTCCAACGAAACGGCGCGGAAAGCCGCCGAGAGGATTGATCCTGCAATCCGGACAGCGGTTAAGCTTCTGAACACCGTAAACGAAGAACCGCTGCCGATTTCCAACTGCGATTATGATGCACGACCCAAACAGAGAGATTCTCTGAAATATCCGCTTTCCAAAGAAATGTACGATCATGTGCTTGCAAAGGTTGCCGCTTTTGAGGACTATCAGTTCTTTGAAAAGGATTATCCCGGAGTGGATTTATTCAATATCTTTGTGAGCGCCCTGGATGCATTGCGGATCGATCATACGGAGTTATTCCTCTACAGCGATGCAAAAATCAACGGAGCCGAATTCCGCTCAGGTTATTTTATGCCGGGGGATACGCTTACCAGGCTCTGCGATGACCGTGACGCAATCCGCGCCGAAGTCGCACTCTGCAATGCCGTCGTTGACCGAATTCTGGAAAAAATGCCGGAGGGACTTTCCAATTACGAAAAATGCTGCTACTTCATCCTCGTTCTCGCCGCAGGAAATGAATACGATTACTCGGATTCGATTGTCCTGTACGATTATCAGGCGTACAGCGCGTTTGTAAAAGGAAAAGCCATCTGTTCCGGCTATGCGCAGGCGTTTTACCGGCTGTGCCGCGAAACGGGTATCTCATGCTGGTACTGCCGCGGAGAAACACCCGCAGGACGCCACGCGTGGAACCTGCTTGACACGGAAGCGGGTCCCATTTATCTGGATATCACCTGGTATGACACAGATGCACTCCGTGAAGATTTCCGCGAAGGAAAAGAACAGTATCTTTTCATGACACAGGAAGATTTCGATTATTACGGTTATGTGCAGGAACGCTGTCAGTGAGGAGCGAAAAATGGAGAATCGCCTTTTACCTGTTCGATCTGTAAACACCGATGAAATCCAAAGGAAATTTTCATTTTCCGTGGGAATGACAAGTGCGAATCTGGGGAATGACGGCTGTATTTATATGGTATACGGGAATCAGGTTATCCGAACCGCATGGAATAACAGCTCCGCAAATGATTCCGAACACCTGTCGTTTGGGCAGAACTTTGCTGAAATTCAAAAAGTCATGCCGTCAGAAAGCGGTTTCCTTGTCATGGGAAAACTTCGTGAAAACTCCCCGTTGTTTACGAAATCAGGTTCGCAGAGAATGAAGGTTTATAGCACGGATACAAACGGAAACATTAAAGCGGAAATTTTCCTCGGCAGGGTGTATGGAAACAAATGCCATGTCACTTCCCGTGGAAACATTGCCGCAGGATACTTTGATCAGGATATTACGGAAGATACTCGTATTGAAAGCGGTTTCTGCCTGTGGGATCAAACCGGAACCCCCGTGTGGTCGGATACCTGCAGCGGAATTGCCGATTGCCATGCTGTGCATATCGGAGAAAAATCCATCTGGTATGCGGTCAATGATGATTCTGTCATTCGCTTGCACGAGAAGATATATACCACAGAATGCTTTGCAGCTCCTGTGCGCAATATAGTGGATCTATGCTGTAATCGGGATGAAACGTATTTTCTGTTTGCAGCACAGAAGATGAAATACGGACGGCTGGAAAAGTACACGTTTCACACCTGCCGCCGCGAGGGGGATTCCTTCGCGGATGTGCTGCCGCTGGATACTTCTTGTATAACGACTAACATAATCAAAGGATTCTCGTTTCATCGCGGGTGCGGGATCGTGTGGGATGCTGTCTGCATGAAATGTTTTGCATTGGAATATCGGCTGATTCGCAGCTGACAAACCAATTATCATATAAGGCACATTTCATTTTTGAAATGTGCCTTTTCTATAGTAACAGTTCCCATTGGGTTATATCCCATAGTTGGTGGCTGCGTGCATAATCAACAATTAAAGCTGAAAAGAGAGGCTTGACAAACGGGATAATTTGTTTTAAAATCTATTTTGTGCAGGAGGGAGATTTTAATGATTACATATCAGAAATACGTATACATTTGCAAAGAAACAGATATCTATGAGAAATATCAATGGACTGTACAGCATTTACATAGCCATGACTATACATACAGGAGCATAGAGTTCAGCGGACCCAATATGAAGGAGGAAGTCCTGTCCGGGAATGTGGACGGGATCCCTCCGATTCCTTACGGATGCAGAAGAATTGTAATAAAAAACATTCACTGGCATGATAATGCATATACTGCGCTGCCCTACATCGATTCTCAAGCAGGCGAAGAACCGGACAGTATATGCATATCAGAAGAACTCACGTCATTCCTTATATCTGTTGACCACGGGAAGAGTGATGTGGATACAATACTGCAAACAATGATAGACAGAGAAAAAAACTCATGTATTCTGTCACGAACGCTCCCTTATCTCTCGGATCAAGAAAGAAGTATTCCGGTCAGTTTTTCGGGATATACGCTTGATTTCCCCGATCGGGAATTATTGCAGCTGAGCTGTTCAGATCAATCCGCTCCCAGACTTCGTTCAGCTTTTAAGAGAGCGCTGAAGAACGGTAAAGCAAATGAGTTTTTCAACATATTTATGCACAGTGACTATATTGAACTTAGGAGAAAAAACGAATTAAATCATATCTTTAAGCTGGTCATAGATTATGCAAAAGACAGTAGTTCCTGGTACATGGGGAAAAGGATTCCATCGTCTGCGAGGTGTACCGGGTTTTATTCCGGTATAAATTTTCATAAACTCGTGTGCGATTGGGTTGCCCAGATCAATAATGACGCTGAACTTGAATTATTCTGTGAGTACTGTCTTGAGAGAGGAATGAAATTGGCCGCTTTGCTTGATCAGAATGCCGGCACAATTACAGAGATGAAAACGCCGGATTGGTTCGGCGAATAATCCGTGTGGCGTTTCAGGGAAGCAGACTGAGACATATCCTTTTCGGGTATTTGTTTACACTATGGCTCATCGGTCAAAAATATCGTGTTTTTCAGCAGACACGGGTTTGACTCCCCTCAAACCCAAAAATCAGCTGATTGCATCTTTTTTTTGCACACAAAAACCGGATTTTTGAAAAAACGAGAAAATGGGCGAAAAAACGAAAAAAACGCAGGAAAACCTGCGTTTTTTTGTGTGCATCTTTTTTGTACGCACTACGTGGCTACGTCGGACAGAAAAGATGCAGCATGATTTTCTATAAAATTGTTGCGTTATTAGTTATCATTTTTTCTTTGGCAAACTATCTAAAATAATCGGTATAATAATAACCGTTGATATTAGTTCATAAACTTTTGCACATATCTCATATCCATTAATACTTAATGCCAATAACACATTTGTTGTTAATAATAAAACTATTAGGGCAACTCTTAAAATTATGTTTATTCTATGTCTATAGTTTTCGTATGTAAGCATTCCGGAATGCGATATAACGTATTGTTTTCGCATCGTCAGTAGCAAAAGTTGAGAGCTATAATATATTTCTCGAAATTTTAGAATAAGTACAACACCGAAAAAGCGGAATGATAGAAAAAACCGATATAGTACATATGGATGCACCCGCGCATCAAAATCAATATCCTTTATTCTTTTATTAAATTTTTCTTCATTCTTTATCTCTAGAGATGAATATTTCGTAATATTCTCACAAATCTTATCAGGTGTTTTAGATGAAAATGTGTATGACCAAATAGAGTATATGGAATTACTTACTGCATAAACCACACCTAAAATAAGTGCAACCAATAGCGCAATAAGGAAAATCTTCAGCACTTGATTACCATTCGTTTGGAACAATACTGTATCTGCATCTAACCATTCACATATAAGTGTTGCGATACTTATAGTAATGTTTACAAAAAATGTTTTTATAGACACTACCATTAAAAAATAGGATTCTTTATTATAACTCTTCCCGTTTAGGTAGCAATCAGTTAATATTGGTAAGCAATCAATTCCCGGAACAACTATAAGCATCACCATAGTTGCTTTTAGAAAAAACTCAAAACCAAGCCAACATGATAATATGGTGATTACTATACTACATATAAAAATCAATATCATTCCCGTGCTGATTCGAACAAGAGTACCGCTACTGTCTTCTTCATCAGATTGCAGCAACATTTTAAAATCTCTAATAACGGAGCCTTTAGCTTTCATTGTACGTCTAAAGATTGTTAACACACCAAAATTTAAAAATAATGAGACACTATTTATACAACTTATAATTTGAAATAGCGATATTTTTTCATTGAGTTGACTAAGATAATTCATACTTCTTCCTTATTTTTATAACACTCAAACCACAACAATCATATTATATCATATT
Organism: Oscillospiraceae bacterium; assembly: GCA_015063645.1. GTDB lineage: Bacteria > Bacillota > Clostridia > Oscillospirales > CAG-272 > SIG701. Next base: position 30,525 of record SVTS01000002.1, on the reverse strand, counting down.
TTTCCTAATAATTCTATCATAATAGATTAAATTTACTGTTATAGCCTCCCAAACCTCGTCCCCACTTCATATTTGCCTAACAACTCTCTGATAAAATATTCCTACCGTATATTGTGCGGAATATTTTCAGGAGAAATAATAATGAACGCTACATACACTCAAGAACTCAGACAATCTGCCCTCTCACGCCACATCATCGCTGGTGAATCAATCCAACAAATTGCATCAGACACCGGCATTGCAAAAAGCACACTATACTGCTGGCTTGATCAATTATCCAAAGAACAACACAAGCCTCAGCCAAGGGCCACTTATCTTCTTGAAAAGCGGGTAAAAAAACTCACCGAAATAACTCAAATCCTGCAAAGTGTAGACTGCACTGTACAATCACCCCTGCGAGAAAAGCTTGAAGCAATGGAAAAACTTCATGGGAAGTACAGCGTCCACTCGCTTTGCGATGCTCTTGAAGTTCCAAGAGGTACATTCTACAATCATCTATTTAGAAGCAAAAAGGAACATACATGGTTTGCAAAGAGAAGAGTCGAACTGAAAAATAGGGTTCAAGAATTATTCTACGAATATCGGCAGGTCCTCGGCGCAGGGAAAATAGCCGCACTACTGAGAGATCAAGGTGTAAAAATAAGTGAAAAATATGTGGCTGAATTGATGCGTGAATTGGGATTGCACAGTGTTCGTATCGGTGCGAAAGCTATATACGAAAGAGAACAACGGAAATTTGTCAATCGTATCAATCAACAATTCAAAGCTTCAAAGCCCAATGAACTGTGGTTGAGTGATGTTACATATTTCCGCTTTGGAGAAGAAACATTTTATATTTGCGCGGTGCTTGATGTGTACGCAAGAAAAATCGTGGCTTATCGAGTTTCTCAAAACAATAGTACACAGCTTACAAAATCCACATTAAAGGAAGCATATCTAACTCGACATCCAGATTCCGGGCTGATTCTGCATATAGATCGCGGCAGCAATTATGTGTCAAAAACATTCTGTCAAGTAATGAGTTCCATGAACATAACACAGTCCTATTCTCGCACACGCAAACCGCATGACAATGCGATGATGGAATCATTTTTCTCCACACTGAAGAAGGAAGAATTGTACCGAACCAATTACCGATCAGTAAGAGACTTCAAGGAATCACTTTCAAAATATATTGATATGTATAATAACAGTCGTCCTCATTCCGCACTTGGAAATAAGTCTCCTAATTCAATAGAAACTGCTTATTATTCATTGAAAGACGCCTAACCATTAGATACAGGGGTTCGAAAATGGTCGGCAATTTTGGCGTTTTGTCGGAGTTTTTTGGCTTTTTTGTTTTCGATGTCCGATTTGCGCGAACACAACCACATTAAAAAAGTCCCGTATTTACTGGATAAAAATAAAGATGCCCTGCTGCCTCCAACCCACAGGGGTTCGAATCGCAGCAGGGTATTCATAAACAAAAGCACACCATTTTCTCTTTTCATGCTTTCCTTTTCCTGTTGCAAAGAAACAACTGGTATAGCACATCAATGCATGGATTTATCCACATAGCAGAGATCACGTTCTGCTGAAAGAAAACCATATACTTCTCCCAACAAAAAGTGCAGGAAACAGCTGGATGAAGGTGTTTCCATATAAAAAATATTATATGGTACGTAGATGGTAAGCCCATCTCATCCCCGAGCAGATTGAAATGGCGGAACACCGTTTGATCGATATTTCGGCAAATAAATGCAGTGTTATTTTTTCATGCACTTTGCAAACAGATCGTCGAAAGCGGACTGGATCGCAACCTGATTCTTTCCCCACCAGCTTGCCAGATCGGCGCTCTGTGATTTGTTGAACTGACTGTAGTGCGCAAAACCGGTGAGTTTGCCCGAGGGATCGAAATTATAGGAGAAATCATAGGTGGCAAGATCACGCATCATGCGATAAATTGCAACAGAATCTTCATCGCGGAGAACCTTTCCCTCGATGTATTTCTCAACGAATGCATCTTTCACATACTTTGCCGAACCTGCAGACAGCGCCTCCATGACCGTTCCGGTGAATACGGTATCCTTGGCATTGGAAGGATATGCCATCATACCGCCGCACGACCAAACAATATAGTTTTCCTGTGATGCGTCGTATTTCGGATAAGGCAGATAGCCGTAATCAAATTCGATATCTCGGAGAAGTTCGGGATCTGAACTGTAGGTAATGAACATAGCACGCCCCTCAGAAAACAGATTCCTGAAATTTGCGCCACCGACGTTTACATCATATACATTCGGATCCTTGGTAAGCGCTACCATATCCTCAACAATATTCAGAATACGATCAGAATAGAGATTCAATTCAAAACCGTTTTTTGTTATATGAATGGGCATCTCTCCAGAGTTAAAGGCCATTACTCCCAGAGTTACATTGTTTGCGGACAGACCATAGCTGTCTTCTAATCCGGCCTTACCGTCAGCATTTACATCCTTATACGTATTTGTGATAAGAGAACGGAGTTTGTCATATGTCCATGTTCCGGCATACACGTCTTGGTAGGGATATTCCAGTTTGTAGTCGCTCATTAACTTCTTATTGAAAAGCAGACGCCAGTGCTGCTGCACCGGGAAAGTGAAGTCGCTTACAGCAAAATACTGTTTTCCACCGATGCTATACGCTGTATTGGCGGTCTGATTGTACCAGGGAGAAGTCAGATCCATATTGCCAAGCGCTTGCCAGTCACCGGCAATACCTTCTGTAATGAAAGATGATCTTTCGCCGGATGCCCAAAAACACATGAGATCATATGCACCGTCGCCCGCGAGCACAGAAGTTTTGAAGGCCTTTTCATGCTCAGCCATTCCATCAATCTGGATTTCACGGAAATCAATCTGCAGTTTTTCCTCCACTTCACCGTTTCGGCGGTAAGCTGAATCATTCACAATATCGCCGGTTTCCGATTCAGGATCCATGTATACCTTCCAGTTTCCGTTATAGTCATACCCAAGAAATGTAAAGGTCTTTCCGTTGAAGGTCGTACCGTCCGGTACATTCATGTAGTAGTCCGTCTCTGCCGTAGTAGTCTCAGATGCTTCACTCACAGCAGGTGAGGTGTCCTGAGGAAGTGTTTCTTCTCCCTGCGAAGGAGTATCCCCACAGGACGCGAGCAGGAGTGCTGCCGTCAGCACAAGGGTAAGACACTGTGTAAACTTTTTCATGATGGTTCCTCCTGAAAAATAATTTTTAATTTTCGATATACAATTCATCCACCCGCAAACTGTAGCCTCGAATGTGCGCTTTCGGCGCATCATCTACGATATAGTTGACGACGTAGATCTCCCCATCGGGAAACTGTACCCAGCCGGTGTACCCGAGATCGGCCTTTTCATTGCGGTCGTAATCCAGCGGGAAAATACGTACACACTGTTTGTTCCGCTCCGGTTCTGTGATCATATCCGGAGCCATCAAAGCCCCCATTACATTCTGCGTCGTGCGTCCCCAACCGGGGAGACCGCCCTGCAGATATCGGTAGGTGACCAAAAGTCTTCCGTCCTGCAGAAGTCCCACCGTCGGACGGTGACATCCGGGAATCGGTACGTTGTACACACCTTCCCATGTTTCGCCTCCATCGCGGGAGATTGCCTTGAAACAGTCCCACCCCCGGCCGGAATTTTCACGCAGAAATCCTACGACCACGTTCGGCTCCACTTCAACAAGTCCAACTTCGCAGAGATCATAACGCGCATCCATGGCAAGACAGATGCGTTCTGACCACGTTGTTCCCTTGTCGTCGGAGTACCAGACGTATTCGGTCAGTTTTCCCGTTTCCGGATGCATGTGATGAGCGGCGAGAAGCCAGCGTCCGGATTTCAATTCATATAGTCTCTCCGGTACGATACCGTGAACCGGAGTCATGATCGGGCCGTCCCATGTTCTTCCTTCGTCTGAGGAGAACCAGAGGTGATTTTCCGTATTCTCTACTGCGTTTTCGTGTGCGCCTTTGATCAGGTCACAGACGACAGCAATGCGGCCGTCGGACAGTTTGGAAATACGCGCGCAATTATAGTACGGCCCCATGTTCTTCGGCACGCGGACGGCTTTTTCCGTGAGATACCGCTTTGCCGACCATGTGCGTCCCCGGTTGTCACTGGTGACATAGGCAATGCGTGCATTATTGCGGTTGCCGTGATGATCGCACTCGGAGAAAACGCATATCATTCTCCCTGAATTGCACAGAACCACATCCGGCCATGCCTCATAGATGGAATCGTCTCGTGATACGATAAATTTCTGCATACCGTGAACCCTCTTTCCACATTACAATGTTATAATAGTATTGTAACACTTTTTTCTGCGCTTGTAAACGAACGAATCGATCATATTTACGGAATTATGATAGATTTGTTTGCGTCTGTTCTTCTTTGTTTTGTCTCTGCAATTGTTGTGGAAACGGGTTGACAATATCGGAAAATATGCTATAATAACAGAAAAAAGATTTATTCCATCCGGGAAAAAGGAGCGCACATCATGCGGCAACCCACAGCTGATTTCGAGCTGTCCCTCTCGATCGATCTTGAAGAAATGCGTGCGGAAATTATGCTCGACTATCTGAATGAAACGCCGCGGGGTATTCGGGCATCCTCCTACCAAAGCCATGACCATTCCATCGATGAGTTGTACTTCATCCAAAGCGGCTCGCTGAGTATGGAGCTGAACGGCGAAAGAGTTACCCTGCATGAGGGGGATCTGCTGCTCATCGCGCCGAAAACGCTGCATCGGATCGCAGAATGCTCGGACGACGTCCAGCGCTTTAATATTCGCTTTGCTCTGTATGCGGCTGAAAATCTGTTTCCCGCGGAACGCCGTCCGTGGATCCATTACCGTCCAAGCGATGCGGAACGCATGGAGCTTGCATTCACTGCCGGCATATTACGCCGTAAATGGGAGAATATATATCCGCTGGAATTCTGCCGCATTAAGGCATATTATGTTATTTTCCTCTCCCGTGTGCTGGAGAAATTGATTCCGCGGTGCGGTGATGTTATGCCCGAACGCCAGAATCATCTGGTGCGCCGCGTGCGTATTGACAATTTCTTCTATAATCGGATCCACGAACATGTTACCTTATCCGACCTTGCCAGGGAACTTTCCTACAGTCCTGCCCAGACAAGCCGTATCCTGAAGGAATATTACGGCATGGGATTCACCGAAAAACTCCGCCGCGCACGACTTGCTCGTGCCGAGCAGATGCTCGCCGCCGGCGCTTCACGCAAGGAAATTGCCGCCGCATGCGGCTATACCACCAGACAGGGATTTGATGCATTTCTCCGCAGTGGGGGGCTTCTGTAATAATGCTTCCATTAATATTTGATATCCATACCATATATTAAAGATATAATGTATTCTTGGATTCCACAGATTCCCGGCACTATATTTCTTGTTACATAGATATTTTCACAAAAGCAAAGCATATCGCTGCCTTGCCTGTTATGAATCGCCTTGTCATTCCACGTGCCATACCGCTCCTGTCCAGTAAATTCAATAAATCCGCTCAAAATATCCACTCTATGCCGATCCTTGCCGAAACAAAACAATGCGCCTTATGGCTAGTAAACCTATACCATAAGACGCATTCTTTTATATATCACGTTACGTGATAATAAGTGGTGGAGGCGAGGGGAATCGAACCCCTGTCCGAAAACCTCTTGATGCAACTTTCTCCGGGTGCAGAGTATCTTTTAAAATTCCCGACAGCGGCGCCGGTACTCAGGCTTCGCTGTGCGGTAGCTTTTTAATGCATGACCGATGCAAAAGCAAACTCACGGTTCACGTTCGCTGCTGATTTTATGCCCAACGGTGTGCCGCAGCACTCACATCGCGGACAGGCGGCTTATAGCCGCGGCAGCTTATGCAGCTGCGAGTTCAGTGTTATTTGCGTTTAATTTTAGCCGGGGATTATTTGAGAGGTTCCCCAACCTCTACCCGCTTATCACATCTCAAAATCCCCGTCGAAACCTTTACGCCCCCATAGAAATAATGAGATTATTATTAAATTGTTATTTTGGTCTGCTGTAATTATCTCACAGCATCCTGTTTTCCACTCTGCACCCCCAATCTTCCTGAATGACGAAACCTATCGGAGGTGCAGATTATTTCTTGTTTTCCTTATAAAATGCAATTGCATCTTCCACGCTGATGCCGTCGACGGTCATACCGCTCAGATCGCATTCGGTCAGTTCGGTATTCCGGAAAGAGGCGTTCTTCATACTGACGCCTATGAACTTTGCCTCATCCAGTGTGACATCCTCAAAGGTGGATTCCCGCAGATTCACATCGAAGAATGTGGATTTCGGATAAAACCCGGCGCTCCATCTTCGGGGAAAACGGACCGCATTTACCATATCCACACGATCAACTTTCATACCGGTGACATCGCACTCAGTGAAATCCGTATTATTGAATTTGCAGTTTGTAAACTTTGCGCCGGTGAAATCCACGTTTGTGAATTCCGCCTTCTGCATGCCGACACAGCCGAAAGAGGATTCATCCAGCCGCAGACCGCCGAAAGAAGCTGCGCTCATGTTGATATCCGTAAACTTTACGGCGTGCATATTGATGTTATTGAACTTCGACTCGGCGAGATTCACATCTTCATACGTTGCGCCGATAAGATTCAGCTCTTCAAACACAGCACCCGGCAGGGATGTACCGCGCATCACAAACGGGATGCGGTGATACTCCCGGGGCACACTGTAATCGTCACCGACATACGTGACGAAATCATCCATCGGTTTCCGTCCGCGGTCAGGCACCTCAGACGAAGCTTCGCCGATGGGCAGAAGCATGTGGATACCGATATTTTCGGGAATATCCAGAAGAGCACGGCATTTTTCCTCATGGAATGCGCCGATAATGCAGCCGCCCAGCTTCATTTCCGCCGCAGCGAGAAGCATATTCTCTGCCGCCAAAGCAGTATCCTGCAGGACAAACTGCTCCGCACGTTCTCCGAAACGGTTTCTCAGCCATGTGCTGTCCGCGCCGAGGACGAAAATCACGGGAGCACTTGCCACCCAAGGTGCGCAGATCTGCTCCGAGGCGAATTTTGCTTTTACTTCAGGATCAGTCACCACCCAGAACCGCCACGACTGTGCGTTGCAGGCGTTGGGCGCATGGATCGCCGCGTCCAGCAGAGAACGGATTTCTTCACGATCCAATCCGCGTTCCGTAAAGGAACGGGTACTGCGGCGGGAATAATACAGTTCACGAAAGGTCATCGTTTTCCTCACTCATCCCGTCCGCGGGATTTGGAATACCGCTCGATATCCCGGTCTGCCTGCCGTTTGGCTTCGGCGTCCCGCTTGTCATAGAGTTTTTTACCCTTGCAGAGTCCCACTTCCACTTTTACGTTGGAGCCGGAGAAATACAGCGACAGCGGCACAAGCGTATAACCGTCCCTGGCAACCAGTCCGTGGAGCTTCATGATCTCCCGGCGGTGCATCAGCAGTTTTCTGTCCCGGAGCGGATCACGGTTGAAGACATTGCCTTTCTCATAGGGGGAGATATGTACGCCTGTGGCGAACAGTTCTCCCTCGCGGATCTCGCAGTAGGAATCCTTGAGATTCACCTGACCGGCACGAAGGCTTTTGACCTCGGTACCAAAGAGCGCGATGCCGGCTTCATACGTTTCTTCGACAAAATAATCATGATGCGCCTTACGGTTCTGCGCGATGATCTTCCGTCCTTCTTTTTTCTTTTCCGCCAAACTGTCGCCTCCTTTCGGTTTTTCTCTGTATAATAGGATACCACAAGTACCGTCTGATTGCAATAGATGCGGTACAAGTGTAACAGAATTGCAATTTATTCCAGATTCTGCTCCATTATTGTACCACAACTCCCCCTCTTATGCAAGGGGGAGTTTTTCTGTATTTTTGCCGAAACCGGTGCACAATATGCCCAAATCGCCTGCCGTGAGCCGGATAGACTGCGCTCTTTATGTATCCGCTTTCAGCGGAATGCGGATATTATACGTCGGTTCGCTGTTGTCTCTTTCACAGCAGGCACACAGAAGTGCTTTCGGAACGCCGTTCTCGATATAAAGCTGAGGTCGTTCCAGATTGCGCACGGGTTCTGTCCTGTCACCGTAATGCAGTTCCCGCGCAAAACCGAGCGGATTCTCTGCGGCAGACCAGTCCAGTCCGTTGTCCGAGACGAACAGTGCCACCGAGCTCATGCCAGTGCGGGTGAAATATCCGTGAAAATCCTTCACCAGCGCATAATAGCGTCCGTTCTCGAACCAGATGTACGGATCCTCCACCGACCAGGGTTCATCCGGATTTTCAAAAAGCGGTTTGCCCGTTTTGGTGAAAGGACCGAGGGGACTGTCCGCCGTGGCGGCGCCGCAGATTACTTTGCCGCCCCTGGGCATTTCCCCATATTTGGACACCGCTTTGTACACCATGAGAATCCGTCCATCGGGCATTTCCACTGCGGTGGGGTTGGAGGTCATCAGGGAATCAATGCCCTCCTCAGAGATATCGATCACCGGTTCTTTCGGGCGGGTCCATTCGCCCTCCGGATCATCGGTATATGCCACGCCGATCCGCTGGTGATTCCGGTGATCCCACCAATCCCCCGATCCGCGGTTCATCATGTAGTAGAGATAGTATTTTCCCCGCCATGTGATCACGGTGGGATTATGGAACACGGCGCGCACACCGTTCCCGCAGTCGTATTCGTCATCAAACAGGCGCTTTACAAACGTGAATTTGCCGAGAATCGAATCCGATTTTGCCAGACAGATCTCCGAATGGGTGACCCATGCACGGAAGCCCAACTCATACGGCCAACGGGAATAAATCAGATAATACACATCCTTATGGCGCAGCATTGCACCGCACCAGACGAAATACCCCGCCTCGGAAAAGGTGAAATCCGCCGAAGTGGGCAGCATCCGTTTTGTAAAATCCATGCCGATTCCCCTTTCAGTTCCGTGCGTCTTTCTCCGCGTCGATTGCCAGAACCAGCATAAGCGCATGCAGTTCATCCGCCGGATGCGCCACATCGATCACATAGCTGTCCGTCAGCTGGAACAGTTCCTTCTCGATGGACGCCACATGTCTGCCGTTCTCATCCAGAATTTCATAATCCCACTCAAAGAAATCTCCATCGGCATGCCAGCCGCGGAAATCGATGGAGAAGGACGGTTTGAAGAAGGAAAACTCCTTGCAGACACTGCCGATGCGCGTATCCCCCTCATAGAGGGAAAACTCCGGCAGGAACGTGAACAGCTCCTGTTTCAGCGTGGCAATATGCTCTCCGGATGCATTCAGAATATGGAGGCAGCGCCCCCATGCCAGCTGTCCCTCCACCGTATAGACAGTTTCGCCCGCTTCATTATAGATATCATAACTGTCAAACCATGTAAAAAAACGCTGTTTAAAATACAGTTTCATATTCTCCTCCGTAATCAGACAAGAAACAGCTCCGCGATAAAGACTACAACACAGCAGAGCACAGAAACCTGAAAGAGTCCCGCACCGAACCATGCCAGAACAATACCGACAACCAGTGCGAGAAGTCCCGCCAGAGGATGCTGTGTCGCCTGGGCAATAGCAGGAAACGTCATCACTGCCAGAGTCACATAGGGGACATAATACAGAAAGGAACGGACAAAGACGTTCCTGATCTCCCGGCGGATCAGCGTCAGGGGAAGAACGCGGATCAGATAGGTCACGGCGGCAACCACCGCTATGTAGATATACACATTACCCTTCATGCTCTTCCTCCTCTCTGACGGGGAACAGAAGTGCCGCCGCCGCGGAAATCACTACGGTCAGAATGATGATCCGCGTACCGGAGGAAACCGCCGCCAGCACGGGAATCACCGCTGCAGCGCCGCTCAATGCAAAGGAAATAAGCACCAGAACCGCGACAACCCGATTTTTCCGCGCAGGCGGAATAATAATCGCCAGGAACATGCCGTACAGTCCCACGCTCAGAGCACTGACTGCGCGGACAGGCAGAATATTGCCCAGAATCGCACCGGACAGTGTTCCAAGCGCCCATCCCGGTGCCGCCATGCTGATTACGCCGTAGGAATACACGGGATTCAGCTTCCCCGGCTCCGCCATGGACACACCGAAAATTTCATCCGTCACATAAAACCCGACCAGAAGCCGGTGGATCAGCGGCGTATCGGATGCGAATTTCTGGCTGAGTGAGCAGGACATCAGCAGATAGCGGGCGTTCGCGATCGCCACCACCATTGCCGCTTCCAGATATGTTACATGGGATCCGATTGCGGTAAAGGCGGCATAGCCGCCGGCGGATGCATTGGTCAGTGCCGTTGTCAAAGTTGCCTGCAGGGGCGTGATCCCTGCGGCGCGCGCCGTGATACCCAGTGTCAGAGCCACCGCAAAATACCCCAGCGCAATGGGAATTCCGTGCCGCATTCCGCGCAGGAAAGCCGCACGATTTGCACGCTGCATAGTTGTCACCTCGATATACGATTCATACAGATATTATTCAGCAGCCGCATAACTATTGTCCATTTCCTGCTTTCTGTATGCTGTGTAACATTATATCACATATAGTATAAAAATGCAAGGGAGCCCCCGAAAAACGAAAATGCGGGAAAGCCTCACAGCTTTCCCGCATTACCCGCCCCTGCAAGCGGCATACTATAAACAGATTCGTCAAACACCGTCTCGATCACCTTGCGGCATCCCTCGGGAGAATACCGCCACGACGGAATATGCCGCACCGCGGCGGTGTCCACAAAATACCGCATGCGCATACCGCAGGCTTCCGCGTGGGAATCGATAATGACCAGTTTGATCTTCATCCTCTCGGGGATGATGCTTTTTATGTACACCGCGCACCGATCCCCCACGGCTACTCCGTCCCGCAATTCCGCCAGCCCCGCCAGATTCGGCGTCAGCTCCACAAAAATCCCGTAGGATTCAATGGAACGGACCACGCCGGAGACCGTCTGTGTCGGTGCGAACAGGGCTGCGTTCTCTTCCCAGGTACCAAGCAGTTCCCTGTGAGTCATATAGACCCGTCCGCTTTCCTCATCCACGCTTTTCACCACAGCCATGATGGAATCCCCCGGCGAAAGGCGGTCGGACGGATGGGAAATACGGGAAACGGAGATGCAGTCCACGCTCAGAAGAGACACGATCCCGCAGCCAATATCCACAAAAGCCCCGAATGGTTCCAGATGCGTCACTTTTGCCGGAATGATATCGCCGGGAGCTCTTTGCAGGATGGACATCCGCATGCACTCCTCCTGTGCCGCACGGCGTGAAAGACGGACAATCGGACGCGCACCGCCCCGTTCAACGCCGATCACCTTGAAACACACCGGTTTGCCCACCCGGGTAATAATGGCGATATCCTTCACACTGCTTCCGTCGTGATAATATGCCGCTTCTTCCCGCTCGATGATCCCCAGAGCGCCTCCCAGTTCCACTTTCAGATGCATGCTTGTGCAGTCGCACATCAGTGCGATCCCCTCAAGAATTCGCCCCTGTGCCATAGCGCGTTCCAGTCCGTCCGCCGATGCCGTAAACGCCGCGTTTTCCGCTGTACCGATCAGTGATCCCTCGGGGAGATACCGTCTTTCCGTCATTTTTCCCTGCCCTCTTTCACTCAGCTTGTTTTGTATATCCTATGAACGTTCCTGCCGCTTTATGACCGCGCGGGAAAATCCGGAGGTTTTTATGAACAGAAAATCCCTGTATGACGATATTCTTGCCGTCGGCGCCGGATGTGCACTCTTCGGCATCGGGCTGTCCCTGTTCCTCACGCCATGCGGCGTGATTCTGGGAGGTGCCAGCGGCGTTGCTGTGCTGATTCACCGGTATATTCCCCTGCCGGTGGGTGTGGGGATTATTCTTGTGAATCTGCCGCTTCTGCTTTTTTCCGTACGGATCACCGGATGGCGCGGCATGACGCGGACGGTTCTCGGCGTACTCGCCGCTTCCGTCTCCACGGATATATGGGCACTGCTGCCTGCCGCGGTGGATGATCCGCTTCTGGGAGCTGTTTTCGGCGGGGCGATTATGGGTGCAGGCGGAGCCCTCATGCTGCCCCGGGGCGTCACCACAGGCGGAACAGATCTCGCCGCATATCTGATCTGCAAAAAATGGAAACGGTGCAAAGTCGGTACGGCGATCCTGCTCATTGATACCGTGATCGTATCCGGTGCTGCGGTGCTGTCCGGGAATTTTTCCGGGATCATTCACTCCGCCGCGGCGATAACGGCATATTCCGTTGCTCTTGACACGGTGATGGGCAGTATGGGACGGGCAAAGCTGTCTCTGATCATATCAGAAAAGCATGTGGAAATCGGCAATGCCATCATGCGGGACATCTGCCGCGGTATAACGGTACTGAATGGGCGTGGATGGTTCACGGGATCGGATCGGTCTGTGATTCTGTGTGTGGTCAAGCGATCGGAGCTGTTTGCGCTGAAATCGCTGGTGCGTGCTGTAGATCCGGCGGCATTTCTCATTATTTCCGATGCGGCGCAGGTACTGGGGCAGGGATTTGAAATGGAATAAAAATATGGGGAACTTTTTGAAAAAAGTTCCCCATACCCCTCAAAAACTTTTATACGGCGGCAAAAAAATACAGTCGGCAGATTTTCCCGAATTAAAGTTCCACCTCTGCCATGACCGGATAGTGATCGGACAGATACACGCCGTTTTCGGAATCCTTCAGCGTAAAGGATTTGGATGCATCGCAGTTGGCGTTGGTAAAGATATAGTCGATCTTGATGCATCTTTCATCCGGCTTGTATCCGTGAAACGTACCGCCCACATCGGCAGTCACATCGGTCAGCGGCTTACCGCAGGAGGTAAATGCGCCTATGCCTGCCACAATCGGATTATCGGGCTCGATATTGAAATCGCCCGTCAGAACCACCGGCGTATCCGGATACAGCGCGTCATCCTGCGCGATGCGGGAGAGAACCAGTGTGATTCCCTGTGCCTGTGCCATTCTGCCTACATGATCCAGATGGGTATTGTATACACGGATGCATTTGCCGCTTTCCAGGCAGAGCAGAACTGCCGCTGTGCAGATGCGGGGACAGCTGCTCTGATCGGTACCGAAACGGCTGCCGGGCACACGGGGCGTATCGGAGAGCCAGAACGTATCCAGCGAAACCAGGCGGAATTTCTCCGTCCGGTATGCGATCACCACATGCTCACCGCTCAGATTGGCATCTCTGCCCGTACCGACCACCGTATAGCCGGCAAGATTCTCCACCAGCCAGTCCCGCATGTGAGCTTTGACTTCCTGGAAGCCGATGATATCCGCTTCATACTTGGGAAATTCCCGCTGGATCAGCGGTTTGCGTCCGTCAAAGCAGTTGATACCGTCGCCCTTGACGTCCGTGCGGATATTATATGTACAGATATTCAGTTTCATGGAATGCCTCCTGTTTTTTCTTAATTATAGCATTCATTTTCTCTCGGCGCAAGTGGTTTTTGTAATATTGCTTGACAAATGGCAAAAGGGGTGATACTATTATTATACAGAATTATGAAAAGAGAATGAAAGCATGCGTATTTACTTCACCGAAGAGAAAGCCCTGCGCACTCTGGAAGAACCGGCAAAGGGATGCTGGATTTCCCTCATTCATCCCACAGATGAAGAGATACACACGGTTTCCGACAGATGCAGTGTGCCCGAAGATATGCTTCGCGCTGCCCTTGACCCGGAGGAGCGTTCCCGCATCGACTCCGATGACGGCTGTGTGATGATCCTCGTTAATGTTCCGGTTGTCACAGAAACCCAGCAGGAGTTATACGATACGGTTCCTCTCGCCATCATTCTGACAGATGTATCGGTTATTACCGTCTGCTCCCGGAATTCGCCCGTGCTCCGCGCATTTGCCGAGGGACATGTACCAAACTTCACCACCGCCATGAAGACAAGATTTGTTTTCCAGATTCTCTACGCGGCTGCATCGCTGTTTCTTGGCTATCTGCGCAAAATCGAAAAACACAGCGAAGCCATCGAGGACCGGATGCGCCGTGCGGCGGACAACCGACAGCTTTTTGAACTGCTGCGGCTGCAGAAAACACTCGTATATTTTTCCACTTCCCTGCGCGCCAATGAAGCGGTGCTGGAAAAGCTCATGCGCACCGATGCGGTGAAGAAATACCCTGAGGACGCAGAGATTCTGGAAGACGCCATCATCGAAAACCGGCAGGCGATGGAGATGACCCAGATCTACCGGGAAATCGTCAAAGGGACGACGGACACGTTCGCCTCGGTAATCTCCAACAATCTGAATCTGATCATGAAAACACTGGCGATCATCACCATTGTTATGGCAATCCCCACGATCATTTTCAGCGCCTACGGCATGAACGTCTCCGCGGCATCCATGCCGCTGGCAATGCATTCCCAGGCATTTCTTCTGATTATCGTTCTGGCGCTTCTGTGCAGTCTGGTTGTAGGGCTCGTATTCCTCTTCAGCGGCAGATTCCGCCGGTAATTTTACAACAGACAAATTAAAAGGAGAAAAAATATGTTTCCAAGAAAGAGATTTGAGCAGAACTGGCACGGCGCAATGCAGCCTATCCGTATTATAGGCGGCGTATTTTTTGTCGGCACCTATCCCGCATCCACCCATCTGATCGACACGGGCGACGGTCTGATCCTGATCGATCCCGGCTACGCGGATACCCTCCACCTGATCGTACATTCCATTCACAAGCTGGGTTTTGATCCTATGGACATCCGCTACATAGTCAACACACACTGGCACGGCGACCACACCGCGGCAACTGCACAGCTTGCCTATATGTGCGGTGCGAAGACGCTGATCGGCGCAGATGATGCGGAAAAAGCAAAAAAATATTTCCAGCCGGATATTCTGCTCCGCGACGGCGACACGCTGGAGCTTGGTAATACAGTGATGCACTTCATGGAAACGCCCGGTCACACGAAAGGCACCGTATCGTTCTTCTTTAACGCAGAAGAGGGCGAAAAAACCTACCGCGTCGGTATGTTCGGCGGTGCGGGTGCCAATACGCTGGCGGCCGGAAAATTTGATTATCCCGAGGCAAGAGAGGGATACCGTGCATCGGTTCATCGGTTGATGAAGGAGAAGGTGGATGTCATGCTGGGCAATCACGTCTGGAACAACGACACCGAAGTAAAAGGCATTCATCTCGCTGAAACAGGGGAGAATCTGTTTATCGACAGCGAACTGTGGGGCAAATTCCTCACTCACTGCGAAAAGAGGCTGGATGCGCTGATTGAAAAAGAAGCACAAGCATAACGAATCTGTAACGGGAAAGCGGATGATGCAGTGCATCATCCGCTTTTGATTATACGCGATACTTGATCTTTTTATCAAAGGACATACGGAAATCGATGGAGGGATCCGGCGGGCAGGTATCCCACGCCTCGTCCATCAGCTGCTGCATCACTTCTTCCGTCAGATCCGTGATGCCGCGTTCCTTCGCCATACGGCGGGCGCAGTATTCAAACCAGATATCCGTCAGAGAATTCTCGCCCTCCTGAATATCGTGATGTACTTCGGAGAAGAACTGCTCCAGATATGCCAGCTGATCCAGCTTCACAGCGGCGGCCGCCGCGGTAATGCGGATACGGTCCACACAGCGGCAGTTGTCGGGCAGTGTCTCAAAAATCTGCCAGATTTTTGCGTATTCTCGCCGCTTGAGCAGGAAGGTCATGTATTCGGACACAAGGGCGTAATCGTCATACGCACCGTCCAGCCCGACTGCGAGATCATAATATTTCTCTGCCGCATCCCCATCGCCTGCCTGATTTTCCAGCACAGCCAGATTACGGTATGCCCAGACATTGGGTGCCAGCGCGGCAGATTCCTGCCATGCTTTCCGGGCTGCTTTGATCTGCTCCGCATCCTTCGCCTCATCATACACCTTATTCGCCACGCAGGTGTGATCGCCGATCTCATACGCCATCACGCCGTAGTGCAGCAAGCTGACCCAGTTCTTCTTTTCGCCGAGAAGAGCGTTTTCCAGATGCTTTTTCCACTTTCCGCTGATCATATAGGAATCGGGAATGGCGCGCACATCTTCCTGTGCCAGACAGCCATCTTTGAGCAGATGCAGCCAGCGCTGCTCCGCCTTACCGATCGTGCTCTCGGGGAAGCACATGGATGCCGGCGGCTCGCCTTCTCCATCCATCTTCATGCGGATCGCTTCCAGTGCGCCGAATCCGGAACCGTTGTGGAGAATATCGGCAGGAGTCACAGGCATATCCGCCAGTTCGGTCAGCTTATCATTCAGCGCGGCAATCTTCTCTGCGGTGAGAAAGCTGTTCAGATTCCCGTCAAAATAATCGCAGGCGGCATCGAAATTTTCGTCATACAGCCGTTCTGCCTCCAGTTTTACGCCGCCGAAACACTGTGTCCATTCATATTTGCTATTTGCGGGCAGTTTTTTATCGTGGAGCTGAGACGGCGCGATGCCCGCCTGCAGCTCGGCATAATACCCCGTTCCCTCGCCGTCAGAGAGATACTCTTGCCAGTGCTTGCCGGCATGATGATTGCCCCAGCAGAAGAGTTTCTTATAATACAGCGGCGCAGTGGAGCGCTCATAGAACACAAGACCGTTCTTATAAGCCGCCGCTTCCCACGTGCTGGCATTCGGATCCTCTTCCTGAATGAAATAGTCAAAAGAGCGGGTAGCGTTGCGGGGATAGGTGATATCCTGCCCGGGCATGGCATCGATATAAGGCAGGCGCTCAAAATCGCACCCCTTATCGGTAAAGGAAATCACCTGCTTGCCGGAGGAGAGAACACGGGTATGTCCGTCTTCGGGAACAGCCACGTTGCTCCACCAGTAAGTAGTGGTATCCTCAGAGAAGAGGTTGACCATGCGCACATGCACCTGCAGATAGGGAGAGTTGTCCGGAAGATGGAAATCCACCTGCCAGAAAATACTCTTCAGGCGCTCAAATTCATAGATGCGCAGAAAATCATTTCCCTCGCCGTCCTGCAGAACGGCGGCAAACACGTTATCACAGGTCGTAACGGTATGACCGAAATTACCGATATTCCATTCAATACCGCCGGAAAGCCACGCGTTGCGGATCGCCAGATTACCCGGCTGGATAACCGGATTGGCAAACAGCAGCTCTTCCCCGTGGACTTTATCGAAAAGGGAGTACAGTCTTCCGCCGTATTCGGGCAGGAAGCGCACCCGGAGATATTCGTTTTCCAGCACAAAGGATTTCAGTTTCAGAAGATCCCGTCTGCGGGAATACCGATCCTGCATCAGATACGGCAGAACTTTTGTATACGTTCCCAGATCCTCTTTCAGATATGCAGGGAAACGGTCACTGGTCTTATGCATATCGGGTTTGCGGCGGCGGAATTTCGGCAGGGGATTCAACCCTTCCAGAGGTGCGCCGCGAATCTCAAAGATTTCATTTTTGATTTTCATAATAACCTCCCGTAAAGCAGGAATATGTTGACTACATTATAAACGATTTTCCCGTGGAAGTCAAGAGAGTTATACGATCGTCATCCCGAGTATTTCTCCGATCAAATCCGGATTGTTCATCACCGCAAAAAGCAAAAGGAAGGAGAGACACATCGTGTCTCTCCTGTTTTTACCCACCGATTTCAAACAGCGCGAACACCAGAGGAATCGTTATACAGGCGGCAATATTGGAAACAAACGCCAGTCCGGCACCGATATCACATTTTTCGCCTACGATTTTCGGGAATACGATCGTATTCAGCCCGCAGGGCATCGCCAGCAGTACCACTGCCGCCTCCACAATCTCACGCCGTCCAAGCAGAGACAGCACTCCGCCGAACGCGAGGGGAATCACAAGCAGCCGCATAGCGACAAGAAAATATGTCCGCGGTTCGCGAAGCAGATCACGCAGGCGGAATTCGGAAATCGTAATACCCGCCAGCAGCATGCTTACAGGTGCCATACATCCGCTGGCTTTGCTCATCACTCCGCCGATAACGGAGGGAACGGGAACACCGATCAGCCCCACTGCAATTCCAAGCACCATGGCAAGCATAACGGGATTGAGCAGCTTCTTCAGGGAGAAGTCCCGCTTGGTCAGCGAACAGAATCCCACCGTATAGGTATACACGGACAACGGCATGGCGAACATCATCACGTTCATCAGTCCCGCCGAGCCAAGCAGGCTCTCAGCCAGAGCATAACCCATATAGCCATAATTGGCAATAATCAGCGAATAGCGATATACCTTGCGCTCATAATCCTCACGGGAAAACAAACGGGAGACGAACTCCATCACCACTGCCATAACGATCAGCACACCGACCGCCGCCAGCACCGTGCGGTAATTGGCACCCAGATATGCCACTGTGCAGTTGGCGGCAAAGGTGCGGAAAATATTGCAGGGCAGGAAGACATACACGAGCAGGGAGGACAGAATCTTGGAATGCGCCGTGCTGACAACCCCGCATCGGCTCAGCGTATATCCCACCGCCGCAAAGAGAAACAGCGTAAATACCTGTTCAAATACAATGGTCATGTGCTTATTTCTTTGCGGGATATGCTTTGTACAGGTGAGTGATGTTCAGATCCTCGTCCATATCCAGGCCGTGGGAACCGTTCTCACCGTCGATCTCATGACAGCCGTGGTCCATGGCAAAGCCGACCAGTGTATTGTGAGCTGCCCAGTGCTCCTGAATCATGCAGTCAAACATGGCAAACGCTTCGGCATTGGCACGGAGCTCTGCCAGAGAGACAATACCTTCGGGACCGTTCTTGTGCATTGCGGAATCGTAGTTTCCGTTATAAACGAGGATGAAATCGTGTTTATCCTCCAGAATCAGCTGAGCCGCTTTTGCATTCGCTTCCGCCAGTGTGGGGAAGATATAATAATCCATTTCCCGCTCGAGGAAAATTTTGGACAGGCTTGCATTGCCGTAGGATACGATCGCCGGCTTTTTGCCTGCGCGGATCAGAGCGTCAAAGAGGGTATCGATTTTGATAACGGGCTTTTCGTACTTCTGGATACCGTGCACGCAGGGCTGAGCGCCGGTGTACATCGTACCGAAGCAAACGGGGGTTACAGAGGGCATTACCGTGCAGAACGGCAGAGCCAGCTCGGTTTTTTCGATGGGCTCATGGAGAAGATTCGGATATTTTTCGTAGATCCACTGCGCGATGGCGTCAGGATTGTACATGAAGATACGGTCGGCTTTGCGTCCTTCAAACATTTTGTCCACATATGCGCAGAGCTCCTCATTGGCGGGAGCCGCCTGTGCAGGGGCGTCAATACCAATGGTATACGCCAGCGCAGCGCAGAGCGTATCGAGAGAAATCGGATTTTTCATAACAGATATCCTTTCAAAAAAACTGATGCGGAGGCAGATTCTGCCTCCGCATATTATCATAGCACATTTTGCGCCGCATTGCAACAAGTGCGGCAAAATTCGCTCAGGTATTCTCGTATACGATTTTTCCGTCCACGATGGTCATGTACGCGTCTGCCCCAACGGCAGTGATCGGATTGGCAGTCCAGATGACCACGTCCGCATCCTTACCGCTCTCCAGACTGCCGACACGGTCGCCGATCCCCGTCTGGGTCGCAGGATTGATGGTGATGGCACGCCATGCGGTCTCCTCATCCAGACCGGAAGATGCCGCCAGACCGGCGCACATGGGCAGATACTGCAGCGGAGTCACAGGCGCATCGGTGATGATGCTGATGGGCACACCGGCTTTATGCAGTACGGCAGGTGTGGTAAAGCTCTTGTGCAGCAGTTCGATCTTGGATTTCTTGCCGAAGGAGGGACCGACGAATACAGGATATCCCTCCTGTGCCAGATCATCCGCGATCAGAGCACCGTCGGTGCAGTGATCCAGCGTCAGCTTCAGATCGAATTCCCTGGCGATGCGGATCGCTGTAAAGATATCGTCCGCACGGTGCACATGTGCTTTCAGCGGAAGTTCCCGTTTGATCACGGGAATCATCGCCTCCAGTTTCATATCAAAGCCGGGATTTTTACCATCTTCTTTATCCTGCAGATAGCGGCGCGTTTTGAAAAGAAGCTCTCTCAGCACAGCCGCATTGCCCATGCGGGTGACAGGGCTCTTGCCCTTTCCGCTGTACACTCTCTTGGGATTTTCACCGAATGCGCACTTCATGGCGACGGCTTCTTTGATCAGCATCTTTTCCACGCGGTTGCCGGTCAGCTTGATGGCGGCGAATGTTCCGCCTACAACGTTCGCGCTGCCGGGTCCTGTGCAGGCGGAGGTTACGCCGTTCTTAATAGCGTTCTCAAATGCTTCATCCTGCGGATAGATCGCATCGATCGCACGCATATGCGGCGTCAGCGGATCGGACGTCTCGTTGTAGTCGTGACCTTCCACACCGACCGCTTCGTTGTCCAGGCCGATGTGGCAGTGCGCTTCCACGCATCCCGGGGTAACCAGTCTGCCGCCGGCATCGATGATCTGTGCACCTGCTGGTGCTTCGATCGCCTCGCCGACCTGCACGATTTTCCCGTCATCTCCGATGAGCACGCATCCGTTTTCCAGATCGGCGCCCGCCATCGTCTTTACGTATCCGTTTCTGATCAGAATCATGTTTACAGCTCCTTTTATCCTGTTTTACTGCAGACCGCGGTCAATTTCCTCCGCATAGCGGACCGCTTCCATCGCATCCCTGGCGTATTTATCCGCGCCGATGGCGTCAGCGTATTCCTTCGTCAGTACGGCGCCGCCCACAACGATCCGGCACCATGGTGCATCCCGGCGCAGAAGCTGTATCGTCTCCTCCATCGCAGGGACGGTGGTGGTCATCAGGGCGCTGAGCCCGGCGATGGGAGCATGCAGGCGGACAACCTCCTCCACAACCCTCTCCGGCGGCACATCCCGTCCCAGATCGGTTACGGCAAAGCCGTAATTCTCCAGAATCAGTTTCACGATATTCTTGCCGATATCGTGGATATCGCCCTTGACGGTGGCAATAACAAACGCGCATTTATCGGCGGTTTTTCCGCTTGCCGTGCGGGATTTGATCACTTCAAACGCCGCTTTCGCCGCCTCGGCACTCATCAGCAGCTGAGGCAGATACACCGTCTTTTTCTCAAATCCCTCGCCCACGGTATTCAGCGCGGGAATGATCTCCTCCTGCACGATCTGCAAAGCGTCTTTATTCTCCAGCATCTGTGCGGCAGCCTCGCCTGCCTGATCCCGCAGACCTTTTATTATCGTCCGCTGCAGTGCGGATGAAAAATCCTCCGATTTTGCGGATGCTTTATTCTCCGCTGCCGGTGCGGTCGGTGCTGCCGGCTGAGGCAGAGTATCAGCAAAGGCAATATAGCCGGCGCAGTTTTCATCCAGTCCCGCCAGCGCACAGTAGGTGTGATACGTTTTCATCATTTCGGCGGAATAGGGATTCATGATCGCGGCGGACAGTCCGCCGCCAAGCGTCAGCGCAAAAAACGTGCTGTTGATCATATCTCTTGCAGGCAGACCAAAGGACACATTGGACACACCGAGGGAGGTATGACAGCCCAGTTCCTGCCGGATCATGCGGACAGCCCGCATGGTTTCCTTTGCGGCGCTGTTATCTGCGCTGATAGTCATCGCCAGCGGATCAAAGATTATATCCTTTTTCGCAATGCCGTATTTTTCCGCTTCCGCTAAGATCCGCCGGGCGATTGCCGCTCTTCCCTCCGCATCGGCGGGGATGCCGTTTTCATCCAGCGTCAGCGCGACGATCAGACCGCCGTATTTTTTCGCCAGCGGGAAAATCACATCCATGCTCTCCTGTTTGCCGCTGACGGAATTGATCATCGCCTTGCCGTTGTAGCGGCGGAGTGCCGCTTCCATGGCGACGGGATCGGACGTATCAATCTGCAGAGGCAGATTGATGATCGCCTGCAGCTCACATACCGCGGAGCGCAGCATTTCCACCTCGTCGATTTCGGGAAGTCCCACGTTCACATCCAGAATGTGAACGCCCTTTTCCTCCTGCGCAACACCCTCGTTCAGGATATACTCCATATCATGCGCTCTAAGCGCTTCTTTGAAGCGTTTTTTGCCCGTAGGATTGATCCGCTCACCGATCAGGATGGGAGCATCACCAAAAATCACTGCATGCGTATAAGAAGAAACACAGGTGATATTTTTCGGTACAATTTCCACAGGTGCGATACCGGCAGATGCCGCCGTCAGCGCGGCAATATAAGCAGGCGTGGTGCCGCAGCAGCCGCCCGCGATACGCACACCGCGGCGGATCAGTTCCGACACATCCGCGGCAAATTCCTCCGGCGGAACGTCGTACACCGTTCTGCCGTTTTCCACCCGGGGCAGACCCGCATTGGGTTTGAGAATCACCGGCACGGAGGCGTATGCCAGATATTCCTCCACCACGCCGGCAAGGGCTTTCGGACCGAGCGAGCAGTTCACGCCGACCGCATCGGCTCCCATACCCTCCAGCATAGCGACCATTGCCGCAGGAGATGCGCCTGTCATCAGTTTGCCGTCCTCGCCGTAGGCGTTGGACACGAACACGGGCAGATCACTGTTCTCTTTTGCCGCCAGAAGAGCCGCTTTGGTCTCATAGCTGTCGTTCATCGTCTCGATCATGATCAGATCGGCACCGTATTTCACGCCCAGCTTCACTGTTTCGGCAAAGCATGCCACGGCATCTTCAAAATCAAAATCGCCGTACGGTTTGAGCATCCGTCCCGTGGGACCGATATCCAGCGCGACCCACTTCGGCTGACTGCCGGAGCTTGTGCGGATCGCCTCACGGGCATTTTCCACCGCCGCGCGGATGATTTCATCCAGTTCCTCCGGGGTGAACTTCAGAATGTTCGCTCCGAAAGTGTTGGTATTCACGATATGACTGCCTGCATCGTAGTAGGCACGGTGGATCTCCGTGATGACCTCCGGACGGCTCAGATTCCACCTCTCGGGCAGCTCACCGGGGCCGAGTCCCTGTGCCTGCAGCAGCGTTCCCATGCCGCCGTCCAGATACAGCAGATGCTCCTGTAAAAACTCATTGATTTTCATTTGTTACTCCTCAGCCGGAGTATCTCCGGCGATTCCGATAATAGCCGTCACCGATTTGGACGGTGACATCAGCAGGCTCCCGTTCAGCGAAAGCCCGATTTTCCGCGGACAGTCCAGTACCGCAAAAATGTCTCTCTGCATCTGCAGAGGAAGATCCCCGTAACCGGGGCTGAAGCGCGGACGAAGCGTTCTCCCCTCCGCCGCTTTCTCTGCGGCGATATCCCGGCAGAATGCATCGCACAGACTCTCGATCCGTTCCGCACCGATCGCCTGGAACAGCAGTGCCTTTGCGGGAGAGATTGCCGCGTATCGGGCGATCAGCCGATCAAATGCCATTCCGACCGTTGCAGCAAACACGATAATACTGCCGCATCCCCGGAGATTTTTGCGCAGCGCAGCGGAATCCGTTTCCGCAAATCCGAGGGACAGTTTCTCACCGATTTCCCGAATGGGAAATTCGCACCAGCACACCCGTCCGGCTTCCCTGCCGGACGCTTCCGCCAGACACCGCTCAAGCAATTCCGCTATGCCGGATACATCGTCACCCGCACCTGCGTAGCGCAGAATCTCTTTTCTGTCCGCCGGCACAGCGGGATAATTCCGCACAAAAACCGTATGCATTTTATCCCAGAATATCGGACAGATTCCGCTGGATCGCCGCCGCCACGTCGGGCTTGTTCATGGAATACACATGCACATGGGTGATGCCGTTGGCAAACAGATCGATGATCTGATCGGTAGCGTATGCAATGCCCGCCTGCTTCATAGCGGCAGGCGTCGTTCCGAATTTATCCACCAGGGATTTGAACCGCTGAGGCATGAAGGAGCCGGACAGCTTTACGGCACGATCCACCTGATTGCCGTTGGTGATCGGCATAATGCCGGGGATGATCGGCACGGTGATCCCCGCCTCACGGATTTTATAGAGGAAATTATACAGCAGATTGTTATCAAAAAACATCTGCGTGGTGAGGAACGAACAGCCCGCTTCCACCTTTTCTTTCAGATAGAAAATATCCTCTTTCTGATTGGTGCTCTCGGGATGGATCTCCGGATAGCAGGCGCCGCCGATGCAGAAATCCGCATCGGATTCTTTCAGTTCCCGCACCAGTTCCACTGCGTGCTGATAATCCCAATGACTGCGGTCTTCGTTCTCCATACCGGCAGGAATATCCCCCCGCAGTGCCATAACATTGCGGATCCCGGCAGACTGAATATCCCGGATGCGTTCATGCACTGTCTCGCGCGTGGAGGAAACACAGGTCAGATGCGCCAGACTGGGTACGCCGTAGCGCTCTTTTATATTTTTTGCAATATCAAGGGTATATTTGCTTGTGCCGCCGCCGGCACCGTATGTAACGCTCATAAAGGAAGGATGGAGTTTGGCAATCTCCTCCGTCGCATGTTTGACGCTGTCATAATTGCTCTCCGTTTTCGGCGGAAAAACCTCAAAGGACAGCGACAGTTTATCATCATGCAGCAAATCAATAATTTTCATAATCAAACCTCCGACCACTTATCTCTATTATAACACATTTTTCGTGACAAATCAAACATTTATTTCCATTTGCGGAAACATTGTCCCCGTCCAACACCTATTCCAGTCCGCGGAACAGGGCGGATTCGATCCCGGATATATCTTCGATGGGAATGACCGTCCCGTCATCCAGCGAAACGGTACGGGCAAAGGCATCCACCTGTTTCACTCGTCCGCTGACGCGCACATAAGTGCCTCCGGCTTTTTTTGCGTCCGCCTGAAAATACAGGAATTCCGCTGCCGGATGTTCCGCAGCCGCGTCCCGCAGGATCTGCAGTTTTTCATTCAGTCGGGATTTTGTCTCTTCATCCAGCTCGTTTTTCCTCTCCGTCAGCCGCGCACTTTCCTGCACGGCGGCTTCATATCCGCTCAGCGCGGCGAACGGTGAAAACTGCGCCGCACGGTCCCGAACGGGCATCGGCGGATGCTTCGGAGATACGGGGCGCGCAAGATGCAGAATATCGTCATAGTTTCTGTTATCCATATACCGCCTCACGCCTTGTGACCGCCGATCTGCGCGTTGCGCTCCCGGGCTGTGGCATCTTTCTGCAGATTCATTCCCTTGAGAATGCTGTTTCTGCCGTATTTCTTTTTCAGTTCCAGCACCGCTTTCTGGATGTTCTTTTCCCGCTCCAGAGCGGCATCCTCCTGCTCCTGTCTGCGGGCTTCCTCGGCATAATCCGTGAACATATCCAGCTGTTCACCCATGCCGCTGTGCCTGTGCGCTTCCCTTTCATCCACCACCCGGCACGCGGTAAGATTGATGCGCCGTACCAGCAGAGCAGGATCCACAATTCTGTCATACAGTGCCATTACCGCGTCGGTGATCCGCTTTGTGGAGGACGTCTGCCTGTCCAGATTGGCGGTGCCGTGGGCGTGTTTCGGCGTTTTTCTCCCGTAATAATCGGTAGTGACTTTCCCTGTATAGGCGTTTCCGCTCCGCAGACTTTCCACATCGTAACCAATTGTCAGCACCATCTGATCGGTCACAAGATGCTTATCCACCAGATCCAGCACCAGCAGATCCGTCATCTCCCGCACCACCAGCTTCGCCTGCTCAAAGTTGTAGGGCATAGTCAGGACCTGCCCGGAGCTGATGCTGTTCGTCTCCGGTTTATATGCTTTGATATCCGCAATTGTGCACGGCTCAATCCCCCAGGCATGGTCGATCAGCAATTCCGCATTAATGCCGAACAGCTTATAGAGCAGCTCTTCGTTATAATATTCCCCCGCTCCGCCAAGCGAACACCGGGCAATATCGCCCATGGTATAGAGTCCCTGTTCCTCCAGCTTTTTGGCGTATCCGTGTCCCACACGCCAGAAATCTGTCAGCGGACGGTGCGCCCACAGCCGCTCCCTGTAGGAAATCTCATCCAGTTCCGCAATGCGGACGCCGTTTTTATCCGGAGCGGCGTGTTTCGCCTCGATATCCATAGCGATTTTTGCCAGATACAGATTCGTGCCGATCCCCGCCGCGGCGGTGATTCCGGTAGTTTTCAGCACATCCGCAATCATCACGGAGGTGAATTCTCTTGCGCTCATGCCGCTGAGCTGCAGGTATGCGGTCAGATCAATAAACACCTCGTCGATGGAGTACACGTGGATATCCTCCGGCGCGACGTACTTCAGATACACCTGATAGATCTCCGTACTGCATCGGATATAGTGGGACATCCGCGGCGGCGCGGCGATATAATCCACCGCCAGGGACGGATTCTGCCGCAGTTCCCTGGCGTCCGCTGATGCGCCCGTAAATCTTCCTCCGGGAGCGGATTTTCTTCGCTCGGCATTGATCATTTTCAGCCGCTGGATCACTTCAAACAGTCTTGCGCGTCCGGGAATCCCGTACGCTTTCAGCGAGGGTGTGACCGCCAGACAGATGGTCTTTTCCGTCCGGCTCACATCCGCCACCACCAGATTGGTGACCATGGGATCCAGCCCCCGCTCCATGCATTCCACGGAGGCATAGAACGATTTCAGATCGATGCACACATACTGTTTCTGTTCCATAATCCGCCTCCGTTTTGTTTTTCCCGTATAGTATTATGATACCATTTATCCGCCGATAATGCAACAGAATCCGAAAAAAAGGTGCAAATGTTTCCCCGCTACGTCTCCGCTGATCCCTCTTGACTTGTTCCCCGTCGCATGTTATACTATACATAGAATTATGTACAAAAATCTGCCGGAGAGGAATCTGCAATGAGAATCATTTTCGTCCGCCACGGACATCCGAATTACAAAAACGACTGTCTGACCGAGCTGGGTCATCTGCATGCGCAGGCTGCCGCTGAGCGGCTCCGCGGAGAGAAAATCGATCGGATCTTCTCTTCCTCCTGCGGTCGTGCGGCTGAAACCGCCCAGCACATTGCCGATATGCACGGATTGAATGTGGAGAAGCTGGATTTCATGCGGGAGATCGCCTGGGGTTCGCTGGACGAAAATCCCATTGCGCACAACGGGCATCCCTGGAGCATTGCGGAAGACATGGTCGCCGCCGGTCAGACACTTCTTTCCCCTGCATGGACGGAGGAAGAATTGTTCGCTCGCAACCGGGTGACGGAGAATGCGCTGAAGGTCGGTGAGAATTTCGACCGCTGGCTTGCCGATCTTGGCTTTGAGCGGGAAGGAGAATTCTATCGGGTTCATTCCAACCGGTACAGCACGGTAATGATGGTCAGCCACGGCGGTTCCTCCAGCGCTGTGATGTCCCATCTGTTCAATCTGCCCTTTCCCTTTGTCTGCTCCGCGCTTTGTCCGGATTTCACGGCGATCACCGTGGTCAGTCTTGCGGGGGACGAGGGAACCCTTGCCGCGCCTTCCTTCGAGATCATGAACGATGCCCGCCACATCGCCGGCCTTGAATCGGAAAAGATGTACGGAAGATAAACCCGCAAACACAGTGCCCGGGATTTCACGGTTGTGGAATCCCGGGCATCTTTGTCTCTGCGGAGGCGCATCACAGATTTGCCAGCACAGCCTGTACCACGTCGGCACTGCGGGCGGCTGCCATCTTCACGAAGGTAGGATAATCCATGGGGGATTCCTCATTTCCTCCGTCGGAGATCGCACGGATCACAGCAAAGGGCACGCCGTTTGCTGTGCAGACCTGTCCGACAGCGGCTCCCTCCATCTCACAGGCAATCGCGCCGAATGTATCGCGGATCCATGCTTTCTTTGCTTCACCGGCGATGAACTGATCGCCCGAGGCGATGGTGCCGCGGAGATATTTTCCGCCGGCGGCGGTGATGGCCGCTTCCACGGCATCAGCCAGAGCGGGATCGGCGGGCATATGCACGATATTCAGCCCGGAGATCAGTCCCACGGGATCACCCAGGGGGGATGTATCCATATCATGCTGCACCACATCCGCGGACACGGCGATATCGCCGATGGACAGCTGATCGCTCAGCGTTCCGGCAACGCCGGTGTTGATGATCGCGTCCACGCCGCAGCGCAGGATCATCGTCTGGGCGCACATGGCGGCAAAAACTTTGCCCACGCCGCATTTTGCCAGCACAACCTGCTGACCGCAGAGTGTGCCGCTGCGCAGTTCAATCCGCCCGAACGTCTCACGCTGTACGTTCTCCATAGCGGCGGCAAGCGCCTCGATCTCCACGCCCATGGCACCGATGATGCCGATTTTTTTGAATTTTGTGTTCATATGTATTCACTCCGATTGTTCAGTATTGTTTTGTTATGTTCCGGCAGTTTCCGCCGTCTGCTTTTCTTCCCATTCCCGATGCCATTCGCCCTTTTCCAGTACGGTTATCTCCACGGCAACGGTCAGACCGGAGCCTTTCTCCGTGCCGCCGCGGATTATCACGGTATCACCGGGGAAGGCTGTCGCCAGATCATAGCCGCGCACCTTAAAGAAACCGTGCGTCTTACCGTCTTCCGATTTCACAAGAATACGCGGATAGGCTTCCTCAAAGATTCCATACGGCTTTTCTTCAACGGTCGCATAAGAGGTATCCGTCACCACGCCGCGCACGGTGATTTCCGTCCCTTCGATAATCGATGCACGGCACCCGCACAGCAAAGCTGTCATAAGCAGGCAGAAAATAAGCAGAATCCGCTTATTCATAGCGAAAAGTGATCTCCTTTTTGCTGTTCAGAACATCCAGATACGCCGCGCATTCCCGCTTCGCGTCATCCAGATTCAGATCCAGATAGTTGCCGCATTCTTTGCGCTCTGCGCCGAACATGCCGCCGTCATGGGCAATGATCTTTGCAAGTGTCTCTTTGACGATCGCAAGAACCGTCTCCGGCTCCACGTCCCGGGTCAGCAGATAGAAGCCCGTCCGGCATCCCATGGGACCGAAATAGATCACGCGGTCGCCGATTTCGCTGTTGCGGACATAGGTGGCAAACATGTGCTCCACGGAGTGGGCGGTGCATGTATCCATAAAACTGCCGCCGTTGGGCGTGCGGGTCCGCAGATCGAACGTGGTGATATCCCCGTCCACACGGGAGATGTAGATGCCCGGAATCAGCTTATCGTGATCCACGGAAAAACTGGTGATGCGCTGAATGTTGTTCATAGTTTTACTCCGATTTATTATAATCTTGTATTGTTTTACGGTAGTCAATGTGATCCTGTACCGCACAGGCAATCCGTCCGAGCAATACGCCGATACCGGCGCCGAATGCCGTCAGCGGCACAGCCACCAGCAGTCCGAAAATCTGCACGTTTTCCGCAAAATTGAAAACATGCGCCGTTGTATGCACTTCCGGATAACTGTAGGTGAAGAATCCCATCCCACCGGAAATCAGGGTCAGCACCAGCACCGGAAGAAGGAAGCGTCCGCGCGCAAATCCGTACACTCCTGCACAGAGACAGGCGGCTCCGGCAATGAAAAAGAGGTATTTATCGCTTTCGATCAGAAAATCCCACTCCGTAAAACGCACGGACAGCGGAAACAGATAGATCACCGTGATCCAGACAAAGCAGAGCAGCATTTCCCACAGGTACGGGCATGCGGCATGCCCTGTACGGATTTTCTCCGCGGCGGTACGGATCAGATGGGCGAGGATCGCTCCGAGCGCCGCGGCGGACAGTGCGAGAGACGCGCCCGCTGCCGCCATGCCCAAGGCATCGAACAAACGCCAGAGAGTGAAATACTGTGCAATTCCATACGTCGTCAGCTCCCCAAACAGGAAAAAGAATCCGAACGTCACCGCCGCGCCGATCTGCAGGGGAAAGAAAAAACTTCCCGATGCCAGACAGTACCATAATGCGTTCAGCAGAGTCCCCGCCGTCAGAATATGCACGGCGGCAGTACGGAAATCTCCTGTATCACGGATCGCGCCGCTCAGCATCAGTGTGCCGACCAGCAGAATCTGCAGTGCACATACAAGCAGTTTTCGTTTCATTTAAGTTTCTCCTCACTGCGGATACGTTTTGCCTGCTCCCAATCCGCGATTCCGCCCGCAAGGGCGCCGATGAGGACATAGACAAGCACAATGAATACATGAAAAAACGCCATAACTGCGCCCGTAATCAGGCACATGCCCATATCGGGATAATAGCTGTACCACACTTCCACGTGCCACGGATACAGAAAAATTCCGTATCCAAGGGGCAGAAAACTCATGCACAGCGCAGGAAACAGATACCGGCGCCGCCGGGTTGTATACAGAATCACGCCGACAGCTTCCGGCAGAAGCACTGCCAGAATCATATACAGTTTTTCATCGGCGTTTCCTCCGCAGAGAGTCACAATTCCGGGGATCAGATAAAAAATCCCGATGCCGTACAGAAGCAGAAAAATCTCCGGCTTATATTGCTTCATGGATGTCCTCCGTTCCCTTTCTGATGATCACTTTGCACGGATCCGGCGGAAAATCACACCGGCAAGCAGTCCGATACACGCGCCTGCCGCGATAAACAGCAGCATCCGCCAACTGCCGGCACCACTGACCGGCACTGATTCCGCCGCAGAGCAGCTCATCGCGGTTACGGCA
>SVTS01000096.1 GCA_015063645.1 Oscillospiraceae bacterium | reverse complement strand
TCCTTGCCTTCTGACGGGAAAGTGAAAAAATCGCCTGTTTATCCGCTATACTGGATTTTTATTTGTTATGAAAGTTTTGAGGGGGTGTCGGGGGGGACTTTTTCAAAAGTCCCCCTGACTGCAGCGCCTTAATGATGGAACAATCTCATGCCTGTGAACGCCATGGCGATGCCGTACTTGTCACAGCACTCGATCACCAGATCGTCGCGGATGGATCCGCCGGGCTCGGCGATGTAGGAAACGCCGCTCTTCTTTGCGCGCTCAATATTGTCGGAGAACGGGAAGAACGCGTCACTGCCTACGGATACGCCGGTGATGGTATCCAGATATGCCCGTGCTTCCTCTGCGGTCAGCGGAGAAGGCTGCTCGGTGAAATACTTCTGCCAGATGCCGTCTGCGCAGACATCTTCTTCGTTCTTGTTAATGTATCCGTCAATCACGTTGTCGCGGTCAGGTCTGCCCAGCGTCGGGAGGAACGGCAGTGCCAGTACCTTCGGATGCTGTCTCAGATGCCATGTATCGGCCTTCTGTCCTGCCAGTCTCGTGCAGTGGATGCGGGACTGCTGTCCGGCACCTACGCCGATCGCCTGTCCGTCCTTCGCATAGCAGACGGAATTGGACTGCGTATACTTCAGCGTGATCAGTGCAATGATCAGATCGCGGCGTGCCTCCTCGGGCAGATTCTTGTTCGCAGTCACCACGTTGGAAAGCAGTTCGTTGTCAATTTTGAAATTGTTGCGTCCCTGCTCAAAGGTGATGCCGAATACCTGCTTGCGCTCGATCTCCTCGGGAACATAGTTCTCGTCGATCTTCACAATATTGTACGCACCTTTGCGCTTGCTCATCAGAATCTCCAGCGCCTCATCGGTGTAGCCGGGAGCAATGATGCCGTCAGAAACCTCACGCTTGACCAGCAGAGCCGTGGTCTTGTCGCATACGTCGGAAAGTGCGATCCAGTCACCGAAAGAGGACATGCGGTCCGTACCGCGGGCACGGGCATACGCACATGCCAGAGGAGAATCATCCAGACCCTCAATGTCATCAACAAAACAAGCCTTCTTCAGCTCGGGAGAGAGCTTCGTGCCGACAGCCGCAGAAGTGGGGCTGACATGCTTGAAAGAAGTAGCGGCACACATGCCGGTAGCCTCTTTGATCTCTTTTACCAGCTGCCAGGAATTCAGCGCGTCAAGGAAATTGATGTAACCGGGTCTGCCGCAGAGAATCTCGATCGGCAACTCACTTCCGTCCTGCATAAAAATGCGGGAAGGCTTCTGATTGGGATTGCAGCCATACTTCAACTGAAACTCGTTCATGGATAATCCTCCTGTATTTTAAGCTATCTTTTTCCAAAAGTTTTCGCCCGCCTTTCTCAAAAGGCGGCAGGGGTTTCAGGGGACGGAGTCCCCTGACTATAAATCATCTCTCTCTCAATTCCTTCGCAACAGTCTGCACAGCCGCAGGAAGCAGAATCCATTCCGCCTGCTCCATGATCCGCTTCTGCAGAATCTCCGGCGTGTCGCCCGGCAGAATGTCCACTGCCTTCTGGGCAATGATCTCTCCGCCGTCCGGAATCTCGTTTACAAAATGTACCGTGGCACCGCTGACCTTCACACCGTACTCCAGCGCCGCCTCATGTACACGCAGTCCGTAAAATCCCTTGCCGCAGAACGCGGGGATCAGGGACGGATGTACATTCAGAATCCGACGGGGGAAACGTCCCGTGAAATCCGCCGACAGAATCGACATAAATCCCGCCAGCACAATCATCTCAATGCCGTTTTTCTCCAGCTCCGCCAGAATCTTCGCTTCAAAGGATTCCTGCGATCCGCATTCCTTTTTCGATACAACCGCCGTTTTTACGCCGGCGTTTTTCGCTCTCTCCAGCGCATAAGCATCCGCTTTTGAGGACAGCACCAGTGCGATCTCGC
This sequence comes from Oscillospiraceae bacterium, assembly GCA_015063645.1. Taxonomy (GTDB): domain Bacteria; phylum Bacillota; class Clostridia; order Oscillospirales; family CAG-272; genus SIG701. The sequence continues at coordinate 9,722 of SVTS01000096.1, read as the reverse complement.
CGTCGGGCAAATTCCCGGCAGCCGCCGCATCCAGAATCGCCTGCAGATTTGTGCCGCCGCCTGAGACGAATACGGCTATCTTCGTGCGCTCTTTCAGCATATCACACAGCCCTCGCCGCCTGCGACCACTTCACCGATCACATAGGCGTCCTCGCCGTTCTCTTTCAGAATTGCCAGCGCCTTCTCCGCATCGGCAGCATCCACCACCACGGACATGCCCACGCCCATGTTGAACGTGTTGAACATGTCGCGCTCCGGCACATTGCCCTCTTTCGCGATCAGATCGAAGATCGGCAGAACCTTTACGGCACTGCGCTCAATCTTTGCGGATACGCCGTCAGGCAGGCAGCGCGGAATATTCTCATAGAATCCGCCGCCGGTGATGTGGGAGATGCCGTGCACCTTCACCTGCTCCAGCAGAGCCAGAATCGGCTTCACATAGAGTCTGGTGGGGGTCAGCAGGGTCTCGCCAAGGGACTTGCCGCCCAACTCCGCACGGGGTGCACTCAGATCGGCATTTTCCACGTCCAGCGCACGGCGCACCAGAGAGAATCCGTTGGAGTGCACGCCGCTGGAAGGCAGAGCGATAATCACGTCGCCCGGCTTTACGGAATTCTTATCGATCACGGCAGAGCGATCCACGATACCTACCGCGAATCCCGCCAGATCGTACTCATCCTCCGGCATCAGACCGGGATGCTCTGCGGTCTCACCGCCGATGAGCGCACATCCGGAACGGACGCAGCCCTCAGCTACGCCTGCCACGATGGCAGCAATCTTCTCCGGCTGGTTCTTGCCGCAGGCAATATAATCGAGGAAGAAGAGCGGTTTTGCGCCGCAGCAGATGATATCGTTGACGCACATAGCCACCGCGTCGATACCGACGGTGTCATGCTTGTCCATCAGGAACGCCAGCTTGATCTTTGTTCCGACGCCGTCGGTGCCGCTGACGAGGATCGGCTCTTTCATGCCCGCGATGGGCGGAGCAAACATGCCGCCGAAGCCGCCGATGTCATCCATCACGCCCGGGATCTTGGTACGCTTGACGTGTTCCTTCATCAGTTCCACAGCACGGTATCCCGCAGTGATATCCACGCCGGCTGCCTTGTAGCTTGCGCTTTCGCTTTTCATAGTCGATGTCTCCTTTTTAATGGTAGGGGATACGGTCAGACCCTTTTGAAAAAGGGTCCGACACCCCCAAAACTTTTGAGGCAAATGTTGGAATTGAGTCTGTGCAGACTCGATTCTTCTGTAATTTACAGCAGATGTTTCCAGTATAAAGTTCTTTGCGGAGCTTTCTTTCAAGAAAGCGACCGTTTCCCCTCATTATTCTTTACCGTTCCAGCAGTATGTGCAGAGCTTGCACGGATCAATGCCGATGGACTGCAGGATACCGTCCAGCGTCTGGAAATCCAGAGAGGTGAAATTGAATTTATCCGCGATGGCCTGACGGAGTTTTTTGCCGCGCTCCGTAGTGCCGTCGGCGTATTCATCCAGATGGCGGGAACCCTCCTCGCCCTCCATATCCTTGATGATCCGTCTTGCCAGCAGTTCCATATCACTGTTGGAGCGGGAGAAATTCAGATATTTGCAGCTGTACATGATCGGCGGACAGCCGGAACGCATATGCACCGCTTTGGCGCCGTTCTCGTAGAGGAATTCCACCGTCTCTCTCAGCTGTGTCCCGCGGACGATGGAGTCATCCACGAAGAGCAGGTTCTTATCTTCGATCAGCTCTTTGATCGGGATCTGCTTCATCTTGGCGACGCGTTCGCGTTCCACCTGACTCTGGGGCGTAAAGCTTCTCGCCCATGTAGGCGTATATTTGATATAGGGACGGGCAAAGGGGATGTGGCTCTGATTGGCATAGCCGATAGCATGGGGCGTACCGGAATCCGGCAGACCGCTGACGTAATCCACGTTCTCCGCATTACCCGCTTCCGCATCGTGCTCGGCGATGATCGCGCCGTCGCGGTTGCGCATGGTTTCCACGTTGACGCCCTCATAAGTGGAGGCAGGATAGCCGTAATACGTCCAGAGGAAGGAGCACATCCGCATCTTCTCTCCGGGAGGCGCCAGCTGTACGACCCCCTTATCCAGGGACAACTCCACGATCTCGCCGGGACCCAGTTCTTTCACAACGTGATAGCCCAGCTTGCCGCAGGCGAAGGATTCAAAGGAAGCGCAAAAATCGTCGTCCCGCTGACCGATCTCCACGGGCGTTCTGCCCAGCAGATCTCTTGCGGCGATGATGCTGCCGTTATCCTTCAGGATCATGATGGAGGCAGAACCCTCAATGCACTGCTGTGCAAAGCGGATTCCCTCAGCGAAGCTCTCCCGCTGGCTGATCAGCGCGGCGAGAAGCTCCAGCGAATTGACCTTGCCGCCGGTCATGGCGGAATAGTAAGCGCCGTTTGTTTCAAAATACTGTTCGATCAGCGCATCGGCGTTATTTATCACGCCCACCATGCAGATCGCGTATGTACCCAATCCGGAGCGGATCAGGAGGGGCTGAGGATCCGCATCACTGATACATCCGATAGCGGAAGTACCCTGCATTTCCTCAAAAATATGTTCAAATTTGGTGCGGAACGGGGAATTCTGGATGTTATGAATATCTCTCTGCAGACCGATCTGCGCATCATACGCAGCCATACCGCCGCGTGCCGTGCCGAGATGAGAATGGTAATCCGTTCCGAAAAAGACATCGGCTACCGCGTCGCCGTGATTGACCGCGCCGAAAAATCCACCCATATGGTTCTCCTTATACGTTGGTATAGTGGGGCTCTGCCCCGAAACCCCGGCAGGGCGCCGCCCTGCACCTGCCAAGGGCTTTGCCCTTGGATCCCGGGGAAAGGGAAATCTGAATATCTTTATGCTCTGAGGTCAAGGAGCAAAGCTCCTTGCAGGGTGCAGGGGCGGCGCCCCTGCCGTTTTCCCTTACTTATTATACTTTTCTTCTACAGCCGCGTTGGCTTTGAGCACCTTTTCGGTGGCTGCGCGGCGGGCACTGTCCAGCTTGGCGGCGAGTTCATCGTCGGATACGGCGAGGATCTCGATTGCCAGCAGAGCGGCGTTTGCGGCGCCGTCGATGGCAACGGTTGCCACGGGGATACCGGCAGGCATCTGCACGGTGGAAAGCAGAGCGTCCATACCGTCCAGCACGGATGCCTTGACGGGGATTCCGATCACGGGCAGGGTGGTATTGGCGGCGAGGGCACCGGCAAGGTGTGCCGCTTTACCGGCGGCGGCGATGATGGCACCGAATCCGTTGGCACGGGCATTCATGGCAAATGCGCGGGCTTCTTCCGGCGTACGGTGCGCGGAATAAACGTGCACTTCGGCGGGAACGCCGTACTGTGCGAGAGTGTCGATGGCTTTCTCCACAACAGGCAGATCGCTGTCGGAGCCCATGATAATGGCAACTTTTTTCATATATGGAAATCCTTCCGTAAAGATAGATTAACAAAAAATAAAAACGGCAGTCCTCTCCTGTGATGCTTGAGTGACTGCCCAGACGGTCGGCGGCATATGCGCGGCTCATGCTCCCTGTGGTTCCCCACTGATCCGTCAGTTACATAGGCCGGAATATTTGATTTTTGTCCTTTTGCGGCATATCCGGATAAGACTGTCTGTGCAGGCAGGCGCGAATTTTCACAAAAAACGGGACAGTATTATTATAGCATTTTTCCTGTAAAAAGTCAAGTGGGGGATATGCCAATGTGGGAGGGAAAGCGGGCAGGGAATTTGATGCAATATGCGGGAAATTCCCCGTCTTCCACCCTCTCAGAAAAGAATCTTCACCGTCGTTCCCTCATCCGGCACGGAAGTGATTTTCATCTCGCCGCCATGATAGGCGACGCCGTGCTTGACGATGGACAGTCCCAGACCGGTGCCGCCGATAGCGCGGGAATGGCTTTTATCCACCCGGTAGAACCGCTCGCAGACCCGATCCAGATGTTCGCGGGGGATACCGATACCGGTATCGGCAACGATGAGGGCGCATCTGCCCGCCTCCTCCGTTACGCACACAGAGACACTGCCGCCGTCACGGTTGTATTTGACGGCATTATCGCAGAGATTGGACACGATCTCCCACAGAATTGTCCGGACGCCGTAAACGGTATGGGATTCGCCTGCAAGGGAAAGCGTAATGGAGCGGCATTCCGCCGCAGGCCGGAGCCGGGAAAGAATTTCCGCCGCCGCCGCGTACAGATCCACATCCTCTTTTTCATAGGGAATGGAATCCTCATCCAGCTGGGACAGGCGGATGGTATCTTCCACCAGCGTGATCATGCGTCCGCTTTCTTTATGGATCGTTTCGGCAAAACGGGAGATATCCTCCGCCTTTACCATACCGCTGCGGAGCATATCCGATATGCCGTAGATGGAAGTCAGCGGGGTTTTCAGCTCGTGGGAGACATTGGACGTGAATTCCCGGCGCATCTGTTCCCGCTGGCGCTTCTCGGTGATATCCAGAATCACGATGACAGCGCCGTCCGTCTGTCCGTTTTCCGTAACCGGATTGGCGATCAGCTGATAGACGCGTCCGTCATGTTCCAGCGTTTTTTCATTGTGCTGTCCCATCAGCGCCTCACCCACCGCGGCACAGAACGGCGCGGAGCGATTGAGATCAAAGACGCTTCCGCCGCCGGATTTATCCCTGCCCAGATGGCGGAGCGCGCTGGCGTTATAGGAGAGGATTTCGGTTTCCTTATCGATCAGGATAAATCCCTCATCCATATTCTCCGTGATGGCGCGGAATTCCTCTCTTTGACGGCGGAGATCGTTCATCTGCTTGCCGATCAGTTCATTCTGCCGGTGCAGGCGGTGCAGCATATCCCCAAGCTCCGGATAGTCCTCCGCATCGGGGGGATTTTCAGGATCGATCTGCGCCAGGGGCGCCGTGATTTTTCTGGAAATGATGGAAGCCGCCGCAGGTGCGGCAAGAAAAACGGCGACGAAAAGCAGCGTGAACGGCGTCTCTATAACGGTACCGCTCACGGCATACGCCGCCAGGACAGCGAGCAGCACCGCTGCCGCCCATACGCTCAGCGTGATGCCCCAGAAAATATGTCGTTTCATAATGCCTCCGCTGTATGTTTATCCGATTCCTCCGCCGATCTTGTAGCCGACGCCGCGGACTGTTTCGATCAGATCGCCGCAGGCGCCCAGTTTGGTGCGCAGGGTACGGATGTGGACGTCCACAGTACGGCTTTCCCCGTCAAAGCGGAATCCCCATATTTCGGACAGAATGCGATCCCGGGTGAACACGGTACCGCTGTCGGACAGAAGCAGGCAAAGCAAATCGAACTCTTTATGCGTCAGCGTGACCTCCTCACCCCCCGCAAGGACAATATGCCGGGCAGGGCAGACATACAGCTCCCCGATGCGGTACTCCCGCACCTCCTCCGGTTCCCGTCTGCGCAGATGGGCGCGCACCCGCGCCATCAGCTCCATGATACCGAAAGGCTTGGTCACATAATCATCCGCACCGCTGTCCAGAGCGATCACTTTGTCATATTCCGTCCCTTTCGCCGTCAGCATGATCACGGGGATATCCTTCGTTTCGGGACGGGCGCGGAGTTTGCGGAGCACGGACATACCGTCCTCCTCCGGCAGCATAATATCCAGCAGGATCAGCGACGGGATCTGCCCTTTGACACCTGCCCAGAACGCGGATGGCACGGCAAAATCCCGGGTCTCCAGCCCGGAATTATTCAGCGCATACGCCACAAAATTGCGTATGCTGTCGTCATCTTCCAGAAGATAAATCATCGCAGCCTCACAGCAGGATCTGTCCGTTGATAGTCAGGCGGAACGCCATGCCCAGCTTTTCCGCCGCCTTGCGGCACATGAGCATCCGTCCGAGGAATATTTCAAAATAATCCATCACGGAGCCGTAGTGAGTATCCACCGCGATCTCCAGCGTGACGGTCTTTTTATCCTCCGCGATAATCAATTCGGAATGCTCCGCGGAATAGTTGACGCGGTCGTGGATATCGAAGGTGATCTCCTCCGCATTGCGCACGCGTCCCCGGCGCACATCGGATTTATCCGCCAGGATCAGCGCGGCGGCAAGGGGATTTACGGGAACGCCGGTGCCCTCATCATGATTGCCGATGGCGGTGGTTACGGTGGCCACGTCCGCCATGGGCATACCGAGGCGGGTGAGCAGAACGAACGCCATCACAGCACCGGACTGGGAGTGCTCGATCCGGTTCACCAGATTGCCGATATCGTGGAGATAGCCGGCAACGCGGGCAAGCTCCACATCGTGTTCATCATAGCCGAGAGAGGAGAGAATATATCCCGCAATCTCCGCTGTGCGGGTCACGTGAGCAAAGGAGTGCTCCGTATATCCAAGCGCATCCAGGGATTCATCCGCCCGGGTGATCAGGGTGCGCACATCTTCATTTTTCTTCAGATCTTCCAGTGTGATCATATGCATTCCACCTCTTACTGCAGTGTTCTCTCTATCTTTTTCATGCGGACATCGTCGCTGAGTGTGCCGAGACATCCCTCGAATTTCAGTCCGTACCAGTGACTTTCCAGATCCGCCTCCGTATCATGAATCGCCGCCGAGACAAAGCGCACCGTTTTGCGCAGTGCCTCACGCATCTCAAATCCGTTCATCAGATACGCCAGCAGAGCGGAAGCAAACACATCGCCCGTGCCATGGAGCGGCGCGTCCGAGCGGGGTGCGGACAGCGTAAACGATTTCTCCGCCGAAAAATCCCGGCAGACAACGCCGATATCGTTCTCCCCGAAATGCACACCAGTGATCACGGCGCACCGGCATCCCAGACGGCTGATCCCCTCCAGAACGGCATCCATTTTCTGCGCGTCATAACTGTCGCCGCTGTAGGGGATATCCGCCAGCAGGCACGCCTCCGTAACGTTGGGCGTGATCAGATCCGCACCGCGGCAGAATTCCCGCATGGCGCACACAAATGCGCTGTCATAGATGGAATACAGCCTGCCGCCGTCCCCCATCACCGGATCCACAAGGACGAATCCTCCCTCCGCCATCAGGGACGGACGGAAGGATGCCACGTCAGCCAGCTGAGCGGCGGAACCGAAATAACCGGTATACAGTGCGTCAAAACGCATATCCAGCGAGCGGAAATGGGAGAGGATGCGGTGCATCTCCTCCGTCAGGTCGAGGAATGTATAATTCTGGAATCCGCCCGTATGGGTGGAGAGCAGGGCTGTGGGAAGGATCACCGTTTCTATATCTGCGGCGCTGAGCACGGGCAGAGCGACGGTATTGGAACATTTTCCGAAGCAGGAGATATCCTGCACGGAGAGCACACGTTTCTGTTTCATCAGTTTCTCCGGGGTACTTGAATTTTACATACAATAGTATACATGATTTTCCTCCGTCTTGCAAGATGGGGAATGTAAAATGAAAGTTAAAATTCGGATAGAGCGGGAAAAGAGCATACCGCACACCGAAGTTTCTTCCCCGCTCCACTTTTTCCGAAATCTCTTGCAATCCGTGCGGGACTCTGTTATAATATTTTCAGTAACCGATGATTAACCGGAATACAGGAAACTGTCCAGGGGGAGCAGGGGGCGAAGCCCCCTGCCCTAACAAAAACGGGGGTCAGGGGGGCTCCGCCCCCTTGGGCGAACGTGCATTTTGAGCTATACATAGTGGGTGGACACCGCACGTTAATCAGCGTTTACGTAACATCCATATTCATCCGGAGGAAATTATGGAACAGATTTATACCATACCCGTCAATGAAGCGTTCGAGGCATCCGCGGCGGATCCCTCGCTTGGCTGCCCCTTCTGCCGTCTGTACAACAAACTGGAGCGGGACGAGCTGGATCTCATTCTGGGCGCGTCCATGATGGAGCCGGACGTCCGGCTCAAAACCAACGAGCAGGGCTTCTGCCGCGATCATTTCAGCATGATGCTCCGCCGGGGCAAGCGTCTGCCTCTGGCGCTGATTCTGGAGAGCCATCTGGCGGATCAGAAGAAAAATCTCGGCGCCGGCGCCGCGTTCATCGGCAAAGCCGGTGAGGGTGCTATCAAGAAATTCACCACGCTGAAGGATTCCTGTTACGTCTGCGGACGCATTGCCCACAATTTCACTCTGATGCAGGAGACCGCCGCGCTGCTGTGGGAGCAGGATCCCGAATTCCGCACCAAATGCGCTGCACAGCCTTTCTTCTGTCTGAATCATTTCGGCACGTTTGCCGCCGCCGCCAAGGCACGCATGAGCCGCCGGGATTTCGCCGATTTCTACAAAGCCGTCAGCGTACAGATGGACACGTTCATGGACACGCTGAACGCCGACGTCAGCTGGTTCGTCAAGAAATTCGATTACCGCTACGAAGATGAACCCTGGGGCAATGCCAAGGATGCGCCCGAGCGCGCCATCGCATTCCTGAACGGCGTGATCCACGTGGACGAAGAAGAATAATCCCCCGAAGGAGCCCGTATATGCGTGAATCCGATTATGCCCACCTGTACAGCGCGTCCTTCCCCTTCTGGGGATCCATCCCCGTGGCACAGCGCGCTCGTCTGTGCGCAGTTTCCCGCTATATCCGCGTCAGCAGCGGGACTCTGATTTCCGATGGAACGCGGGAGGGCGTACTGACTCTGCGCTCCGGTACTGCGCGGGCATTTCTGCTCTCCGAGGAGGGGCGGGAGATATCCCTCTTCCCTCTTGCGGCAGGCGATCCGTTCTTTTTCAGCGTCCCCGATGTATCTGTGCCTGCAGGCGTACTTCTGTCCGCCGAGACGGACTGCGAATGCTGCTTCATCCCCCACGCCGCATTTGCGGAGATCGCCGCCAGACAGCCGGCGATGGAAATCTTTGCTTTGCAGAGTTCCCTCCGGCGCGCGGAGGAGATCAACTCGCTTCTGCGGGGAATCCTGCTCACCGGCGTGGCGCAGAGGATTGCGGCATTTCTCGCGGAGGAATCCGCCCGGTGCGGCAGCAGGATTCTGAATCTGACGCAGGAGGAAATTGCCCGGAAAACAGGCAGCGCCCGTGAGGTTGTCTCACGGACGCTGAAGGATTTTTCTCTGCGGGGGATGGTGGAAACGGGGCGTGGGAAGCTGCGGATCACCAATCCGGCTGCCCTTGCGGAAATCAGTCGAAAAGGGCGATGATGTCCTCTTTATCTCTGCCGCCGACAAATTTCTGCGCGGGTTTGCCGTCCTTGAAAAGAACAAACGTAGGAATGCTCATGATACCGAACTGGCTTGCCAGCTCGCTTTCCTCATCCACGTTGATCTTGCCGATCTTTGCGGAGGGCATCTCTTCCGTTACCTCATCCAGAATGGCGGACATCATGCGGCAGGGGCCGCACCAGGGTGCCCAGAAATCGAGGAGAACGGTATCGCCGGATTCTATAACTTCAGCGGAAAAATTATCTTTTGTGATATGAATGATCATGCGGAATGCTCCTTTCTTTTGTTTACGTATACAGTATACCGGATTTTTCTGTGGATATCCGTGACTTAGTCACCAAACTGGGAAGAAAATCGATCTTCGGATCGGTTTTCTTTAATTTTGTCCGCGGTGCTTTCGCACCGCTCAAGAAGGGAGGGTCAGGAACCATCTCAAACGCCGAAGTTTCCTGCCCCTCCCCTCTTGCCGCTAACGCGGCAATTCACCCCACTCCAACCTCCTTGGCTGTCTTGCCGACAAACCGAATTATCTTTTTGCCTTAAAAGGTTTTGGGGAAGGGTCCGGGAAACC
>SVTS01000095.1 GCA_015063645.1 Oscillospiraceae bacterium | reverse complement strand
CTACTGCCCCCGCTGCGGTACACCCCTGTCCACGCACGAGGTTGCACAGGGCTATAAGCTGGTAAAAGAGCGTTCCGCTATCGCCCGCTTCAAAGTGAAGGGCGAGGATGCCTATATCCTGGCATGGACCACCACACCGTGGACGCTGCCCTCCAACGTGGCTCTCTGCGTCAATCCCCGTGAGAGCTATATCAAGGTCAAAGCCGCTGACGGCTACACCTATTATCTCGCCGAGGCTCTGGCGGACAAGGTGCTCGGTCATCTGAAGACCGATGATGCTCCCGCTTATGAAGTGCTTGAGAGCTATGTGGGCACCGATCTGGAATACAAGGAATACGAGCCGCTCTTCGAGTGCTCCATTCCCGTATGCGAGAAGCAGGGCAAGAAGGGTCACTACGTCACCTGCGATAACTATGTTACCATGTCCGACGGTACCGGCGTCGTTCATATTGCTCCCGCATTCGGTGCGGATGACGCGAACGTGGGACGCAAGTACGATCTGCCTTTCGTACAGTTCGTGGACGGCAAGGGCGATATGACCGCTGAAACTCCTTTCGCCGGCGTATTCGTCAAGAAAGCCGATCCCATGGTACTGACCGATCTGGAGAAGCGCGGTCTGCTCTTCGATGCGCCCAAGTTCGAGCATGAATATCCGTTCTGCTGGAGATGCGATACTCCCCTGATCTACTACGCACGCGAATCCTGGTTCATCAAGATGACCGCCGTGCGCGACGATCTGATCCGCAACAACAACACCATCAACTGGATCCCCGAATCCATCGGTAAGGGACGCTTCGGCGACTGGCTGGAGAACGTACAGGACTGGGGCATCAGCCGTAACCGCTACTGGGGTACTCCTCTGAATATCTGGGAGTGCGAGTGCGGATGCCGTCATGCCATCGGTTCCGTTGCTGAGCTGAAGGAAATGGCGATCGAGTGCCCGGAGACAGTGGAGCTGCACCGTCCCCATATCGATAATGTCAAGCTGAAATGCCCGAAGTGCGGCGGCGCCATGACCCGTGTCCCCGAGGTTATCGACTGCTGGTTCGACTCCGGCTCCATGCCCTTCGCACAGCATCACTATCCTTTCGAGAATCAGGATCTCTTCGAGGCACAGTTCCCGGCAGACTTCATCTCCGAGGCTGTTGACCAGACCCGCGGCTGGTTCTACTCTCTGCTGGCAATTTCCACCCTGATTTTCAACCGTGCACCCTTCAAGAACGTTATCGTTCTCGGTCACGTTCAGGATGAAAACGGTCAGAAGATGTCCAAGTCCAAGGGTAACGCCGTGGATCCCTTCGACGCGCTGTCCACCTACGGCGCCGACGCTATCCGCTGGTATTTCTACACCAACTCCGCTCCGTGGCTGCCCAACCGTTTCTACGGGCGCGCCGTTGTGGAGGGTCAGCGTAAATTCATGGGCACTCTGTGGAATACCTATGCGTTCTGGACGCTGTACGCCGATATTGATAACTTCGATCCCACGAAGTACAGCCTGAAAGACTGCGCTCTCACCGTTATGGACCGCTTCATCCTCTCCCGCCTGCATACTTCCGTGGCGGAAACGGATAATCATCTGGATAACTACCGCATCCCTGAGGCTGCCAAGGCACTCTCCACCTTTGTGGATGAGCTGTCCAACTGGTATGTCCGCCGCTGCCGCGAGCGTTTCTGGGGTAAGGATATGACCGAGGACAAAATCACTGCGTACATGACGCTGTACACCTGCCTCGTCACTATCGCTAAGGCTTCCGCGCCCATGATTCCCTTCATGGCGGAGGATATCTATCAGAACCTCGTCCGCACTGTGGATCAGAGCGCGCCTGAAAGCATCCATCTCTGCGACTATCCCGTATCCGACGCTTCCTTCATCGATAAACAGCTGGAAGACGATATGGAATTCATTCTGGACGTGGTTGTTCTGGGACGCAGCGCCCGCAACGGCTCCAATATCAAGAACCGTCAGCCTCTGGCCAATATGTATGTCAAGACCGAGCGCACCGTGGGCGATTACTACCGCGAGATCGTAGAGGATGAGCTGAACGTCAAGCACGTGGAATTCGTCACCGACGTTTCCGCCATTTCCTCTTACTCCTTCAAGCCGCAGCTGAAGACTGTCGGTCCGAAGTACGGCAAACTGCTGGGCAAGATCAAGACCGCGCTGGCAGAAGTGGACGGCAATGCCGCCAAGAACGAGCTGGATACCACCGGCTCCCTGAAGTTCAGCTTCGACGGAGAGGATGTTGTCCTCACGGAGGCAGATCTTCTCATCGAGGTTCAGCAGAAGGAAGGCTACTTCTCCGTTGCCGATCACGGTATCGTTGTGGCGCTGGATACCAACCTGACGCCTGAGCTGATCGAGGAAGGCTACATGCGCGAAGTGATCTCCAAGATCCAGACCATGCGTAAGGACGCCGACTTTGAGGTGACCGATCATATCCGCGTGACTATCACCGGCAGCGACAAGATTTCCGCTATCGTGGAGAACAACCGCGCTGAGATCGCCGCCGCTGTGCTTGCCGATTCCTTCGGTGATGCCGCAGAGGGCGTATCCAAGGATTGGAACATCAACGGCGAGGACGTAACCGTCTCCATTTCCCGCATCTGATAAACATGAGAAAGCCATCGGTTTCCCGATGGCTTTCCGATCATAAAGGAGAGAACGTATGCTTTTATATATCGTCCGCCACGGCGATCCCAATTATACACTGGACTGCCTGACCGAGCGCGGCAAACTGCAGGCGGAAGCCGTGGGCAAGCGTATCGCCGCATCGAAAATCGATCGGATCTTTTCCTCCCCCATGGGGCGTGCCAGAGAGACAGCCGCACCCGCCTGCCGCCTGCTCGGACTGGAACCGACCATTGAAGAATGGACGCACGAAATTCTGGACGAGCGTTTGACGCCGTTCCCGGACGGCAAACGGAAATCCGTGACGCTGATCCAGAATACCTATTACCGCGAAAACGGCAACATGGATCTGGATTACAATCACAGCCTGGAATGCGTTGGCTTCAATGAGTCGGGCATGGGAAACGCGCTGAAATACATCGAGGAAAACGGCAAGGCATTTCTCGAGCGTCTCGGTTATAAAGAGGAAAACGGCATCTACCGCATCCTCCGTCCGAATGAAGAGAAGGTGGCGCTGTTCTGCCATGCTGCATTCGGCCGCGCATGGCTGTCGGTTCTGCTGCATCTGCCGGTGCACATGATGTGGGCATCTTTCTCGTACACCCATACCGGTGTGACGGTGATCGAATTCAAGAATAACGAGAACGGCATTACCGCACCGAGATGCCTGTGCTTCTCGGATATGTCCCACCTTTACGCGGAGGGACTGGATCTGATCCACGACAACGACGTGGAGTTGTGAGACAATCATACGGGGAACGGAAGGGTTCCCCGTTTTTTGGTGGATAAAATTCCCCGGAGCCATTGACACCGCCCAATGGCTCATGTATAATGAACACAACCGGCGGATGCGCCGTGATTTATGTGGATAAGGAGAAATCCATTATGACAGATGAAAGAATTGCCGCTCTGCAGGCGAAGATCGCTGCACTGGATGCGGCGGAATTCGGTCCCTTTGTGACGGAGGAAATGCGTGATCCGAAACGTGCCTGGTGCCCGCCCGCGCAGCATCCGGAGTGCGGCATGCATCCCCGGCTGCTTCTGCGGAGGGAGGATATTCCCGGTATTATCGCTGCTATGAAGCAGGAGGAGAACATGCCCGCCGCCGCAGAATTCAACCGCCTTGCCGACACGGAATGCGACGGTATTCTGCCGCCCGCCTGGAACCATGAAACGGGCAGAAAGGGCGATTACAACTTTGATTACAATACCCTTGCCGTGATTCAGGCAAAAGCGCTCCGCTATCTGATCACCGGAGATGCCCTCGCCGGATATGAGGCAGTATACGCTATGCTTAACTTTATCCGTACCATGGAGATCAAGTGGATCATCTGCGACCACTGCCGTGAATACGGATTTGCCGGCTATATTGCCGCCTGCACCTATGACTGGTGTTACGATCTTATGGATGCGGATTCCCGCTTTAAGATGATCGCGGGGCTGGAACACCGATTCTTCCGCGGAAGTGTGCCCGGGTCTCCCACTGCCCTCTGCGGTACTGTCAAAATGGAAGCCGGCTTCCCGCCCTTCGGTCAGGGAGTCTGTACCGGTCACGGCAGTGAGATGCAGATTCTGCGTGATTATCTTGCCGTTTCTGCGGCGATTTACGATGAATATCCCGGATGGTGGGATTTTATCGCGGGACGTGTTTATAACGAATATGTTCCCGTGCGCAATGTGTATTACCGTTCCGGCATTGTACCGCAGGGCGCACCCGGCTATGCCACATGGCGCTATCTGGGCGATATGTTCTCCGCATGGATTCTGAAGTCCGTCATCGGCGTGAGCCCGTATATGGAAAATATGAAGGAAGTTGCCCGCTCCTTTATCGCCCGCGAAACGGTGGGCGGAGACTGCCTGCGTACCGGTGATATCTACAGCACCAAAGTTACCGCACAGATGGGCGGTGCCGCGTTGATCACCGATTATCTCTATGGCGACAGCACGCTCCGCGCTTGGGCGAGAAAACAGGAGAGCGGCTTCAGCAAATTCACCGCGGGCGTGGCGAACATTCTTCCGGCGGAATTTCTGATTCTCTCCGGTCATGGGCAGACATGCGCTGCAGATCACCGCAGCGGTCTTTCGAAGATTACCTATAATCCCTATCCGCTGGGCGAGATCATTGCCCGCAATGCCTGGGACTGCGAGGATACGCTGGTCGTTCAGATGAAGATCGGCGAGAGGAGTACCGGCAATCACGATCACGCCGACTCCGGTCACTTCCAGATTTATTATAAGGGCATGTTGGCGGACGATACCGGTTATTACGGTCGGTACGGCAGTGATCATCATTTCTATTATCATAAAGCCACCGTGGCTCATAACAGCCTGCTGATTTACAATCCCGGCTGTGCGGCAGGGGAACTGACCTATGACGCGAACGGCAGACCGAATAACCGGTATAGTTTCTGGTATTCCGGCGGTCAGCGGATCGTGGGAGAGACGCCGTTTTTGCATACATGGATGACGCCCGAGTTTGATTTCGGTACCGTTCACGGCGTGGATTATTCGCTGAAAGCGGACGGAACCCCCGATTATGTCTACATAGCGGGCAATTTTGCTCAGGCATATCCTGCCGGTACGGCAGAATATGTGGGCAGAAGCATGCTGACGGTGTATACGGGTGATGCGGTATTTCCGGCGGTGATGTTCGTTTCCGACCGCATTGATGCGGCAGAGCCCTCCTTCAAAAAGACGTTTCTGCTCCAGTGCTGCAGTGAGCCGGTAATTGATGAGACGGCTAAGACAGTCCGCACCACCAACGGCAAAGCATCCCTGTTCCTGCGTTCTATCGCCGGCGGCGATGAGATCAAAGCTTTCGGCGGCAAGGATCAGGATTTCTGGATCAGCGCCAAGAACGTGAATCTTCCTCATCCCTCCGGTGATCCCAGCTGGCATTGGGGGCATCTGGAAATTTCCCCCGCCGCAGGGAGTAAGAGCGATCTTCTGATGCATGTGCTCACCGTGGCGGACGGACAGCCTGACACTGCTCCCGCTGCCGAGGCGATCCGCGGCGACGGCGTGCAGGGGGTCCGGCAGGGGAATATCTGCGCTGTGTTCACAACCGGCACTTCTGCAGAAAAGAAAGAAGTTTCCTTCACCGCCGCAGGCGGCAGCAACCGGTTCTTCATCGGCGGACTTGCCGCAGGTACATGGAAAATCTGCGTGAACGGCACTGAGCTCAGTACGAAGACAGTTTCCCGCGAAAGCGGAATGCTTGTGTTTGAAGCTGCCGGCGGTCGTGTGACAGTTACACGTTAAGATAAGACCGCACAATTCGCGGCTAACGCCTCGGCGGCCCACTTGCCTGACGGTGCAATTGCGCCACCGGAATTGTGCGGTATTGCCTTAATCATATGACTGAGAAAAGCGAGGCAAAGGACATGACCGAACAGGATAAACTCCGCCGTGCGCGGATGTATATGGATCAGCTTTCGGCGGGGATCAATCCCCTTGACGGTACACAGATCCCGCCGGAGGATATTGCGGCGAATGAACGTCTGCAGCGGTGCTTTGCCTATGTGGCAGAGACGCTGACGCAGATTCTGGATGTGGATCCTCCGTTCCCGGCGAAGGAGATGCGCCGGAAAAAGCCGAAACGCAGCCGTTTCTATGCAGAATGTGTGGAACTGGCGGATTTCCCATTTACGGATGCGCCGATGCCGCTGGGGAAACTGACCGCAAAGATCAACAGCATGGCGCAGGATGAACAGCAGCGCCGCCTGCCGGTACAGCGGGTATATCAGTGGCTTCTGGCGATCGGCATGGTGGAGAAACAGATCACCCCGGACGGCGGAAGCATGTATATCCCCACACAGGAAGGCGCGGATATCGGTTTCGGCAGTGAAACAGAAGACGGAAAATACGGCAGACGCACAGTGATTACCTGCACAAGAGAAGCGCAGGGCTTCATTGTGGATAATATCGAAGCGATTTCCGCCCACAGAAACAGAAAAAGCGAAAAATGAAAACCGGGATACCCGCGAAGGGGATCCCGCTTTTTTATCTTATCGTGCCGTGATCAGAACACCTGCGCTGGGGACAAGGGAGACGTGATATACGCCGTCCTCATCCTGCTGCAGGGGGATGTATCCGTTTCCGCCAAGGGCGCGGACGAATTTACCCTCTGCACGGAAGCAGATATCCCGGGGTGTGCTGTCCGTGCCGTAAGGATCGCTGGCATCCGCGATCATCAGGGCGGTACTGCCGTCGCCGTTTCTGGCGCTCATCTGACCGATGATCAGCGGCTTGCCGGAGGCTTCCCGCACACCGTGGAATACGCCGGTATCCAGCGCATCGGCGGAGATGCCGTTGTAAACGCTCAGCCATTCCGTGCCGTCGAATCCGATCATGTGGGCGGAAGTATTGCGGTATTTCATGTATTCCGTGCCGATGAGATGCAGCTCCGCATTGACGGTTTTCAGCTTGTCATACTGCTGGGTTTTCTCACCCTGATTGTCCAGTACCTGATTGTGCCACCAGCCGGAAGTGTAGCATGCCCAGGAAATGACCTCTGCGCCGAATGCCATGGAAGTGAACGCCTGGAAACGCAGATTGTCCGCGCTGATCCACTTTTCGGGATTGCGGGAGTTCACCTGCAGAATGATCCACATCTGCCGTCCGGTACGGCGGCATGCTTCGGAGACGATGCGCAGATTTTCGTAAGCCCGCGGAATGCCTGCTGCGTAGCAGTAGTAATCATAGCTGATATAATCCGCAGGAACTTCGGCGCAATAACGGTCGATATACTCCGCATAGGAGGGAGTGCCCAGCTGATTGACCTTCTGCGCATCCGTGTTTTCCGCTACGGAAGCGTAATTCGGATAGAGGTTCACATAAGGGAACTGATTCGGGAAGAGCTTCTGCGTCAGGACAAATCTGTCAGCGATGCCGGGAAAATCCAGGGATGAGGGCTCATCCACCAGATCCATTCCCCAGATGGCGGGATGATCGGTGAAGGAAGCGGCACCGTTTGTAAACATCTCCCGGGGGAACTGTGCGTCGTATCCGCCGGCTTTGGATCCGTCACCGCCGAACCAGCGGGGAACGACTCCGCATGCAACGGCGCCGAGTCCGTAGCGGTGGAAAAGATCCAGCATGTCGGTGTCGGTGGAGGTGCAGATAAAGAAATCAATACCGCAGGCGGCAGCATCACGGATATGTGCTTCCGTGCGCGCGAATTCGCGAAGATAATAGGTGCCGATCTGCAGTTTGGTTCGGTCCATACGGTTGTTCATAGTGATTCTCCTTATGTGTGATTAAGTAAGTTTTTACAGGGAAGACTGCATACGCCGGTATTCTGTGGGCGTGTGCCCGGTGATTGCCTTGAAAAGCCGGCGGAAGTATACCGGGGATTCAAAGCCGTAGTCCGCCGCCAGAGATTCGATGCTGATGTGCGGATCGGCGGCGAGTGCATACATGGTGTGCTGAATGCAGAGGATGTTTTTATACTGAATCGGCGAAACGCCGGTCTCTTTTTTGAAGCAGGCAAAAAATCGGGATTCGCTGAGACAGCAAAGCTGTGCCAGCTCCCGTACGCGGACGGTCTGCCGGTAATTTCCCTCAATAAAGTCCAGAGCGGGCTGTACAGAACTGCTGACGGCTTCCTCGTAGAGGAACTGACCGAACAGGCGGTGGCACAGACCGAAGAAGCGGCTCATGGCGGCGAAGGCGTCCACACCCTGATCATGCTGGTGCTGATGCAGGAAGGTGTAATCCTCCCGGATCTCCTCCGTCTGCGTGACCGGAAGCACCTGTACCGGGATCCGCTTGCCCCGCAGGGGATCGTTCTGCCAGGGATAATCGAAGTGGATCGTATGAAACAGACAGGGAATCTCCGGTGTTCCCAGCCATTCTGCCGTATAGCGGGCGTATTTGGGCACAAAGAGAATATCGCCTGCTTTTGTCTCCACGGTTCTGTCCCCCTCACGCATGATCCCTCTGCCGCTGAGTATAATCGCGGCGTTGTGGGTGGGGCGGGGAAGCTCGCTGTAGTCGGAGAACGAGGGATGGGCGGAATTATATATGGAGGAATGGTAGAATTCCGGTGCTCTCGGATCGCGGCATATCATCAGGCTGAATTGCTCCGAATAGTAGAATTGTTTTCATTTCTGACATTATACTCCCTTGCACGGTGTTTGTCAATGTGTTATCATAAAATAAAGCGGCGGAAAGTCCGCCGCAGCCGATCAGAGGAATAGTAAGGAGAAATGATATGGATATTGAATCCGGTTTCGCAGGAAAAACCGCACTGATCACCGGAGCCGCATCCGGTATGGGACTGCTCAGTGCACAGTGCCTTGCCCGTATGGGCGCCAGAGTTGTGCTTGTGGATATCAATGCGGAAGCGCTTGAAAAATGCTGTGCGGACATC
Organism: Oscillospiraceae bacterium; assembly: GCA_015063645.1. Lineage (GTDB taxonomy): Bacteria > Bacillota > Clostridia > Oscillospirales > CAG-272 > SIG701. The sequence continues at coordinate 2,665 of SVTS01000095.1, read as the reverse complement.
CGTTCCGAAGGCGGCAGCTGTATCGGCGTGCCGACGGATGTGCGGGATTACACACAGGTGACTGCCGCCCGGGATGCGGCTGTGGCGGAATACGGCTCCATCGATGTTCTGCTGAATTTTGCCGGCGGTGCCTCTACCCGTGTCCACGGGATCAAAGGCTGCGCGTTCCATGAGGTGCCCATCGAGGTCTATGACTGGGGAATTGACGTGAACCTGAAAGGTACGTTCTATTTCTGCCACTCCGTCATGGCGCAGATGGCGAAGCAGAACAGCGGCGTGATCATCAATCTCGGCTCCATCACGGGCGAGGAAGGGTCTGCCACTTCAGCGGATTATTCCGTCTGCAAGAGCGGCATCATGAACGGTCTGGTGAAATCTCTGGCGCAGGCCGGCGCGAAATATAACGTCCGTGTATGCTGTGTGGCGCCCGGTCCCGTTCTGACCCGTGCCGCCATGGCGAATATGAAGACGCTCATGGGACGTGCCGCCGATCCGCAGGAGATCGTGGATCTGGTTCTGTATCTCGCTTCCGATAAAGCGGCGTTTATCACGGGGACCACGGTTCTCGCCGACGGCGGCAGAAACGTAATGTTCAATAAGTCCTGATCCGGAGCAGGGAGAGTCCCTCACGTGAGGATTCTCCCGTTCTGTTTTCGGAAAATGCAGTTTTTTCATCTTTTTCAGAAAAACACTTGACTTTAACCCTGCGTCAAATGGTATACTGACGGTGAAAGGAGCTGATTGCCATGCAAATGAAGGAAATCTGTGAGATCACAGGACTCACGGATCGGGCTGTCCGCCTGTACATCGAAAACGGATTGCTGTCCCCCGCCATCGAAAGCAATTACGCGGGGAGACGTTCTATCCGTTTCACAGAAGAGGATGTGGAGATTCTGTCCGCCATTGCCGCTTTGCGCCGGGCGGAATTTTCCCTGTCCGACATACGGGAAATGCAGACGGATCCCGCGCGGATCCCCGCCATTATCGAAGCACACCGGCAGAACCTGCGGGAAAGCGTGGAGACAAAAATGCGTACCCTGCAGCGGCTTGAGGATATGGATTCCGCCGCACTTCTGCAGTACATGGACGTTGCCGCCCTTCTCAGCGAGACAGTCGCTCCCGAATCTATACCTAAGGAGGATTCAGGAATGCGCCTGAAAGATCTGCACACCCTCATCCGCCGCCGTATCCCGTCGGTAATCGGCTTTGCCCTGCTTCTGATCGGTACGGTACTGTTTGCGCCGCTCCCCTACAAAGCGGCATTCGCCGATCCGCTGATTCTCGTGGGAGGCGGCTATAAGCTGAACTATGCTTTTACCGCCGAGGCATTCACGCAGAACTGGCTGCTTTTGCTTCTGCCGCTTCTTCTTGTCGGCGGAGTGATCCTGCTGTTTTTGCATATACTCAGCGGAAAGCGGGGACTTATCCTCTCGGCGGGAATTCTCTGCGTGCTGTGCCTGCTCGGCATGCTTCTTCTGCCCGAGGCTATGCGGCAGGAACTGTATTTTTACGAATTTCTGGCTTGCCGCTATTCGTTCCTCATGCCGCTTCTGCCCGGCAATATGGCGGTGGAGGAATGGTTTACGACTTCGCTGAAGTACATCCCGCCCATCGGTGCGCTGCTCTGCTGCGTGATCGGATATCTGACCCACCGCAGAGAACAGGAGTAAATACAGAAAGGACGGATGCATTCTGCATCCGTCCTTGTTTTGTTTTATCCTTTGCCCAGTCTGGACCACAGCATGATGATGATCTGCGCCGGGATTCCCAAAAGGAAGACCATCCACATCAGTCCGGCGGAATACGACAGATAGACAGCGGCGAGTATACTCCATACCAGTACTGTGATGATCAGATAATTGCGCCGCGGCTTGCCCCACATGGAGTTGAAGACCAGCGCCACAATCGCCGTTACCGGAACCGCATAGACAAACGCCAGCCAGATCCCCGGCATCTCGGGCGCGGCGATCCGGAGCAGAACGAAGAGGAATGTGGCGATCAGCCAGACCAGCGAAACGGACAGAAGGGAGATGATCATGTGATCTCTGCGTTTGCGGGGAGACAGCTCCTCCGGCGCGGCATCGCTGTGATCCTCTATAAGAAGATAGTCCACTTTTACCTCAAAAAGGTCGGCAATTTCCTTCAGAACACCCACATCCGGGATGGATTCGCCTCTCTCCCATTTGGAGACCGCCTTATCCGAGTAGTTGAGTCGGGTAGCGAGCTCGATTTGGGTCATCGATGCCGCCTTCCGCAGCTCTGCTATGTTCTTGGCAATAATTGGTTTCAAATCCTGCATAAATGGACCTCCTGCCAGCTGAAATCGCTTTGTTTCTATTATTTTACCATAAAATTGTGAATAAATAAAGTCCCCTGTGCACGTTGCCTGCGGGGAAATCGGGCGAAAAAACGTCTCTACCACCGGTAGAGACGACGAAAAACGCCGGTAGAATGCCCAATTTTTCGCTCTACCGGCGAAAACCTCAGCAGTAGCGGCGCGAAAGTGAGGTGTAGGTTGTAATTGCGCCGGAAAAAGGGTATACTGTATGTGCGGGCAGGAAAAAGATGCGCCCGCTGCACGGAGGTATACGAAAATGAAAAAACTGGAGATTTACGGAGATTCCATTCTGCGCGGAGTGATGTACTGCCCCGAAACCGGTCGGTA
>SVTS01000094.1 GCA_015063645.1 Oscillospiraceae bacterium | reverse complement strand
CCTGAGCAGTATATTCATCAAAAAAGATTTGTGCGTCAGGTTCTTCCATATTGCGAATAACCAATTCTTCATCTTTATAGTAAATCATTTTATTCTTTCTCCTTCTTAATGAGATAAATTCTTATTTATCGAACGCTTTCGCAATTCAATCTATAATCAAATCCATCAAGGCAGCAGTAAAATTGCATCCCGTCATACCCCATAAACCGCAATCCCCACCACCGCTGACAATACAATCAGCAGAATCGGCGACAGTTTCTTCTTTGCGATATGCCTGTACCCGATCATCGCGGCAGCCAGAACCACCGTTATGATGACGGACTGCATATGAAAACTCAGCTCGGCAACCGCCCCGAAGCAGTTTCCGAACACCATATAAATCCCGGTCGCAAGCACGATCCCGATCACACAGGGCTTCAGTCCCCGCAGAACCGCCTGCACATATCGGTTCTTCAAAACCGTTTTCAGCAGAGCCGTCACCAAAAGGATAATCATGAAGGACGGCAGTACAACCGCCAGCGTTGCGATCACAGCCCCGGGAAACCCCGCCTGACTGCTGCCGATATATGTAGCAAGGTTCACCATGATCGGCCCGGGCGTGCTTTCGCTGACCGCAATCATGTAGGTCAGCATTTCGTCATTCAGCCAGCCGTAGGACAGTACTACATCCCGGATCAGCGGAATCGCACCGTATGCTCCGCCGAACGCAAAGCACCCGACTTTCAGAAATCCGAGAAACAAATCCAGATAAATCATTTCTCCGCACCGCCTTTCGGAGCCGGTTTCCCGTTCAGAATAAATACCGTCAGACTTACGGCGGCGGCAATCAGCATCAGGCTGATGGATGAGAAGTTCCACGCGAAAATGTTGATGCAGAGCATGGCAAGGCAGGAACAGATCATAATCGTCCGCGGCAGGCGCTTTTTCTGCATCTTCCCGATCATGGTGAAAGCCGCATCGAGAATCAGGAGTCCGACCGCAATTTTGATTCCTTTAAAGGCATTAGCAATGATCGTCAGTTCAAGAAAATTGTCGAGGAATATGGAGATCAGATAGATAATCACAAAAGACGGTACGATGATGCCGAGAGTAGCCGCAAGTGCGCCGATGAATCCGGCTTTTTTGTACCCGGTGAATGTAGCACAGTTGATGGCGATGGGACCGGGCGTGGATTCCGCAATCACGGTGATATTCATCATTTCATCGTGGGTGATCCACTGCTTTCGCTCCACGCAGTTGTTTTCGATGATGGAAAGCATGGCGTATCCCCCGCCAAAGGTGAAAAGGCCTATTTTTGCAAACGTGAGAAACAGGTCGAGCAGGATGTTCATTGTTGGCTGTCCTCCTTCTGAATAACGGGATGGATGGGGATATATCGAATTTTTACGGCTAAATAATTAATGGGTTTTATAATCATTATATGGAAGATTCCCAAACTTCAGAGAAAGATGCACGGCTTTCTCAAGACCAAATGTACGGGAGGTCACTATTTTGTTGCCGCAGAGCGTAAAAATCGTTCTGAAAGTAAACTATCTCATTGACCTTTATGGCTACTATCTGACATATATTAGGTTGTTCATTTACAACAATGACGCGTAATTCTTCTTTGTTCACAGTATGTAGCCTCCTCTTCAAATTCTTATTTGTCGAACTGATATAATGTAAAAGAAAGACCGCAATTCGTGAGAACTGCGGTATTTTGTCTATCGACTATAGAAAAGATATTTTTCGTTTTTTGTGATCGGATTTGAACCTTCACATGAACAGAACTATCTAATATCCGCTGATGTAATGAAGTTCGACGTGTTTCCATATATACCACATATATTATAGCATATGGTGGGATAAATATCAATAGTTTGGCGCTTATTTCCCACCATGCTCATCTCAGTTCTTGTACTACCTCATGACCACCTTTGAATATGATCTTCACTCGCTCAGCGTTTTCCACCACTACACATTCGAGTGTCTGCCGAATCAGTGTGTCATCGTACTCCATCGGATGATTTTTCAGCCCTTCGAGGATTGTGAATATCTCGTCAAGTCTTGACTGCATATTCTCTTGTCTTTGACTCATATTGTTTGCTTCATCGAGCTTCTGCTGAAGAGCCTGCTTTTCAAGCATCAGCTCGGTCATTTTGTTTTCGTCGAAGTCGCCATCGCTTGATACAGCTTTGAGCATCTGCTTGAATTCTGCATCGATTTCTGCGATTCGTATTTGCATTGTAAGGGTGTCATCCTCGGTCTGATCAGTTTCCATAGCCATTCCGAGATGCATTTTCAGCGTTTGGAGTACAGACATGTTTTCCTGAGCCTGTTCCATGATTGCTGTCATGATGGATTCATGCAGTACACTTTCGTCAATAGTTGGTGAGTTGTGGCAGTAAGTTTTGCCGAAATCAAGTCGGCTGATGCACCGCCACACAGCTTTTTTCTGTCCCTTTATCGTCCATGTGCATCCACCTGCAAGGATTTCACCGTAATCCTGTGGACGCACCCGGTGTCTGTATAAGCCGTACATGAATCCGGGCTCGTATTCGCGGATTTCCGCGCCGGCTGCCATCATGCAACGATAAAAGCTCCGCGTCATACCGAAAACCATCTATTATAGGGAATGTGCGGCACAATGATTTTGAGAAAAGCCATTACGCCAAAGACAGGTGCGACGTGAAGATCGGGGAATGTCGGTGCTGCGGCGATCTCCGCCACTATGATGTGGTGTTTAATGGAAAAGCGATGAGCGCACGCATGACGCTGGACTCCACCATCCATGCCTGGCGCTCCCAGACCAGCAGCATCTTTTTCGGCGATAACGAGGAGCATTATTTCACCTGGCTGCCCGCTGTTCCCGAGGGAGAAGTGGTGGCAGATGTCATCTGCGCCGGCACGAAAGAACTGCATCACAAGGGTTCGGGATATCACGACCACAACTGGGGCAATCTCTTCATGCCCAAGCTGATTCATCACTGGTACTGGGGCAGAGCCAAAACCGGTGACTATAAGGTCATTTCCTTCTGGATCACTGCCGGCAAAAAGTACGGTTACAAGGATCACGACTTCTTCATAATCGCCAAAGACGGCGAGATTCCGGGAAATAACGCCAATCATACCCTGAGGTTCCTGCCCGAGGATCGGTATATCGACGAATATACGGGCAAACCCGTGTATCTACGAATACACCACCGAGTCAGATGACGAATACCGGATTACCTACGAGCGGGACGGCGATATCAACAAAACCCGGTTCGTGGACGTACTGCCGCAGCCGCTGGGTACGCTTGCGAAACTCATCGGCTTGGGGGCGGATATCTGCGCTTTGAGGGTAAGGCCACCGTCGAGAAGCTGGAATCCGGCACAGCCGTAGAAAAAGTCAGTGCTCCTGCCGTATGGGAGCTGATGTACTTTGGCAAATCCTGGGCAGATGAAAAATACAGAGCCTCAGCGAAAAATAAACAGAAAACGGCGATTCATGCGAGAACCGCCGTTTTCATTTTTGCATCCTTTGGACAATTGTCGCGGTACCCCTTCCCTGCAGCCGTTTAATCCGACCCGGAATTTCCGCGCTCCTTCTGATAGCGGTAGGGCGTGATGCCATATGCCTCGCGGAACAGCCGGATAAAATGCGAACAATCCGAGAAACCGCAATTTTCGCAGATATCGGTAAGAGATTCTCCTTTTTCCAGTGCGTACCGGGCATTTTCCAGACGCACGTGCCGGATATACGCCCCGGGCGTCTGCTGCAGATGCTGCTGGAACATCCGCCACAGCCCCGCATGGCTGACGCCGAATTCCCGGCAAAGCTCATCTGCAAACCGTATCTCGGCGTAATTGGTATCAATATATGCCAGAATACGCAGCATGGTCCGTGAAGGCGCATCCGTCTCCTCTTTCTGCTGCACCGTCCGCGTGAGAAGAATCATGATTTTTGTGATATTGGAAAGGGCTTCCAGAGACGCAAACTCCCTGTCCCCCTCCATATGCAGGACTTTATCCGTATCCGCCAAAAGAGCGCCTACCTCTTCGGCAGCAGAGGGAGACAGACGGATACAGTTCCCCGTGTATTTCGGGCGATCGGTGAACAGCCGAAGAAGCTTTTGGCCACGGCGGCCGAAGGCGCTGAAGGCATTTCGTCCAAAATGCAGAACGTACCGATCCAGCAGACAGTCGTGGGAACGCCCTCGGTGGATTTCTTCCGGGGTGAGAATCACAATGTCCCCCGCTGTGCAGGTAATAATGCGGTCCCCGATCATCAGATCCCGCGAGCCGCTGTTGAAAAAGATCAGCTCATAAAAATTCTGCATATGGGGTTTGGTGAAACTTGCACACTCTTTTGTTTTCAGGACCTCATGAACGTATTCGATTTTTTCGTTGTTTTTCTGCGCATCCTTGTACACAATGCGCTGTGTCTTCATCAGTGACATGGAGATTTTCCTGCCTTTTCAGGGATTTTTCTGCAATAATTATACCATATTTCGATAAAAAGAACAAGGAAAATCATCATTTCTCTCCAATTTATACGGTGCATCTGAAACTCCTGTACTATAATAAACAATCTGGTTATTGTTCTGAAACGGGAATACTTTTTTTTGAAAGTCCTTTTATAGACTGTATCGGCGCTATCTGCTATAATGGTTACGCAAAATACATACGAAAGGATATACTTATGAAAAAGAAATCCATTATCCCCTGTATTCTCGCCACGCTGACACTGCTCCCGGGAACATCGTGTTCCTCCTCTCCCGTCGGCACCACGGAGGACAGTACATCCGCATCGGATACGGGATCGGTTACGGAAGCACCGCAGGTATACTACCTGGATGAGCTCAGCGATCAGACGTTCGACGGCGTAACTTTCTCCATGGTGGGTGAAAGCACCGAGCAGCGTCCCAATTTCTGTGAAGAAGAATATACCGGCGTGACGATCAATGATGCCGTGTACGAGCGTCAGATGGCGCTGGAAAGCCGCTACGGCATATCCGTGGAATATCATCCGCAGACAAGCCGCAGCAACGCCGCCAAAACGGTTAACAGCGCCGTACAGGCGGATGACGATACCTATGACCTGGTGTTCAACGCCATGGTGAGCAGCGGCATGAGTGCCATCGCAACCGCGGGATCCCTGACCGAGCTGTCCGTGCTTCCCCATCTGCATTTTGAGAAGGATCACTGGGCACAGCGCTTTGTGGAGAACATGACCGTGGGCGGAAAACTGTTTTACGCCGCCGGCGGAACTTCTCCCAGCTACTATCTCTCCGCGGTGGCCTGCTTCTTCAACGTGGAAAAAGCCAAAGATTATCAGCTCCCGGATCTGTACAGCCTCGTGCTGGAGGGCAAATGGACTCTGGATAAAATGAGCGGACTGCTCTCCCAGTGCAAAAGCGATCTGAACGGCGACGGAACGATCCGGGTGGAAGACGATTTTCTGGGACTCGTTCACTCCGCCGCCTGCGGACCGGCGTACTTTATGGCCACCGGCGGACAGATGATTGAAAAGGACGAAAGCGGCGTCTTTTATCTGAATCTGAACAGCGCACGCAATATCGATCTTCTTGGAAAGCTCCGCGCCGTATACGGAAACACGACGGATATTTACACCATTCCCGACAGTCTCACCCAAGGCAAGATCGGCAGCTTTGTCAATCAGCATACCATGTTCGCCGTCACGGCCATGATGTTCGCCGCCCAGGAGCTGCGGGAAATGAGCGCTGCCTACGGCGTTCTGCCCCTGCCGAAGCTGGACGAGAATCAGGCGGATTACATCACCGGCTCCAACTCCTACGCCCCCTGCGGAACCGGTATTCCCCGCTCGGCCACCGACGTGGAAATGTCCGCGCTGATCATGGAAGCTATGGCGTTCCTCGGTGAGGAAATGCTCCGTCCCGCAATCTACGACATAACGCTCAACGGAAAAATCGCCCAGGACAAGGAGTCCTCGCAGATGCTCGAGATCATCTACAGCGATATCTATTTTGACCTCAACAGCTGTTTTGATTTCGGCGGTTCCGCGGTCTGCGCCCGCAATTATCTCATCGGCAGAAGCGCGGATACGTTTGTCTCGGATTACACTGCACTGCTTCCCAAGGCGGAGCAGAAAATGCAGGAACTGATCGACGCACTTTCGGCCGAAACCACCGAGGCGGATTCGTAAGGATACAGAAAGGAAACCGGCGGAGGAGACTTCGCCGGTTTATTCGATCATGCTGAAAGGAGATTATGGAATGAAAGCAAATTTTTGGAAGATCCGGGCAGGTGCCGCGGCGTCTGTATGCCTGTGCCTGTTCCTTGCGGGCTGTCAGACACAGCCGCAAAGCGAAACGTACACTGCCGCGGAAACGGAATTCGCTGCCCCGCCCATTGTTCTGCTGGGGGAAGGGGCACCCGTCTATACCATCATCCGGGCAGAGGAAGCCTCTGATACAATTGCGGATACCGCCATACAGCTGCGGCGGATCCTGGATCAATACGGCATGAAGCCGAAAATTCTCACGGATTTCGAGAAAAATCCGGTGTCCGAGTACGAAATCGTTCTCGGCGATACAGCACGGACCTGCGAAGCACTGGAAGACGCGGATCTGGGCGCACAGGGATATTACATCGTCGCAGAGGGACAGCGGATATTCCTCGGCGGCGCAACGGAAGAAGGAGTACAAATGGCCATGGAGCAGTTTCTCAGCGAATTTTTCGGATACGACGAAAAAAAGAAGGTGGAGATCCCCGCCAGTCTGTCCGTCCCCGGGGATTATCGGGAAATCGTACACGCCGCCTCCGAGCTGCGATCGCTGACCGTGGAGAAGACGGATATCGCATCGTTTGTCATCGCGGCGAATAAGGAATTCCCCAAATCCATCTCGTGCGTACAGAATCTTCTGGCCGCCAAACCGGGCGTGAAGCTGAAAACCGCCGATACGGTCACCGGCCCGTCCGTCAGGTTTGAAAAAAGCAGTGCGGCAAAAGCATCGGTCTCTGTGGAAAACGGTGATATCGTGATCCGTGCCGCCGATGACGAAACGGCCCGGCGCGCGTTTACGCTGTTCTTCAACGAAAACATCCGCGGCGAAAGCGGTGACGGCGTGACGCTCCCGGCGGGAGTCTACGTGGAAGAAGACGTAACAGCGTTCATTCTCTACAGCGAATTCGGCGCCAAAGGGGACGGAAAAACGGACGATATGAACGCCATCCGCGCGGCGCATGCCTACGCCAATCAGGCAGGAGTAACCGTGCGGGCGGATACGGGAGCCGTATACCGGATTGGGGCGTTTTCCACCGGCGCGGAGATCCGCACGGACACGGACTGGCGCGGCGCCCGCTTTATCGTGGACGACACCTCCCTTGCGAAAAATCAGACCACGCTGAGCCTGTTTACCGTAAAACCGGACAAGGCATCCTACACGGTAACTCCCCCCGCTTCCCTGCCCGCCCAGGCGGAGAACATCGGCCTGACGCTGCCGCAGGATTCCATTGTGGAGCTGACGGACAAAACCACGCCCATGTTCAACCGCTACGGCGCCAACGGCAAGTATGCGGACGAAATCGGTACCCATTCGGAGATGATGGTGGTGTCCGCCGACGGCACGGTGGATCCCCTGACAGCGAACATCTGGGAATATCTGCAGATCACCTCCGCCACGGTGTACCCCATTGATCCGGAGATCCTGACCATACGGGGCGGCGTCTTCACGACCATTGCCACCCAGACCCGCAAGGATACAAACTCCGCCTACTACCGCCGCGGTATTCTCGTCAACCGCTCAAACGTAGTGATCGACGGGCTGGAGCATTATGTAGAAGATGAAAAAGCCGGCTGTTCGTCCTACATGGGATTTCTGCGCATCGCCCGGTGCACCAACGTGACGGCGAAAAACTGCGTATTCACCGGGCGGCTCAACGGCGGATACGATATCTCCCCCTCCTACGCCTGCCATATTACGTTTGAAAACTGCATCCAGTCTAACGATATTCTGGATACGAACTACTGGGGTATCATGGCCTGCAACGGATGCATCAAAACGATTACGCTGAAAAACTGCTCCCTCAGCCGCGTGGATGCCCATACCGGCTTTACCAACGTGACCATCGAAAACTGTACGCTTGGTCATCAAGGCGTCAATCTGGTGGGATACGGATACTGTGTAATCGAAAACACCACCCTGTACGGCAAGAACATCATCAAGCTCCGGCCTGACTACGGCTCCACATGGCAGGGCGACGTAACCATCCGGAACTGTACCTGGGTACCGCAGTGGGGAGAGAAACTGGGCAGCGAAGTCCATGCCGTCTTCCACGGGGACTATGAAGCGTTCCACAATTTCGGCTACCCGTGCTATATGCCCATTCACGTGACCATCGAAAACCTGACCGTCCGGGACGGCAACTACAGCGGAGAGTACGGCGGCGTATACCTCTTCAACGACGTCTGTACGGAGTGGACTGATGACGCTTTCGTGCAGAAGATGATGACGGAGGGATATCCCTATCACCTGCCTGAGAGCGTCACGGTCAGCGGCATCACCACCGAAAGCGGACTGCCGATGAAAATATCACCGAATACGTTTATGTTCCGGGACGTACCGATCACGGGACTTTCCCGGTAAATACAAGCTGCGTCTGCAGGCATTCGTATGCACACGTCTTCCGGAGGCAGAGGTCTTTCTTCTGGTTAAGGCAAGAACAGCTATGAAAGGAGCGAATCCGTGTATGCGGATTCCAAGGCATTATGAAAAGAATACTCACTCTGGCAGTCTGCGTTCTGTTTGCGGGAGTCATGACGATTCCCGCGTGGGCCGGAGAAGCTGCCATCCAAAAACTGAGCACGGATTATACACCGAAATCCGGTCAGGAAATCGAAAACGGTATAGACGGTGATCTGTCCACCCGTACGACGGTGTACATCGCGTCGGATGCAGGCCACGATATTCTGGTGGAACTGGATCAGATGAGTTATGTATCCGGTATCTCCGTCGCCTGGTACAAGGGGACCAAGCGTTCCAATGATGTAGAGGTATACGTCTCCGCGGACGGAAACACCTGGGTTACGGCGGCTGTACGGTGCGGAACGGATATGGTGGAAACAGACAAGGATTTCGCCGATCTGTTCTTTGATAAATCCTATGAGGCAAAATATCTGAAGCTTCGCGTATTCGGCAATACCACGGACGGTGTATACGCCGGTGCCGCGGATAAGGCCGCCATCAGCTTCTGGGAAATGAAGGTTCTTACGGACGACAATCCTCCCGCAGCAGTAACTACTGCACCGGAAACTACCGCAGCGGTAACTACCGTGCCGGTAACCACCGCGCCCGAAATCACTGCAGCGGTAACCGCGGCTCCGACTCTTGCAGAACCGGTGGTCCCGGCAAGTCCTGCGACCGTGGACAGCGCCGTTCTGCTCTCCGTCGCCACCGCTGTATCCACCGCAGCCGCGGTAATTTTCCGCAAGAATAAAGCATAACTCCCCTGCCTCTGCTTCCTCGGCGTGTGCATACGAATGTCTGCAGACTCCACAGTCCGACAGTTCACGAAAACAAAGGAATTATCATGGTTATTCACGAATCCCTCACTACCGAAATCCGCGCATCCTGCGATGTGCTGGTCTGCGGCGGCGGTTTCGGCGGTATTGCCGCTGCTCTGGCCGCATCCCGCGAAGGAAAACGCGTCCTCCTTCTGGAGCGAAACTATATGCTGGGCGGCCTGGGAACCGCCGGTTTGGTCACCATCTATCTCCCCCTCTGCGACGGATACGGCCGGCAGGTCTCCTTCGGTATCGCAGAAGAGCTTCTGCGCCTCTCCGTTTCCCTGGGACACGAAGGGCGCTTTCCTCGCCATTTTCTCTTCGGAGAAGGAACGCGCACGGAAAAAGATCCCCGCTACGAGGCATCTTACAATCCCCAGCTGTTTGCGATTCTCGCGGAGCAGCTTCTTGTGAAGTCCGGGGTGAAGATTCTCTACGGCACCTGCGCGGCGGCAGTACACAAAAGCGGCACACACATTGCTGCCGTAATCGCCGAAAACAAATCCGGCAGATTCGCTATCTCCTCGCGCAGTGTGGTGGATGCCACGGGAGACGCAGACATCGCCCATCTCGCCGGCGCTCCTACGGAAAATTTCCGCCAGGGAAATGTGCTCGCCGCCTGGTACTACAGCTGGGGCCGGCAGCACGGATACAAGCTGAAGATGCTCGGATGCAGCGATATCCCCGACGGGCAGAAAAAAGAAGGAAAGCAAAGGCCCATGCTGGTCAACCGCCGCTTCACCGGCCTGGACGGGGAGGAGATTTCCGAGATGGTACAGCTCTCCCATGCCGCCGTGCTGAACGACGTACTTAGCCGCCGGGAAAAAGAAGGGGAGGATCTGGTTCCCGTCACAATCGCCTCCATCCCTCAGCTGCGTATGACCCGCCGCATGGCAGGCGAATACACGCTGGATACGGAGGAGATGCACACCCGCTTTACGGACTCCATCGGCATGGTGCCCAACTGGCGCAGACGCGGCCCGGTCTACGAAGTGCCCTTCCGCACCCTGTACTCCGCCGCATGCCCCAATCTGATTATGGCAGGACGCTGCACTTCCGTTACGGAAGCCATGTGGGACATCATGCGTGTGATTCCCTGCTGTGCCGTCACCGGACAGGCCGCCGGAACCGCCGCCGCTATGACGGATGATTTTCCTTCGCTGGATATCCAACAGCTGCAGCAGCGTCTTACTGCTCAAAAAGTGATCCTGCACGAGGAGGATCTTTCCTGATCCCTTTGAGGTCCGTCAGCACTGAACACAACGCAAAAAAGCAAGGCACAGTTTACACCACTTATGGTGCAGGCTGTGCCTCTTTTCAGCCGTATATCTCTCCGGGATACCGTGCGCCCGGCAGCGAAGAACAAAAAGCAGTTTTTTCGGGCGGAAACGCAGTTCTTCCTTATTCGCCCGTTGTCCAGCATGGATTTTTCCCGGTCGATCTGCAGATTTCGCTGAAATCCTTTAAGTGTCGTACCTGTTACCAGTTGAAAATCCCTCCGGAGTTTTACGGGACTTACAAAAAAGTGTTCACTACTTTCGGTCTTTCCGATGGATACGTAAGCTACATAGAAACAGCCGCCAAATCGGTGAGCCTTGATGTGTTCGTCAGAATTGCAAATGCTCTCGAAGTTACCGCAGACGAACTTCTCGCCGAAAACCTTCTGACCACCGTCAGGTGTGTCTTAACGGTGAGTTTGCTGATCTGCTCGGTGATTGCACCGCTTACGAAAGGAGGGCTCTCATTGAGGTCGCAAAAGCTACAAAGCAAATACTGCGTGAAAACAAAAACCTGCGGTCATCGTCAAGAAAATTATAACGATCCATGCCGTGATCGCCAACCTACCAAGGGTCAGTATCCTGACTTACGGTATGAATACCGATACTTACATTTTCGCTAAAAACCCCTTACGTTTTTCTATACGCCATCTTTTTCAAACGAAGCTATGTTATAATACTAAAAATCCCCATAAGGAGGTCGCCATGGTTTACATAACAGGAGATATCCACGGAGCCCCTCGGCGCGTGGTCAACTTTGCAAAAGACGTCCATATTTCTCTCAACGATACGCTTACTGGAGCTTCTCGGAAAGGTTCCTCAACCGTTCTTCCTGCAGGAAGGTAAGGTTTTCACAATTATCTCTTGTATAACCGACACTCTTATAGATATCGGCTGCTTCTTCCTCAGAGAACAGTTGCTCTTTGTTTATGAGACCGGCACGGATCGCAAAGGATATTTTCGCATGCTCAAAATTCGGAGAATAATCCCCGTG
>SVTS01000093.1 GCA_015063645.1 Oscillospiraceae bacterium | reverse complement strand
AAGGAGATTGGGGTAGGGGGTGTGGGGGGAGGGGAAAGGAACTTCGCCGATTGAGATGGTCCTTTCCCCTCCCCCCACGCCGCGGCGTTAGCCGCGGAAAAGGCTGCACAGCAGAATATTCCCCCTGCAAAAACAAAATTTCACGAATAACTTCGCATTCCCTCTTGCATTTTTCCAATGGATAGTGTATAATATTGAACCATAGACGCCGCATTTTTGCAATTTGCGCGAAAAATATTGCAGGATTGTGTAAACCCTCCTGCAAAAATCACTTTTACGAGGTTCACCATGATCTGGTCCCAGAAAACAAGAGAAGAACTCCTCGCCTGCCGCGATCAGGCAGCAGCAGAGCTGGAAGCATACCGCGCCCAATCCCTCAAACTCGACCTCACACGCGGAAAACCCTCCGCTGAACAGCTGAATCTCTCCTCCGGCATGCTGGGCGTGATCACCCACGCCGACGACTGCTTCTCCGAAAGCGGACTGGACTGCCGCAACTACGGCATCCTCGACGGTCTGCCGGAAACGAAACAGCTCTTCGCCGATCTGCTGGGCATCAAGCCCGAGCGGATCATCGTCGCCGGCAACTCCTCCCTCAACCTGATGTTTGATACCGTCGTCCGCTGCATGCTCTTCGGCGTGCGCGGCGGCTATGAACCCTGGGGCCGCCAGGGCAGAATCAAATTCCTCTGCCCCTCCCCCGGATATGACCGCCATTTCGCCATCTGCCGCTCCCTCGGTATTGAAATGATCCCGATCCCCATGACCCCCGAAGGACCCGATATGAAGCAGGTGCGCATGCACGTCTGCTCCGATCCCTCCGTCAAGGGTATCTGGTGCGTACCGAAATTCTCCAATCCCGAAGGCGTGACCTATTCCGACGCTGTGGTGGAAGAACTGGCTTCCCTCCGTCCCGCCGCACCGGATTTCCGTATCTTCTGGGATAACGCCTACGCCGTGCATGAACTGTACGACGAGGAAGTGCCGCTGGCGGATATCTTCGCGCTGGCGGAGGAAAACGGCACCGTGGACAATATCTTCTACTTCGCCTCCACCTCCAAGATCTCCTTCCCCGGCTCGGGCGTGGCGATCATGGCGGCAAGCGAAAACAATATCCACCAGATCAAACCGATCCTCAGCACCCAGACCATCGGCTTTGATAAGATCAATCAGATGCGCCACGTGAAATATTTCGGAGATGCCGACGGCATCCACGCGCACATGCGCCGCCACGCGGCAGTGCTCCGCCCGAAATTCGACGCCGTGCTGGATATTCTGGAAGCTGAGCTTGGCGGACTGGGCATCGCCGACTGGACCAGTCCCCGCGGCGGCTATTTCATCAGCCTGAACACCATGGACGACTGCGCGCGCCGGGTATATCGCCTCGCCAAGAGCGTGGGCGTTGCGCTGACCGAAGCCGGTGCCACCTATCCCTACGGATGCGACCCCCGCGACCGTAATCTGCGCATCGCACCTTCCTTCCCCACTCTGCCCGAGATCACCGCAGCAACCAAGGTGCTCTGCACCTGCGTGAAGCTGGCATCCGCCGAAAAGCTGCTGGAAGAGTAAGAAACGGGGGATGCGATATGGGGCTCTGCCCCATACCCCGCCAAGGGCTGTGCCCCCCGATCCCGTGGCAAATGAAGCCATATAGTCTGTGCAGACTCGGGTGCCGCAAATGCTTGCGGCACATAAATAGATTGCCATACTTTGGGCACGAATTCTCGTGCCCGAAGCGCAGTCCGATCACTGCTGAAGCTGGAATTATTGATATCCCCTGACGAACAAATTCGCAGAAAAAATTTGTTTTGCAAACGATAATCAAACACAAACCGTAGGGGCGATTCACGAATCGCCCGGCGAACAAATAACGTATTTCCGAACCGTTAGAAACGGGACCGTCGAGGCGACTTCGGCAAAGCCGAAGTCAGTCGAGCCAGCCTCCGGCTGTCTCGCATCGCCGTCCCCTACAGAATGCTCAATCGTCCGTCAGCCAATCAAATAAACACCGCCATAATCCGCCGCCCGCAGGCGGCGTCTCCGCGTAACGCGTTTATGCAGCCGTGCGATCCCGCAAAACGCCGATCTCCTCCCCCCAAAAAAGAAAGGACTCCCCACCATGTCTGATAACAAAATCTTCTCTCATTCGATAAACAGCGACGTCAAGGTTGAATTTTCCGCAGCCACGAACCTGATCGAGCAGTCTTCGTACCGCTATTCCCTGCAGGAGAGAGAAACGCCGAACCTGCAGAGATACCTCTTCGACTACGACAGCGTGCCGAAGGTGTCCTTCAACCACCGCTACGTGCCGGTGCAGATGCCTGATGAGATCTGGATCACCGATACCACGTTCCGCGACGGACAGCAGTCCACCTCCCCCTTCACCGCGAAGCAGATCACCGATCTGTTCAAGCTGATGCATAAGCTGGGCGGCCCCAAGGGTCTGATCCGCCAGAGCGAATTCTTCGTCTATACCGAAAAGGATCGCCGCGCACTCGCCGAGTGTCAGGATCTGGGCTACCGCTTCCCTGAAATCACCACCTGGATCCGTGCGTCCCAGAAGGACTTTGAACTGGTCAAATCCCTGGGAATCAAGGAGACCGGTATCCTCGTCTCCTGCTCCGACTATCATATCTATAATAAAATGGGACTCACCCGCAAGAGCGCCATGGATAAATACCTGGGCGTTGTCAAGAGCGCTCTCGATATGGGCATCCGCCCCCGCTGCCACTTCGAGGATATCACCCGCGCCGATTTCTACGGATTTGTCGTCCCCTTCGCCGAGGCGCTCCGCCAGCTGGGTGAGGAAGCCGGCATCCCCGTCAAAATCCGCGCCTGCGATACCATGGGCTACGGCGTAAACTATCAGGGCGCCGCCCTTCCCCGCAGCGTGCAGGGTATCATGTACGGTCTGAATCACTACGCCGGTCTCGCTCCCGAACAGCTGGAGTGGCACGGTCATGACGATTTCTATAAAGTCGTTACCAACGCATCCACCGCGTGGCTCTACGGTGCATCCGGCGTCAACTGCTCCCTGCTCGGCATCGGCGAACGCACCGGCAACTGCCCGCTGGAAGCGATGGTCATCGAATACGC
Source organism: Oscillospiraceae bacterium (assembly GCA_015063645.1). Classification (GTDB taxonomy): domain Bacteria; phylum Bacillota; class Clostridia; order Oscillospirales; family CAG-272; genus SIG701. The sequence goes on along the minus strand of SVTS01000093.1, from coordinate 8,976 downwards.
ATCCCTCCGCGGCACCACGGACGGCATGGATCTGCCCGTGATCACCGAGATCGCCGAATATTTCGAGCGCGAAATCGGCTATAAGATCCCACCGCGTACCCCGTTCGTAGGCGCAAACTTCAACGTGACCCGCGCCGGCATCCACGCCGACGGGCTGATGAAGGATGAGGAGATCTACAACATCTTCAACACCGGCAAGCTGCTGAACCGTCCCGCCCGCGTGGCGATCGACGTTCACTCCGGTATGGCGGGCATCGCCCTGTGGCTGAACAACCGCCTCTCCGATAAGCACGTGGATATGTGGGTGGAAAAGCAGTCGCCCATCATCGCACAGATGAAAGCCCGCGTGGATGAGCAGTACGATGCCGGACGCACCACGTCCATGGGTGACGAGGAGCTTCTCTCCCTGCTCAAAACGATCGCGCCGGAAATCTGGGAGAAAGTGAAAGACTGAGCGAGTTGCCTGCGGCAACTCGGTCGAGCCTGGCGCGATGACTCCGTCATCGTTCCGCCTATGGCGGAATACCGCCAATCTCGCGCGTGCTGCCATATCTGCTGTGCAGCCTTTTCCGCCCTCTTGCCGACTTCGTCGGCAATTCACCCACCCAATCTCCTTGGCTGAGTGAAGTTTTGCACAAATCATTATATAAATATTTTGCGCCGCAGGATTTTGCCATGCAAAATCCTGCGGCGCTCTATTTATTAAATGGTAATGTGAGCGGAGCGCAGCATCCGCTCAGGCAAGGAGAAGGGGAGGGGGTGTGGGGAGGGGGAGAAACTTCGCCGTTTGAGATGGTTCTCCCCCTCCCCACACCGCCGCGTAAGCGGCGGGCAAAGTCTGCACCAACGCTGCGGTGCCCACCGCAGCATCCGCTTAAATCACCACATCTGCCCACATCGGAAAATGATCCGACAGCGGCATGTAGTACGCGGGCGTATAGCGCTCAAAGCGGCGCACGGCATCCGCCGGCGCATCAATGAGGATCATCTGATCGATGGACTCCGCGAATGTACGCGGATTTTCGTACATGTCGTAGCCTGCGGCGAAGCAGAAGTGGTGTCCGTTCGTCTCATCGGCGTATTCCACCGCCGTATCATGTGCGTGCACATATCCCCGCGCATAGGCGGACTGTACCGCCGGCGAATCGGGACACGCATTGAAATCCCCCACGATCACCGCCGGGCAGGCGTACTTTTTCCGGAAAATATCCACCTGATCCATCACCAGCCCCAGCTGATACGCCCGCGCCTCATCGGAGTGCGGATACGCCTCTTCCGTCTTGTACCACAGATGCGTCGTGGCAAAACAGAGGAGCTTGCCGTCCTCCTTGCAGCGCAGAACGGCGATGCAGTAGGATTTTGTTCTGGCATTGTTGAAACTGCCCTCCCGCCCCGGAATCTCCGCGGGATAAATGCGGTAAGCGGAATCAATCAGCTCAAATTTGTCCGTGCGGTAGAGAATCGGCGTGTCGCGTCCCCAGAGAAGCGCATATCCCTCCATCTGCTGCATCAGTGCGTCCGACATTTTGGCGGAAGATTCCTGCAGACCGATCACATCGGGCATAAGCTCCCGGTACACCCGGACAAATCCCGGTGCGCGCGCATCGGAGGAACAGTCCTCCCCACGCGCCGCCCACGTGTCATGGTTGGTATCACACCACCAGATATTGTTGCTGAGAAGTCGAAGTTTCGGCATGATCATTCTCCTTATGTATTATTTCAGTCCGCACTGCGCATACAGTTCCGCAATGCAGGGTGATTTGTACGCAATGTACTGATCGATATCATCGGGGAACAGCTGCGCGGCTTTTTCCTTGACCAGACTGTATTTTCTGACCGCCTCCGGATTCTCCCGCAGGAAATTCCGGAAAGTGACATGGCGGTGCAGCTCCGCCGAATCCTGCGGACAGACGTACAGATGATGCTTTTTCAGATGGGGCTTATCCGTATATCCGAAAGCTTCCCGTCCCCCGATGCCCAGATCCCCTTCGTGGAAGTAGCCGATCGCCGCCAGCTTTTCCGTGACGGCACCGAACACGGAGTAATCACTGATAATCACATCCAGATCGATGCAGGGTTTGGCGGACATTCCCGGGACAGAGGTGCTTCCGACATGCTCAATCCCGAGGATCAACTCCCCCAGGGCGTCTTCGATCTCCCGCCTGATCAATGCAAAATCGGATTTCCACGCTTCGTCATAGGGCACGACCGTAACCTTTGCCGTTTTCATCCGCTGATTCCTCCTGATGAATGCTTCGACTACATTATATCACAGCCGCACGCCGGAGACTGCCGGAATTCCGCATCAGCGGAACACGGACGGAGTCCGCGCGGCAGGCTCGCGTACACAGCAGACTGACGTACGGCTGCAACTATCTGTATGCTGTGTACATTATATCACAAACTCCCGTGAATCTCAACCACCCGGGGACAGATTCCGACAAACACGATAAAAGGATTTTCGTATACAGAATACAGAGAGTAGGGGACGGCGCCCACGACGTCCCCTACTGCTGCCTTGTTCCGACAAAAATACACCCTTGACAAATGTGCAGGAGATGTGCTATAATTATATATCATGCAGATGTAGTTTAGTGGCAGAACTTCAGCTTCCCAAGCTGACCGTGCGGGTTCGATTCCCGTCATCTGCTCCAATGGGGGAATGATGCTGGGCATCATTCCCCCGTCGAGCTTTTCTTGCCGACTTACGTCGGCATTTTTTGCCCCCGGGCAAAAAAACGCAAATCTCGCGCTCCCGTATGTCCGCCTTCGGCGGACTCTGGATTCGACAGCCGCCGCAGGCGGCGTCACGTCATCTGCTCAGGTGGGGGAATGATGCTGGGCATCATTCCCCCGTCGAGCTTTTCTTGCCGACTTACGTCGGCATTTTTTGCCTCCCGGGCAAAAAAACGCAAATCTCGCGCTCCCGTATGTCCGCCTTCGGCGGACTCTGGATTCGACAGCCGCCGCAGGCGGCGTCACGTCATCTGCTCAGGTGGGGGAATGATGCTGGGCATCATGCCCCCGTCGAGCTTTTCTTGCCGACTTACGTCGGCATTTTTTGCCCCCGGGCAAAAAAACGCAAATCTCGCGCTCCCGCATGTCCGCCTTCGGCGGACTCTGGATTCGACAGCCGCATCTGGCGGCGTCACGTCATCTGCTCAGGTGGGGGAATGATGCTGGGCATCATTCCCCCGTCGAGCTTTTCTTGCCGACTTACGTCGGCATTTTTTGCCCCTCGGGCAAAAAAACGCAAATCTCGCGCTCCCGCATGTCCGCCTTCGGCGGACTCTGGATTCGACAGCCGCATCTGGCGGCGGAAAAGGCTGCACTGCGCGCAGCGACGTTCCCCCGATTCTCCGTTTTCCATTGACAGCAGCCACAATCCCATGTATAATACTTGTATCGGAACATACAGATCCGGGAGGAAAACGCATGAAAGAACAACTGCGGAAAAATCTCGCCGGGGAGGCGGGGAAATATATTTTCCCTTTCTTCTGGCAGCACGGTGAATCGGACGAGGCACTGCTGGAGGAGCTGCACCGCATCTATGACAGCGGCATCCGCTCCGTCTGCGTGGAAGCCAGACCCCATCCGGATTTCGGCGGGGAATCCTGGTACGAGGATATGGAGCTGATCCTCGCGGAATGCGCGAAGCTGGGCATGGAATTCTGGCTTCTGGACGACGATCATTTTCCCACCGGCAAAGCCCGGGGACTGCTGTGGAACAAATACCCCCATTTGGGCAGACGGCAGATCACGGAGCGTCACATGGACGTGGCGGGACCCGTCCGGGACTGCGCCGCCATGGTCAGCCACTGGCTGGGCGCGGATGACCGGCTGATCGGCATCACCGCATGCCGCCGCTGTCCCGACCGGCGGGATCAGCGGATGACGGGGGAAGCGGTAGATCTGACGGATCAGTACGATGCACAGTCCGGGATGGTGTATTTCACCCTGCCCGAGGGCTTCTGGCGGATCTTTATTCTGATCGACACACCCATGGCGAACAAATACATCGACATGATGCGGGAGGACTCCGTGCATGTGCTGATCGAAGCGGTGTACGAACCTCATTATGAGCGGCTGAAGCAGTATTTTGGCACCACGTTCCGGGGCTATTTCAGCGATGAGCCGTTTCTGATGCACAAAGCACACATGCTGCAGGGCAGTGAGACCAACTCCAAGGGAAGCTATCCCTGGAATGCGTTTGTGGAAAAGGATCTCGCCGCGCAGTACGGGGAGCGTTGGCGGCTGGATCTGCCGGCGCTGTGGTTCCCCTCCGACGCCGCACCGGGCATCCGGGTGAAATACATGGACGTTGTGACAAGACGTTACGAAAAATGCTTCTGTTATCAGCTGGGAGAGTGGTGCCGCGCACACGGTGTGGAATATATCGGTCACATCATCGAAGACGACAACATGCACACGGCATTCTCCAGCGGCGGACATTATTTCCGCTCCCTTGACGGGCAGGATATGGCGGGCATCGACGTGGTGCTCTGCCAGATCGTCCCCGGCATGACCCACAATACCATCGCCGTCCCCTGCAGCTACGACGTCGCCGACGCGGATTTCTTCCACTTCGGTCTGGCGAAGCTGGGCTCCTCCCACGCCCACATCCAGCCCCTGAAAAAAGGACGCGCCATGTGCGAGATTTTCGGTGCCTATGGCTGGGCGGAGGGCATCCCCATGATGAAATGGCTCACCGACCACATGCTGGTCCGGGGCATCAACCACTTCGTTCCCCACGCCTTTGATCCGAAATTCCCCGATCCGGACTGCCCGCCCCATTTCTACGCCGGGGGACAGAATCCGGAATTCCGCCCCTTCGGCACGCTGATGGGCTATATGAATCGCGTCAGCGCCCTCTTGAACGGCGGTCTGCACCACGCCGATGCCGCACTGTATTACCACGCCCAGGCGGAATGGTCCGGGGAGGAATATATGCGCTTCCACATCCCCGGCAGGGTGATGACGGAGAACCAGATCGACTACGATATCATCCCGGAGGATTATCTGGACAAAGCCGAAGTGCGGGGAGGAAAACTGCATCTGAACGGCGAGGAATATTCCGTATTCATTCTGCCCTATGCGAAATGCCTGCCCGCCGCCGTGCTGGATACACTGAGCGGATTTGCCCGTGCCGGTCTGCCCGTATGGTGCGTAAACGGCACGCCGGAGAGGAGCTGCGAGGGTGATCCCGTCCCGGATTCGGTCCGGAACCTCTTTACGGCGGTACCGCTGGATGCTCTGGCGGAGAAATGCCGCGCCGCGGGATTCTGTTCCATCCGCTTTACGGGTGAAAACCGGACGGATCTGCGCACCTACCACTACAGCCGGAACGGCGTGCACGCACTCTTTATCACAAACGAGGGCATCAACGGCGCTGTATCGGGCACACTGCACATCAGCGGACGCACCGCGGACACGCTTGTGCGGTACGATCCCCTGATGAACCGGGCATGGAAGGACAGCTGCGGGGAGGAAATCCCCCTGCAGCTGGAGCCGTACAATTCCCTCATGCTCCTCTGGGGCGACATCGGCGATTTCGCCGGTACTCTGCCCCTCTGGGAAGAGCCGAACCGTCCGACAGCGGATGCGGTGCTCACCCCATGGACGATCTCCTTTGCGGAGCCGGACGCCTTTGATCCCGCAGAGCCGGATCTGTCCGTATTCACGGATGCGGAGGAGAACACGGCGCTGTACAACATCGTCCGCAGGCATAAAAATTTCGCCGGATTCGTCCGCTGCGATACCACGCTGACCCTGCCCGCACCGGGAACATATACCCTGGATCTGGGACAGGTGGGCGAGATCGCCTGGGCATTCGCCGACGGAAAATATCTGGGCGAAGCCATCGTGCCGCCCTACCGCTTCACAGTTTCCGGAGATAAGGAAATCCGCCTCACCGTCGTCACCGCCTCCCATCTGGGATACCGGATGCAGGACCGCTTCTCCGCGTATCTCACCTTTGAGCCGGTAGGTCTGCTCGGTCCGCTGAAACTCGGCTGAGTGCCCCCGACCATCTTTAAAATCAAAGGGGGCGGTACGCAGGCGTACCGCGAAAAAACTCCCCACACACTAAATCCGGAGGAAATTCACATGAAAATCAGCGAAAAACTGCGCGAAGACCTCATACAGATCCCCCTCAGCCACGGCGCCCATAAGGCGAATATTATCCCCAGAGACCAGCTCACACTGGATCGGGCATTCCGGGATATGTGCGCCGCCAACTCCTGCGGCGTGTACGGCAAATGCTGGATGTGCCCGCCCGATGTGGGAGATATCGATGAACTGATGGCATCCCTCGCCCGGTATGACTGGGTGCTGGTCTATCAGACCGTGACAAATCTGGAGGACAGCTTCGATTTCGAGGGTATGACCGAGGCGAAAAACAAAATCCGCCGCCTCTCCCAGCAGATCCGCCGGGAAATCGATCCCCTTGCCCTGCCGGAGGTGCTCCATCTCAGCGCAGGCGGATGCGGTTTGTGCCCGGTCTGCGCCAAAAAGACGGATGAACCCTGCCGCTTCCCTGATCTCGCCATGTCGTCCCTGGAAGCATACGGCATCTATGTCTCCAAAATGGCGGAAGCCGCCGGCATGAACTACATAAACGGCGCGAACACCGTGACCTATTTCGGTGCCGTGTTCTTCAATGCGCCGTGCGATGAGGAATGATTCCCATGAAAATCTTCACCGCACTGTTTTTCTCCTCCAAATACTGGCCGGATGCCGCGGCGCGTTCTGCCGCCGCCGATGCCGTCACGGCAAAACTGGGCATGGAGCCGGTTTCCGTGATCACCGACGGTGATCTTCCCGCCCCCGCAGCCTACGCCGGATGCGATACACTGCTTGTGATCCCCTGCAGCGGATCCGTCCAGCCGGATATTCTGGCGCTGAGCCGCCATTTTTCCCGGATCCTGCTCTTCGCCGCTTATGTGCGGGGCAATTTTTCCGATGAGCTGTGCGACGCGATGCTCTGCCGCAACGCCGCACCTACGGTCATGGACTGCTATGGCGTACTGCGCCGGGACGGAAACGTAACCCTGATCAGGGATTTCTCCGCCCTGCGGCGGCATCTCCGCCTGCATGCAGCGTGTGAACGCGTGCGCGGCGGCAAAATCCTCATGGTGGGCGCACCGGAACCGTGGGTGATCAGCGTTTCCAGGGAATATGCGCTGTACAGAAAACAGCTGGGCGTGGAGATTGAGCCCGTCTCCCACGAAGAGCTGATCCGCCTCTATGAGGCGACAACGGAAGCGGAGGCACAGCCCATCACGGAATATTTTGCCGGGGCAAAGGAATGCGTGGAACCCACCGGCGAGGATATCGTCCGCTGTGCGCGGATGGCATCGGCGATGGTGCGGCTCATCGAAAATCACGGCGCCGACGGCATGGCAATCGCCTGCTTCAGCCTGATCGGACGGCTGGGCGTGAATCCATGTCTGGGCGTCAGCTGGCTGAACGGCGAAACACCGTATTTCGCCGCCTGCGAGGGGGATATCGACAGCGCCGTCACCATGCTGATGATGCGTGCACTGCAGGCGGATAATCCCTTTATGGCGAATCCCTGCCTGCAGGCGGATGACACGGTGAACTTCGCCCACTGCACCGCGCCTCTGCGTGTATGCGGCGCAAAGCGGGAATTCATTCTGCGCAATCATCACGAGACCGGCGTGGGCGCATCTCCGCGGGTGCTCTACGGCACCGGCATGCGGGTGAATATGCTCCGCTATTCCGGCGTGAACAACACCATGTTCCTGCATGGCGGCATCAGCGTACCCGGCAGATATGAGCCGAACTGCCGTACCCAGCTCTGCGTCCGTGCGGACGATTACGGAAAATGGACGGAGAATATCCAGGGATGTCATCAGGTGCTCGCCTTCGGCGATATCGCCGCAGATGCCGCCGCGCTGTGCGCCCTGCTGGGGGTTGAGGTTGTCTGAAGTTTTGCCGCGGACGGCGGCTGTGTCGCCGCCGCGGGGATTCCGCCGCCTGCGGGCGTCGGGCAGGGGAAGAGGGGGAAGAAACCATCTCAATCGCCGAAGTTTTCTTCCCCCTCTTCCCCTGCACCCCATCACCTCCATCATCCTTGGCTTTCGCTGAATATTTGATCGTTCCTGTTAGTCAAGACCACCGGCAAAGCCGGTGGCTTGCACAGCCCTGTAAGGGCCTGATACTGGCAGGGCTGAAAGCCCTCTGAATAGATCTGCCAACCGCAAGCGGACTCAAGCAACCGCTAAAGCGGTTGGCTTATTTCTTGCTTGCGTTTACCGGCTCACCCGTAAACGGGTCGACCAGTTCCTTTATACTCAACTGTTCATACGCCAAATCCTGCTGCAGTTGGTTCCTTATGTATTCTGCTATTGCCTTTTTATTTTTTCCTACTGTATCCACATAATATCCTCTGCACCAGAATTCCCGATTCCCATATCTGTATTTCAGGTTTGCGTATTTATCAAATATCATCAGACTGCTTTTCCCTTTCAGGTATCCCATAAAACTTGATACGCTGAGTTTCGGCGGTATGGACACCAGCATGTGTATGTGATCCGGGCACGCTTCAGCTTCCAATATTTCTACGCCCTTCCACTCACATAATTTCCTCAGTATTTGACCTATATCTTCTTTGATTTTCCCGTATATTATCCTTCTCCGATATTTCGGTGCAAATACTATATGATACTTGCAATTCCATGTTGTATGTGCTATACTATTTGTGTCAATTTTCATGATTGACCTCCTCCTTGGTTTTTTGCTTGCGGTTGGCTAGACCCGCTTTCATTATACCACAGGGGGAGTTTCTGTTCAACGGCAAAAGCCTCTTTTGAACCACCCGCTTAGCGGGTGGTTTTCGGAAAATCAATAAATTGCGCAGCAGTTTTTGCATGGCAAAAACCTGCTGCGCTTATTTTTATAGATACAAATAACGTTCACTGAGGCAAGGAGATTGGGGTAGGGGGTTCGGGGGGA
>SVTS01000092.1 GCA_015063645.1 Oscillospiraceae bacterium | reverse complement strand
GGCAAGGAGAGTAGGTGGGTGAATTGCACGCCGTCCGGCGTGCAAGAGGGCGGGAGAGAAACTTCGCCGATTGAGATGGTTCTCTCCCGCCCTGCCGCGGCATGCGCCGCGGAAAAAGCTGCACAGCAGAAGATTTTGTAAGGAGCGGGAGGACACCGTCCTCCCCCACACCCCTGCCCCATCTCCTTGCCTGCGCGAAAGTGGAAACTGTCCGTAATACTTCCGCAGGAAATAATATGGACTTTTCATCCAAATTTTGTCGCGGAGCCAAGGAGGTTGGGGGTGCAGGGGGAAGGAAACTTCGGCGATTGAGATGGTTCCTTCCCCCTGCCGGGGGATTGGGGGCAGAGCCCCCAATGTGCGCTGACGCGAAAATCCAGCTAAAGGAGCGGGAGGGCGCTGTCCTCTCCCACACACCCCATGTTCAACTCATTCTCCCCCTTCATCCGGGACTTCATCTATGCCCGCGGATGGCATGATCTGCACGAGGTGCAGAAGATCGCCGCCCGGGTCATCTTCGATACCGATTATAACCTCCTCATCCCCTCCTCCACCGCCTCCGGCAAAACCGAAGCGGCTTTCTTTCCCATCCTTTCGCGGGTGTATGAGGAGAATCCCCCCAGCATTTCCGTGCTCTATATCGCCCCGCTGAAAAGCCTGATCAACGATCAGTTTGACCGCATCACCGCCCTCACCGAGGAGGCGGGGATCCCCGTCTGGCACTGGCACGGCGATGTGGCACAGTCCCATAAACAGAAAATGCTCCGGGATCCCCGGGGTGTACTGCAGATCACGCCGGAATCCCTGGAAAGCATGCTCATGCGCCGGGGAAGCGACGTCATCCGCCTCTTTTCCGCACTGCAGTATATCATCATCGATGAAATCCATACCCTCACCGGCGTGGATCGGGGCAACCAGATCCTCTGCCAGATCATGCGCCTCTCCCGCCTGATCGGCTATCAGCCCAGACGGATCGGGCTGTCCGCCACCGTGGGCGATGCGCAGACCGCCGCCGCATGGCTGGGCGCGGGATCCGGCAGGGAGACATACGTCCCCGCGCTTCCCAAGGAAAAGCTTCGCTGGAAGCTGGGCGTGTCCCATTTCTTCATCTCCGCGCCCCACGGGGATCATTCCGATCCCAAACTGCTGGGGCCCATCGTCCTTCCCGCCGACATGTCCGACGGCGAGGGAAAACCTCTGCCTGATCCGGGCTATGAATTCGTCTACGATTCCACCAAAGGGCGCAAATCCCTGGTGTTTTCCAATTCCCGTGAGGAGACGGAATACGTCACCGCCACTCTCAGGCAGATTGCGGATCGCCGGGGCGAGCGGGATGTGTTCCTGATCCATCACGGCAACCTTTCCGCCGCCATCCGCGAGGAAGCGGAGGCGAAAATGAAGGATGAGGAGATTCAGGCGGTGACCTGCGCTACCGTCACGATGGAGCTGGGCATCGACATCGGCAAACTGGAGCGCATCATCCAGATGGGCTCGCCCAACACCGTTTCATCCTTTTTGCAGAGATTGGGCAGAAGCGGCAGACGGGGTGATCCGCCGGAGATGGTCATGGTCTTCCGTGAGGAGGAACCGCTGCCGAATGCGCCGCTGCCCCAGCTGATGCCGTGGGAGCTGCTCAAGGCGATCGCCATCATTCAGCTGTACGTGGAGGAGCGGTTCATCGAGCCGCCCCGGCTGCGCAGCCGTCCCTTCAGTCTGCTCTTTCAGCAGACCTTGTCCATTCTATCCGCCGGGGGATCCATGACACCCCAGAGACTGGCGGAGCGGGTGCTCTCTCTGCCGCCGTTTGCGCAGGTGACGAAGGACGAATACCGCCTGCTTCTGAACGACATGCTGCAGAACGAGATTCTGGAGCTGACGGAGGAGCGGGAGCTGATTGTAGGTCTGCGGGGCGAGCAGCTGACCGCCTCGTTCAAATTTTTTGCCGTATTCAAGGATTCGGAGGATTTCACCGTCCGCGCCGGCTCGGATGAGATCGGAACGATCACCACAGCACCGCCTGCCGGCGACCGGTTTGCCCTTGCGGGGCACGTCTGGGAGGTGGAGGAAGTGGATCTGGCGCACAAGCTGATTTTTGTGCATCAGGTGAAAGGCAAGATGGAGATCATGTGGCCGGGCGATCTGGGCGAGGTACACACGCGGATCATTGAGCGGATCCGGCAGGTACTGGAGGAGAGTGTGGAATATCCCTATCTGACGCCGGATGCGCTGGCGCGGCTGAGGCAGGCACGGGACGTGGCGAAGAACACCGGCATGCTGGAGAAGCCGATCGTGCATCTGGGCGGCTACAGCTGGGCTTTGTTCCCGTGGCTGGGCACCAGATCGTTCCGGACGCTCAGGCGCTATCTGGGACAGTTCTCGGACACGTTCAAGATATCAAAAATGGAATTTGCGGGATCGTATTACCTGCAGTTCCGCATGGAGCGCGGCACCGGCGAGGAACTTCTGAAAACGGTCAAAGGACGCATTCAGCGCTGCGGTATCGACGCCGACACGCTGATTGCCCCCACGGAAACGCCTGTCTACGAAAAATACGATTCCTTCATCCCCGGCGAGCTACTCCGTATCGCCTACCGTGAAGACAAGCTCTGCGCTGAAGAAGTAGAAATGCGCGCGCGGGAGTGGTAAGGGGGACGGGGGGAACGGCGGGGCGCTGCCCCGGAGCCCCGCCAAGGGCTGTGCCCTTGGATCCCATGGCAAATGCAGCCGTGGAGATGGTGCAGATTCGGGTGCCGCAAATACTTGCGGCACAAAAATGGCTTGCCAGACTTTGGGCACGAATCCTCGTGCCCGAAGCGCAGTCCGATTACCGCTGAAGCGGAAATTATAGATATCCCCTGACGAACAAATTCGCAGAAAAATATTTGTTTTGCAAACGATAATCACACACAAACCGTAGGGACCGGCGTCCCCGACGGTCCTTATCCTACGGTAAGGAAATACAAAATTTGTTCAGAGGACCGTCGAGGACGCCGGTCCCTACAGGATAACTTACTCGTCCGTCAGCAAATCAAATAAACATTCCGCGCACCGCAGTGCGCGTCTCCCCTCGATTGTTAGAATGCTATCTGTATTTACCGCCAAACGGCACAGCGGCAATAATCCAGATAGCGAACAATGAACCCACAAGCAAATAAACAAAATCAGCTATCCATCCGCCGCCCGCAGGCGGCGTTGGTTGAAACGCGTCTCCAGAGACTCTCCGGTCTGAATCCCATCGATCATCCTGGGTCCAGGGGACCGCAGTCCCCTGGCCGACGTGGGAGGGGTCCGGGGCTTTCCAGCCGCCCGCCGCCAGTGGCGGATGAAGGGCGGATGGAAAGGGAGAAAACAAGGAGTATCGGGTGTGAGCTTGCGAGCACCTGAGACGACTATGTTTTCGACCGGAGGTAGCCCTTCGGGGAGGGCTGGCTCCCCGGCAGACTAACGTACGCGTTTTCGATAGCGGTCGCCACAGCTGAACTTCATCCCCCCTTCCCCCTTAATTTTCCCCACCCTTTTCCACCCCTGTTGAAAACCCCTGTTGAAAACTTCCCGCAAACACCTGTTTTCCGACATTTCCGCTGTGATTTTGCGCCGGAACAGGCGTTTAGCGCCATATATTGTGGCAGAGCCCGTCCGGTTTTCCCCACAGGTGGGGAATGAGTTTTCAACACCTTGTGGAATTCTCTGTGGAAAACCCCGGCGAAATGCCGGATTTTCCACTGCTGTCAGTATATATAACTTGGAGGTACCTATGGCATTTCTTCCTGTAACCCCACATGAGGTGCGGGAATTGGGGCGTGATACGCCCGATTTTGTGTACGTCTTCGGCGACGCTTACGTGGATCATCCCTCCTTCGGACCGGCGATCATATCGCGCGTGCTGCAGAGGGACGGATTCACCGTGGCAATGCTCCCGCAGCCGGACTGGCGTACCACCGACGATTTCAAAAAATTCGGTAAGCCCCGCCTGGGATTTCTCGTCAGCGGCGGCAACCTGGATTCCATGGTCGCCCATTATACCGCCGCGAAAAAACGCCGCGGCGAGGATTTTTATTCCCCCGGCTGTAAGGCGGGTCTGCGCCCCGACCGGGCGACCATCGTCTACTGCAACCGCATCAGAGAAGCGTACGGCGATATTCCCATCGTCATCGGCGGCATGGAGGCGTCCCTCCGCCGCTTCGCTCATTACGATTACTGGGACGATCGCGTCCGCCGCTCCATCCTCGTGGACAGCCGTGCGGATCTGCTCTCCTACGGCATGGGCGAAAAATCCATCGCCCGGATCGCCGAACTGCTGGATCGCGGTATCCCCGTGAAGAAGATCCGCGATGTGCGCGGCACCGTCTGGCTGGGCAAGCGGGGCGATGCGATCCATTTCCCCACCGCTGCCGGTGAGGATGAGGGCGCTCAGCCGATCGGCTATGATTACGATACACTGAAAACGGATAAGCGCGCCTACGCCCGGGCGTTCGCCATGCAGTATAAGAATAACGATTCTGTTTCCGGTAAGGCAATCGTGGAGTATTACGATGAAAGGATGCTGGTCGCCAACCCGCCGATGCCGCCGCTGGAGCGGGAGGAGCTGGATGCGGTCTACGCGCTCCCCTTCGAGCGGACGTACCATCCGATGTACGAATCCGTTGGCGGCGTGCCCGCCATAACGGAAGTGAAATTCTCCATCACCCACAACCGCGGCTGCTTCGGCGGATGCAATTTCTGCGCGCTGGCGTTCCATCAGGGACGGGCGGTTCGTTCCCGCTCCATCGAAAGCTGTGTTGCCGAGGCAAAAGCCATCGCGGCGATGCCGGATTTCAAGGGATACATCCACGATGTGGGCGGTCCCACCGCGAACTTCCGTCATCCCGCCTGTGAAAAGCAGAAGAAATCCGGCGTCTGCGCCGATAAGCGGTGCCTCTTCCCAAAACCCTGCCCGAATCTCCGGGCGGATCATGCGGAATATATCGAGCTGCTCCGCGCCATTGAGGCGGTGCCCGGCGTGAAGAAGGTCTTCATCCGTTCCGGCATCCGCTTCGACTATCTGCTGGCGGATAAGGATGATTCGTTCTTCAAAAAGCTGGTGACGGATCATGTCAGCGGACAGCTGAAGGTGGCGCCGGAACACTGCTCGCCGAATGTACTCGCGAAGATGGGCAAGCCGGACGTGACGGTGTACAACGCGTTCTGCGAAAAATATTTCCGCCTGTCAAAAGCTGCAGGAAAGAATCAGTTCCTCGTGCCGTATCTGATGTCCTCGCATCCCGGCAGTACGCTGGACGACGCGCTGACGCTGGCGCTGTATATGAAGGAAAACGGCATCCGTCCCGAGCAGGTGCAGGATTATTATCCCACGCCGGGCACGGCGTCCACCGTGATGTACTATACGGGACTGGATCCGTTCACGATGAAGGCGGTGTATACGCCTACGGATTACGGTGAGAAGAAGCTCCAGCGCGCCCTGCTCCAGTGGCACCGCGCGGAAAATCGGGCGATCATAAGAGAAGGACTGGCGAAAGCCGGCAGATCCGCCGATGCGGACCGACTGCTGGGCGGCAAGCCCCACAGCACAGCGAAGCCCCCGCAGAAATCCGCCGCCTCCGCGGCGAAAAAAGCGCCGGCAGCGCCGGCAAAATCCGCAAAGCCCGCCGCCAAAAATCCCCCGAAACGCAAAGAAGGCTGGGCAAAGCCGAAAGCGAAAAGTAAAGGAAAACGGTAAAATTACGGCTGTGTTTGCACACCCCCGCCGATATTTTCCGCTGTCCGAAAACAAAAAGGAGACCCCATGAAATCCAGAATTCTTTCTTTCTTTTTAGCCACGCTGCTTCTGCTTGTGTCCCTGTGCGGATGCGCTGACACAGTTGTCGATCTGATAGAGATCGGCGCGGAGATCATCTACGATGATGATTTTGTTGACGTAGTGACCGTATATGAAGGTTCGGATGAAAGCCTGCCCGATGCGCCCGAATCCATCAATCCGGAACCTGAGCCGGAAACCACGGCGAAACCGGAGACAACGGCGAAACCCGAGACAACGGCAAAGCCCGAGACAACGGCAAAACCCGAGACAACGGCAAAGCCGGAGACTACGGCAAAGCCGAAGACCACAACCAAAGCGGAGACGGAGAAGGCGAAGATCGCCGAGGACGGCTCCTATTATTCCAAGGAAGACGTGGCGCTGTACCTGTGGACGTACAAAAAGCTGCCGGAGAATTTCATCACCAAGTCGGAAGCCCGCAAGCTGGGCTGGGAAGGCGGATCGGTGGAGAAATACAAAAAAGGCGCGGCGATCGGCGGCGATTCCTTCGGCAACTACGAAGGGATTCTGCCGAAGAATCTCAAGTACCGTGAGTGCGACATAGACACCAGGGGCGAAAACTCCCGCGGTGCGAAGCGCATCGTCTACGCCTCGGATTTCTCCGCGATCTACTACACGGACGACCACTACGAGAGCTTCACGAAGCTCTATCCGGAGGGCAAGAAATGAAGACTGTACTTCTGCGCGGCGGCGAGCCGTATCACGAAATCCTCGCCCGGGAGCTGGATTTCCCGCCGTACTACGGCAGAAATCTGGATGCCCTCCACGACTGTCTCACCGATCTCTCCGCTGACACCGTAATCATCCTCGCCGAATCGGCGAACGCCGATCCCCGTCTGATCGCCGTCCTCCGCGACGCGGAGGAGGAGAATCCGCATCTGCGGGTATATGTAGGATAAGGGAGACGGCGGGGCGCTGCCCCGGACCCCGCAAGGGGACTCGTCCCCTTGACCCCGTGGCAAGTGCTGACATATAGTTTGCGGAGAATCGGGCGGCGCAAATACTTGCGCCGCAAAAATGTCTGGCCATACTTTGGGCACGAATTCTCGTGCCCGAAGCGCAGTCCTGTTACAGCTGAAGCGGTAATTATCGCTAAACCCTTATCGTAGATTTTCGCTTCAGCGGATATCAGCCTGCGCTTCCGGCGCAAGTATTTGCGCCGCAATCCTGGCTAATGATGTGCCGCAAGTATTTGCGGCACCAAAGTCTGCACAATCTCCATGGCTGCATTTGCCATGAGGTGCAGGAGCAAAGCTCCTGCCGGGGTGTGGGGCAGAGCCCCACCGTTTCTCCTCCATCCTCAAATCCAGGAGTACCAATATGACTTATACCATCACCCGCCTTGCGGAGACCGGTTCGACGAATGCCATTGCGCGGCAGATGGCGGCGCAGGGGGCACCGGAGGGGACCGTCGTCACCGCCGACAGACAGACCGCCGGACGGGGCAGAATGGGACGTACGTTCCACTCCCCGGAGGGGAGCGGACTGTATATGTCCCTGATCCTCCGCCCCATGATCCCCGCTGCGCAGGCGATCCGGATCACAACCGCCGCCGCCGTGGCAGTCAGTCGTGCGCTTGAGAAAATGGGCTGCGCGCCGCAGATCAAATGGGTCAATGATATCTACGCCCGCGGACGGAAAATCTGCGGCATCCTCGCCGAATCCGCCCTTGCGGCGGACGGAACCATGGCGTACGCCGTCCTCGGGATCGGCGTGAATCTTGCCGCTCCTGCGGGCGGATTTCCGCCGGAGATCGCAGAGATCGCCGGCGCGGCGTTCGATGATCCTCCGCCGGACGCAAGGGAAAAACTGCTCGCCGCCATCCTCGGCGAATTCGCCCCGCTGTACGCGGATCTGGCAGGGGAGTGCGCCGCCCATATGGCGGAATACCGCCGCCGGTGCTTCCTCATCGGAAAGGCGATCACCGTGATGCCGCTGGACGGAGGCGCACCCTATGACGCCGTCGCCGCGGACGTGGATGACGAATGCGGACTCGTGATCCGCCTGCCGGATGGTACGGCGCAGACGCTGTCCTCCGCCGAAGTGCGCGTGCGGGGAAAATAAACGAAGAAAAACCTCTGTCTCCGATCATCGGAAACAGAGGTTTTTGCACTGTACGGTTATTTTTTATTCATAAAAGCAGGCGCGTCGGAGCAGATGCTTACCGTGCCGTCAGACAGGGATTATTTCAGGAAAGAATTCATATCGTCAAGGGTGGCGGAGATGGCGGATTTTTTGGAGGCGAAGAAGGAGGCGAATCCGTTCTGCTCGGCGGGGTAAATCAGAGCCTGCAGCTCCGTCATGGCGTTGCCCACGCTGTACAGACTGCCGATGTCTGCAGTGCGTCTTTCGTAGATCAGATCCAGCATCTCAGCGGATTCGCTGTCGCGGGATGCCTTGAATTTGAGGGTGGTCTCGTAGTAAGCGGGGGTGTAGTAGGTGCGGGAGTGGTACGCCATATCCTCCAGAAGAATGGAGGATTTTGCTGTGTCGCGTACCGTGATCGGAATGATGGCACATCCGGAAACGGACATGTTGCAGAAGGAGTAGTAATCCTTCTGCGCTTCTTCTGCCTTCGGAATCGGGATAATGCCGAAATCCGCGTCGGACTCTCTGAGCGCGGTGGCATTGTTCATGGTGCCGGTGAGGAAGAGAACGTGTCCTGCGGAGAATGCGGTCTCACCTGCAACAACCGTGTCCAGAGAAACGTGATCCTCCGCGCGGCGTCCGGTGTCCGAAATGCACAGCACGACATTCTTGTCCTTAAAGAGGGAATAGATGTTCTCCAGTACCCGGATGCTCCGCTCGTTGTCGCCGATGAAGGAGAATCCTTTCTCGCCGCTTACCACAAGCTTTTCGCCGGATGCGCAGTACAGTGCCTCAATCTGGTTGGCAACGATGATCAGACCGACTCTGTCGTCGGATTTGATTACCGCATCACCGTTGAGGTCGCCTGCGTAGACGGTGCCCATCTGATGCAGCTTTTCATATGTCCACTTGCCGCCCTTGACAAGCTCATAGGGATTGTCCAGATGGAAATCCCCGATGGCGGTCTTGTTGAAGAATACCGCATAGGTAGCTCTCATGAACGTTTCGCACACGTCGCCGGTGAGGAAATAGTTCTTTGCGCCGATTCTGGTGTCCTCAGTGAACTGCGTGCTCCACCAGGGCTTGCTGATGTCGATGTTGCCGATATCATTCAGGGAATACAGCGCTTTTTCCAGAGCCAGCTTTGCGGCAACGGTGCAGAACGGCATAATGATGTCGTACGCATCGTCATCCGCCTGTACCAGCTGGGAAATCGTCGTGAAGCAGGCGTTGGTGCCTACCTGGTCGGTAGTGATAGTGCAGTTGTATTTCTGCTGAAGAAGGGAGTTTTTCTTGAAAACGGCATCGTTCAGCGTTTCGCCGGTTATCTCCTCGGCGATGATATCCTTAGGTGTCCAGCGTCCTGACGACATGGTCAGCAGTCTGAGATTGCCGCCCTTGCAGTCATAGGCGGGAAGCGTGGGAGTGAGCTCGGTGGTGACGTCCTCCGCCGCGGTTGTTTCCGCCGGAGCGGTGACTGCCGGCTGTGTATCCGTTGTTTCCGGTGCGGATGTGTCCTCGCCGCAGGCGGCAAGGGGCAGCGTCAGAAGAACTGCCAGAAGAAGTGATGCGCATCTTTTCTTTACCATGATTTCGACCTCTTTTGTAATAATCTGTCAATTCATTATACAATAGCGGACAAACGGAAGACTTGTAAGAATGCACACACACATAGGAAAAATCAAACATGCTCCGGTATAACAAAAAACGCCCGTGGGCGTTTTGGCAGGTGGGGAAGATACAGTGAAAAAAGAGCACAGAGAGTGAGCGGACATAACACCCTTTTCATTTCGTGTTCTCCTTGGCGGTGTTGATGGAGGAAATGAGCATGGCACGGATTCTTGTGCAGTCCTCGGAGAGGGATTTGTATTCTGCGTCAGTCAGATAGTCCGTGCGGTGCAGAAGCTCCAGCCAATAGCCTGTTTCGCTTGCTTCTTTGAGCGCAATTTGCAGTTTGGCGATAAAATCGGCTTTGCTGTGCGCGTATTGCGCTTCGTGAATGTTGGCACCGATGCTTGTGCCGCTCCGTCCGATCTGGTTTGTAACGACTGTTTCACGGCGTTCCCTGAGGATTTTCACAAGATGAATGATCCGTGCGGCGAAATCGAGAGACAGAGTGCGAAGTTTGCTTTCAGACATAATACCTCCGGGGAAGTGAAGTACTGCACGGATGTGCAGAGTGAAGTGCTGTGCCTGCGGCACAGCGTGAAGGTGTGATCCTTCGGATCACAGTGAAGCAAAGCATGCCCCTCACGCCCGCAGGCACTTCACGTGCCGGAGGCACCCTTCACGCGCGAAGCGCAGCTTCACGTGCCCGCAGGGCATGCTTCACTCTCCACCAAAGAAAAAACCGCCGTGCGGCGGTTTTTTCTTTGGTGGAGAAGAGGGGGCTCGAACCCATGACCTCACGGATGTGAACCGTGCGCTCTGACCAGCTGAGCTACTCCTCCGTCTGCCCGGGATATTTCCCGAACATACTTATTATAGCACAACTTCCCCTCGATTGCAAGTGTTTTGCGGAATTTTTTACGGTTTTTCCGCCTTTTTCATCTTCGTTTCCGCCGCTGTCACAATTACGGTGAACACCGCCAGGAACAACGCGCATGCCGGCAGAATCGGCAGAAGCGTGCCGAATCCCCATTTCTCAATGATCAGTCCCGGAACGAATCCGCTCATTGTGCTGCCCACATAGCAGAACGCGTCCATCACCCCGGCGAACAGACCGGCGCCGCTGCCCCGCTCCAGCGGGATCATGGAGGTGATGATGTTGTTCACCGCCGACATCAGAATCGCGTTCATTGCCGCGAAAAGTACCGTGGTCAGCATGATGTGTCCCAGATAGGACAGATATACGCCCGAGAATACGACAGCCGCACAGAAAAACAGAATCGCCTGCATAATATTATAGGAAGCAATCCGCTTGTGCAGTGTCAGTGCAATCGCCGAGCCGCATACGGACAGAAGCGGCAGTACCAGCGTGATCAGTACCGAATAGGAGGACGGCAGCGCGAACTCATCATAGAGCAGGCTGGGTACCCAGGTGACCATCGTGTCCTTCATAAATCCGTTGCCGATCGCCAGAAGGCCGCACACCGCAAAGGGTACGATCGCAGCAAAGCTGATGCGGCGGCGCGCCTTCTTCTGCGCCGCGCCGGCTTCCGCCTTCGCCGCCTGCTGTACCTCCGGCATCTGGGGCAGTACCCGTGTGATGTACAGCCACCCCAGTACCGCGACCAGCAGAATCACAGCCGCAATCCAGAACGTGAGGAATACGTGACCGACTGCCATGCAGACCGCCGCTGTGGCGTAGATCGTCGTCGTGCCCGCGGCAACCGTGATGCTCATCGCCAGAATCGCCTTGCGCCGATGCTCTGGCGGTACCTTGCGGGAGATCAGCTCAATCAACGTGCACCAGAGCACGGACTGTGCCGCACCGTTTACAAGCCAGATGAACTTGATGATCACCACATCCTGTACCAGCGCCGCCAGAATGTTGGCGCAGATGGAGACGCAGAGTACCCCCGCGATCATCGGCCGGGGCTTGTAATACTTGCAGAGAAACGCGTTGACCAGCTGCCCGCATCCGTATGTAAAATAGAAGAATGTGCTGACCAGCCCCGCGTCCGGCTTGGAAGCGCCGGTCGCCTCCATGATGCCGACCATCGAGGCAGCATAAGATAATCGTCCCACATAAGCGGCAATGTAAACCGCAGAACAAATGAAAATCAGATTCCGAACCCGCCTGTCCATAATACCCTCCAGTAAAAACTTCCTATATTATAACACGGAAAATCAGAAGTGTAAAGAGGGAAACCAATTTTAGCGAGAGATCATTCTGCGAGCGCACAGCGAAAGCGGAGGCAAGGAGAATGGGTGGAGGGTGAATTGCGCACAGCGCAAGAGGGAGGCGGGAAGGAAACTTCGCCGATTGAGATGGTTACTTCCCGCCTCCCTCCGCCGCGTAAGCGGCGGAAAAAGCTGCACAAACAAAAAATCCAATATTTTTCAAAAAACTTCGCAAAAAGGTATTGACAAAAGGGGTGGGAGTGTAGTATAATATCTGAGCTGTCCGCGAGAGGAAAGCAATTCCAAAAGGAACCGCAAAAAACTTCAAAAAAGTTAAAAAACCTCTTGACAAAGGGAACGCGAAGTGATATAATATACGGGTCGCTCTGAGCGATGCGCCGAGCTGAGACAAGCGGCTGAAAAAAGTTTGAAAAAACTTT
>SVTS01000091.1 GCA_015063645.1 Oscillospiraceae bacterium | reverse complement strand
CGGTCAGCAGCCCGTTCCCACCTACGCAAAGAAGTCCGTCGCTAACTTCAAGCTCCGTCAGGGCATGAAGATCGGCGTTAAGGTTACCCTCCGCGGCGAGAAGATGTACGAGTTCCTGGACCGTCTCTTCAACTTCGCTCTGCCGAGAGTCCGTGACTTCAAGGGTATCAATCCCGATGCTTTCGACGGCCGCGGCAACTACGCTCTTGGCCTGAAAGAGCAGCTTATTTTCCCCGAGATCGAGTACGATAAGGTGGACAAGATCCGCGGTATGGATATCGCAATCGTTACCACCGCACAGACCGACGCAGAAGCAAAAGAGCTCCTCGCTATGATGGGCGCTCCGTTTGCAAAATAAGGGGAGGAGAATACAATGGCAAAAACATCTATGATCCTGAAGCAGCAGAAAGCGCAGAAGTTCTCCACCAGAGAGTACAACCGCTGCAAAATCTGCGGCCGCCCGCACGCTTATCTCCGCAAGTACGGTATCTGCCGTATCTGCTTCCGCGAGCTGGCGTATAAGGGCGAGATTCCCGGCGTAAGAAAAGCAAGCTGGTAATCCACTCCCGTGCCGGGGCTCCGGCAAAGCAAATTCCGCACCGGAAGGAAACCGAGGGCGGTTTAACCACCGGTGAGCGGCCGCGCAGCGGTGCGCGGCAGCAAGAAATTATGTACTTGCATGAAAGGATGAAATAATTATGCAGATATCAGACGTTATCGCCGATATGCTGACCCGCGTTAGAAACGCAAGCAACGCGCGTCACGAGAGCGTGGACATCCCCGCCTCCAACATGAAGAAGGCTATCGCCGACATCCTCCTCGCTGAGGGCTACATCAAGGGCGTTCAGGTGATCGAGGACGGTAAGCAGGGCATGATCCGCATCACCCTGAAGTACGAGGGCAAGCAGAAGGTCATTCACGGCCTGCGCCGCGTTTCCAAGCCCGGCCTCCGCATCTACTCCAACTACGAGGATATGCCCAAGGTTATGAACGGCCTCGGCATCGCCATCGTTTCTACCTCCAAGGGTATCATGACCGATAAGGTCGCAAGACGCGAAAAAGTCGGCGGCGAGATCCTCGCCTTTGTCTGGTAAGAGAAAGGAGAGAGAACGATGTCTAGAATTGGTAGAGAACCCATTACCGTTCCTGCCGGCGTTACCGTAACGCTCGCAGAGAATAACGCTGTCACTGTCAAGGGCCCCAAGGGTACCCTCACTCAGTCCTTCTCCACGATCCTCACCATCAAAAACGAGGCCGGCGTTATCACCGTTTCCCGTCCCGATGATGAGAAGGAGACCCGCGCTCTCCATGGCACTACCCGCGCTCTCCTCAACGGTATGATCGTCGGCGTGACCGAAGGCTTCCAGAAGAAGCTCGAGATCAACGGCGTAGGCTACCGTGCTCAGAAGTCCGGTAAGAAGCTTGTCCTTAACCTCGGCCACTCTCATCCCATTGAGTTTGAAGAGGATGCCGATATCTCTTTCGATGTTCCGGATTCCAATACGATCATCGTAAAGGGCGCCGATAAGCAGAAGGTCGGTCAGATGGCAGCCGTCATCCGCACCAAGAGACCTCCGGAGCCGTACCTGGGCAAGGGTGTTAAGTACGACTACGAGCGCATCCGCCGTAAGGCAGGCAAGACCGGTAAATAAAGAAAGGAGACGTAAGAAATGGTCGCAAAGAAAGATAAGAACGCAGCGCGTCTTAAGAGACACATCCGTGTCCGCGGCAAGATCAGCGGTACCGCTGAGTGCCCCCGCCTCGCTGTGTACCGTTCCAACAAGAATATCTACGCTCAGATCATCGACGATGTCAAGGGCGCGACTCTTGTCTCCGCTTCCACTCTCGAGGCTGGCTTCGAGGGTATCGGTTCCAACAAGGAAGCTGCCAAGAAGGTCGGAAAGATGGTCGCTGAAAGAGCAGTCGCCAAGGGCATCGACGTGGTCGTCTTCGACCGCGGCGGTTATATCTATCACGGACGTGTATCGGAGCTGGCTGAAGGCGCAAGAGAAGGCGGCCTGAAGTTCTGATCCTGTCGGATCCGAACTTCATCCCACCCGCTCCCAGCCTCAGACAGAAGGCCGGTTTGTACACTGTTTAATGACACATTAAACAATTCATCAGGAGAAAAAGAATGGCTTACAGAATTGATCCTTCGACCCTCGATCTTCAGACGAAGAACGTGGTCGTGAACCGTGTATCCAAGACCGTCAAGGGCGGTCGTATCCAGCGCTTCACCGCACTCGTAATCGTCGGCGACGGCAACGGCCATGTGGGCTACGGCCTCGGTAAGGCTGCCGAAGTTCCGGAGGCTATGAGAAAGGCTGAAGAGGACGCTAAGAAGAATATGATCGAGGTCTCCCTCGTCGGAACTACGATTCCTCATGATAGCCTCGGCGTGTACGGAGCAGGCTCCGTGCTGCTGAGACCGGCTCCCGAAGGTACCGGTATCATCGCAGGTAAGACCGTGCGTGCCGTTGTTGAACTTGCCGGTATCAAGAATATCCGCGCAAAGAGCCTCCGCTCCAATAACCCCACGAACGTCGTAAAAGCTACCTTTGAAGCACTGAAGTCGCTCCGCACTGTTGAGCAGGTCGCCAAGACCCGCGGTATCAGCGCCGACAAGGTGCTCGGCTGAGGAGGTCGCACATGGAAAACGTAAAAGTAACCCTGACTAAGAGCCTTATCGGCGCAAAGCCGAACCAGAAGGCTACCGCAGCATCCCTGGGGCTTCGCAAGATCGGCGATGTGATCGTCCATGAGGACTCCGCTGTGCTCGCAGGCAAGGTGAAGGTTCTCGCTCACCTTGTTACCGTGGAGAAGGCGTAACGCCCTCCTACAAATAATCCATTCATTTATTTGATTTCATAAAGGAGGACAAAAGCATGAAGCTCCATGAACTTTCCCCGGCTGAGGGTTCTGTAAAGGCCAATTGGCGTAAAGGCAGAGGCCCCGGTTCCGGTAACGGTAAAACGGCAGGCAAGGGCCACAAGGGCCAGAATGCCCGCTCCGGCGGCGGCGTTCGTCCCGGATTTGAGGGCGGCCAGCTTCCGCTTTACAGAAAACTCCCCAAGAGAGGTTTCAACAACAAGTTCGCAAAGCACTACGCTATTATTAACGTGTGCGATCTGAATCAGTTCAATGACGGCGATACTGTGAATCTCGCAGTGCTCGAAGAAGCCGGCATCATCAACAAGGCTCTCTGCGGTCTGAAAGTGCTCGGCGATGGCGAGCTTACCAAGAAGCTCACCGTTGAAGCTACCGTCTTTTCCGCCAGCGCTAAGGAAAAGATCGAAGCGGCTGGTGGAAAGACCGAGGTGATTTAAGTGTTCAAGACTCTCGTGAATGCCTGGAAGCTGGCTGACGTGCGCAAGAAGATGATCTTCACGCTCATGATCATCCTGCTCTACAGAGTCGGCGTTGCTATCCCGATCCCGTATCTGGATTCCAATATGCTCTCGTCCTATATGGCCCTGACCGACGGCTCTATCTTCCAGTACCTGAACATCCTGTCCGGTAACGCATTTTCACAGGCAACACTTTTTGCCCTCGGTGTATCCCCCTATATCACTTCCTCTATCGTGATGCAGCTTCTGACAATCGCTATCCCCGCGCTGGAAAAACTGGCGAAAGAGGGTCAGGACGGTCAGAAGAAGATCAACAAGATCACCCGCTACGTCACGGTCGGACTCGCACTCATCACCGCCTACGGCTACTATATGCTGCTCCGTAACAACAACGTCCTCGTGGATAACGGCGTGTTCCCGGCTATCGTGATCATCTGCTCTTACTGCGCAGGCGCTGCCCTCGTTATGTGGCTCGCTGAAAAGGTCAATGAGTTCGGTATCGGCAACGGTATCTCCATGATCCTCTTTGCCAACATCGTCTCCGGCCTGCCGTCCGCTGTCGGTACCTTCTGGTCCCAGCTGGTCAGCGGTACCGTCTCCGGTGTTGTCATCGCAGTCGTTTCCGCAATCCTGGCTCTGGCTATGGTTGTGTTCATCGTGTTCATGCACGACAGTGAGCGCCGCCTCCCCATCCAGTATGCGAAGAAGGTCGTCGGCCGTAAAATGTACGGTGGCCAGAGCTCTACTCTCCCCATCAAGCTCACTATGACCGGCGTTATGCCTATCATCTTCGCAAACTCCATCGTTACCATTCCCGCTACTATCGCCCTGTTCTTCCCCACGCCCAAGGAAGGCGGATTCTGGGCAGGCTTCCTCAAGCTGTTCAGCGCAGAATCCTGGTTCTACGCGCTCCTCACCTTCGCTCTGATCATCGCGTTCGCCTACTTCTATACGGCAATCTCCTTCAATCCTGTGGAGATCTCCAATAACCTGAAGAAGAACGGCGGCTTCATCCCCGGCATCCGCCCCGGCAAGCCCACGGCTGATTATATCACCAAGATCCTCAACCGTATCGTTCTGATCGGTGCGATCATGCTCGGTATCATCGCCGTTGTCCCGATGATTGCCAATATCATCGCTCAGGGCGGCCTCGGTTCGCTTGCCTTTGCAGGTAACTCCATCATCATCGTCGTCGGTGTCATTCTTGAAACTACCCGCGAGCTTGAGTCTCAGATGACTCTGCGTCATTACAAGGGCTTCCTTGAGTGAGACTGCGCAGCAGTATGTACGAAAGAATTATGCGAGGTGTGGAATATGAAGCGTAATATCCGTCTTATTCTCCTCGGCGCACCCGGCGCCGGAAAAGGTACGCAGGCTGAGAAAATCTCCGCTGCTTTCGGAATTCCGGCAATCTCTACCGGCGCGATCATCCGCGAGGCGATCGCTGCCGGTACCGAGATGGGTAAGAGCGCCCAGAGCTTTATCGAACGCGGTGCCCTCGTCCCCGACGAGGTTGTCATCGGCATCGTCAAGGATCGTCTCGCGCAGTCCGACTGCGCCGGCGGATTCATTCTTGACGGTTTCCCGCGTACGGTTCCTCAGGCTGAAGCTCTCGATGCCATGGGCGTGGAAATTACCGACGTCCTCTCCATCGAGGTCAGCGATGAACGTATCATCGACCGCATGGGCGGCCGCCGCGTCTGCAAGAAGTGCGGCGCCACCTACCACGTAAGCTCCAATCCCTCCCCCGCCGGCGATAAGTGCGGCGTGTGCGGTGATCCGCTTACCATCCGTGCCGATGATGATCCCGCTGTCGTCCGCTCCCGTCTTGAGGTCTATCACAGCCAGACCGAACCGCTCAAGGATTTCTACGCAAAGAAGGGAATCCTCAAGATCGTCGAAGGTCAGGAAAAGCTGGAAGATACGACTGCGCTTACCTTCCGCGCACTCGGTGCCGACGAGTAAATTCTGAAAGAATCCAGGCTGTCTTATGATTTTTGTGAAGAATCCCGAACAGATCCGGCTGATGAAGACGGCCGGCCGCATTACCGGTGAGGCCCTTGCTCTCGCAGGCGAGGCGGTGCGCGAAGGCGTTACCACGGGGCATCTCGACGATATCATCCGCCATCACATCGAAAAATGCGGCGCAAAGCCTTCCTTCCTCGGCTACGGCGGATTCCCCGCCAGTGCGTGCATCAGCATCAACGACGAGGTCATCCACGGCATTCCCTCCAAAAAGAGAGTGCTCCGTGAGGGCGATATCGTCAAGATCGATGTGGGTGCCTTCATCGGCGGCTACCACGGGGACAGTGCCAACACCTTTCCCGTCGGACGCATCAGCGAGGAAGCACAGCGCCTGATCGATGTCACACGCCGCTCCTTTGAGCTGGGCGTGGAGGCCGCCGGCAAACCCGGCGCCCGCATCGGCGATATCGGCGCTGCCATCGACGGCTATGTCTCGTCCATGGGCTGCTCCACTGTCCGCAAATACGTCGGTCACGGCGTGGGACAGGCGCTTCACGAGGATCCCAGCGTCCCTAACTACGGTACAGCCGGCCGCGGTGTCCGCCTGTGTACAGGCATGACGCTCGCCGTCGAACCGATGGTCAATCTGGGTGGATACGCCGTGCGGGAGCTCCCCGACGGCTGGACAGTCAAGACAGCGGACGGCTCCCTCGCCGCGCATTATGAGCATACCATCGCTCTGACGCCCGACGGCGTTGTCCTGCTGACAAAAGTGTAACCCGCACCCGCTGAAGCGGATGTCGGAGAGGAGGAGATTATTCTGCCGAAGGATGACGTAATTGAATTTGAGGGTACCGTCGTTGAGGTGCTCCCCAACGCTACCTTCAAGGTAAAGCTGCCGAACGATATGATCGTAACCGCCCATATCTCCGGTAAGCTCCGCATGAACTATATCAAGATCCTGCTCGGAGACAAGGTAACGGTCGAGGTCTCGATCTATGACCCCACGAAGGGCAGAATCACCTGGCGAAGCAAGTAAGCTGCGCTGCAAATTTCTGAAAGGTGGTAAATGCTTTGAAAGTAAAGCCTTCCGTAAAGAAAATCTGCGATAAGTGCAAGGTTATCAAGCGCAACGGCCATGTGATGGTCATCTGCGAGAACCCCAAGCACAAGCAGAGACAGGGCTGATAACAGCCGCGCGGGTCTCCCCGCGCATCCATACAAACCATTAAAGAGGTGAAAAAACAATGGCTCGTATTTCCGGTGTCGATATTCCGAATTCCAAACGTGTCGAGATCGCTCTGACCTATATCTACGGAATCGGTCTGAAGAGCTCCAAGGATATCCTGGCAAAGACCGGTATCAACCCCGATACCCGTGCAAAGGATCTCACCGAGGACGATATCGCTAAGCTCCGTGACGAGATCGAAAACAACTACACCGTTGAGGGTGAACTCCGTCGCGAAGTTGCAATGAATATCAAGCGCCTCGTCGAGACCAACTGCTACCGCGGCATCCGCCACAGAAAAGGCCTGCCTGTACGCGGTCAGCGCACCAAGACGAACGCGAGAACCCGCAAAGGTCCCGCCAAGACGATCGCTAATAAGAAGAAGTAAAGGAGTGAGCATATTTCATGGCTAAGGCTACGACGAAGAAAGTCATTAAGAAACGCCGCGAGCGCAAGAATATTGAAAAAGGTACGGCGCATATCAGCTCCACCTTCAACAATACGATCGTAACGATCACCGATACTGCCGGAAACGCAGTGAGCTGGGCTTCCGCCGGCGAGATGGGCTTCAAGGGCTCCCGTAAGTCCACCCCCTACGCCGCGCAGACCGCTGCTGACGTTGCCGCAAAGGCTGCTATCGAGCACGGCATGAAGACCGTTGAGGTTTTCGTAAAGGGCCCCGGCCCGGGACGTGAGTCCGCTATCCGCGCCCTGCAGGCTGCAGGTCTGGACATCACCCTGATCCGTGACGTAACCCCGATCCCCCACAACGGCTGCCGCCCTCCGAAGCGCAGACGTGTATAAGTAAACCAAGGAGGAATAACCAGATATGGCAAGATATACAGGTCCTTCCTGCAAGCTCTGCCGCAGAGAAGGCAAGAAGCTTTTCCTGAAGGGCGACCGCTGCCTCAGCGATAAGTGCGCCATTTCCCGCCGCCCCACCGCTCCCGGCCCTCACGCCCAGGGACGCAAGGGTGCTGTGAAGGAATACGGTATGCAGCACAGAGAGAAGATGACTGCACGCCGCTACTACGGTGTGCTTGAGAACCAGTTCAAGGGCTACTATGAGCAGGCCGATAAGCAGGCAGGCGTGGCAGGTGCAAACCTCCTCTCCATCCTGGAGCGCCGTCTCGATAACGTAGTGTACAGAATGGGTCTCGCAAGCTCCCGTAAGGAAGCCCGTCAGCTCATCCGTCACGCACACTTCACGCTCAACGGCAAGAAGGTTGACATTCCGTCCATCATTCTGAAGGTCGGCGATGTGATCGCGCTGAAGGATAAGTCCCGCTCTTCCGAGAAGTTCAAGGTTCTCGCTGAGCAGATGGCCGCTGTGATCACTCCCAAGTGGCTCGAGGTCGATAAGGATAACTTCTCCTGCAAGATGATCGCTGTACCCCAGAGAGAGGATATCGACTTCCCGTTCGAGGAGCAGCTTATCATCGAGCTCTATTCCAAGTAATAACCTGCCGATTGCATGTGATCCGATGTGTCGGGAGGCGCCCCGAAGGGCGGAGCGCTCTTTCGCGGATCATGTGCGGAATTTGGCAATATTCCGTCTGTCCCGGCAAATTTGTGGATTTGCATAATTGATTAAACGGAGGGTTATTATTCATGATTGAAATAGAAAAGCCGAATATTACGACTGTGAATCTGTCCGAGGATGGCAGGAACGGTAAATTTATCGTTGAGCCCCTCGAGAGAGGCTATGGCGTAACTCTCGGTAACTCTCTCCGCCGTGTGCTGCTGAGCTCCCTCCCGGGCGTCGCCGTTACGAATATCAAAATCGACGGCGTGCTGCATGAGATCTCTACCATCACCGGTGTGAAAGAGGATGTCTGCGAGATCGTCCTCAATGTTAAGGGCATCACCGCGAAGCTCCACAGCGACTCTCCCAAAATGGTCGTCATCGATATGAACGGCCCCTGTGAGGTCACCGCTGCGGATATCAAGCAGGATGCTGACATCGAAATCCTGAATCCCGAACTTCACATCGCCACGCTGGGTGAGAATGTTCGATTCTACATGGAGCTGACCTTCGACCACGGCCGCGGTTACGTCTCCCAGGAAAAGAACAAGCAGATCTATGCGGCGGCGAATCAGGGTGCGTCCGCGCCTATCGGAACTATCTTCACCGACTCCATCTACACGCCGGTTTACAACGTAAACTATACCGTGGAGAACACGCGCGTCGGTTCGAATACGGACTACGATAAGCTGACGCTGGAGATTCTGACGAACGGTACGATCTCTGCAAAAGAAGCGATTTCTCTTGGCGCCAAGATACTCAACGAGCATCTCAATTTGTTCGTCGATCTCTCCGACGAGGCAAAGAACGCTGAAATCATGGTTGAGCGTGAGGAAACCATCAAGGAAAAAGTCCTTGAGATGACCATTGAGGAGCTTGACATGTCCGTCAGAAGCTTCAACTGCCTGAAGCGCGCGGGCATCGATACGGTTGAAGATTTGACCAACCGCACAGAAGAGGATATGATCAAGGTCAGAAACCTCGGTAAGAAGTCGCTGGAAGAAGTTATTCTCAAGCTTCACTCCCTCGGTCTGGATCTCAAGAAAGAGGAAGAGTGAACCGCGCCAACGGGCGCACATTGAATTTAGCAAAGGAGGACATGAACAATGCCCGGTACCAGAAAACTCGGCAGACCTACTGCGCATCGTAATGCGATGCTCCGCGGTCTTGTCACGTATCTGATAGAAAACGGCTCCATCGAAACCACGCTGACCCGCGCCAAGGAAGTGCGCGCTATCGCGGAGAAGATGGTTACGCTCGGCAAGAAGAATACCCTTGCCAGCCGCCGCGCCGCTCTTGCGTACATCACCAAGGAGGACGCTGTTTCCAAGCTGTTCAGCGTGATCGCTCCCAAGTATGCTGATGTAAACGGCGGTTATACCCAGATTTACAAGCTCGGCCCGCGCCGCGGTGACGGCGCAGAGATGGCGCTCATCAAGTTCGTCGATCTCGAAGCTCCCAAGGCTGAAGAGGCTAAGGAAGAGAAGTAATAAGAATTCACGGGGGAATCTTTTTGAAAAAAGATTCCCCCGTACCCCTTTCAAAAACCTTTATACGGATATCGTGCAGAGTGCAGCACAGACCGAATCCTATGAAAAGTTTTGAAGAGGGGGCGGGGAGGGACTTTTTCAGGCAAGTCCCTCCCCGTATTTTTATATTGACAACGATTTCTTCATCGGGTATAATAATGTTATCATCCGAAAAGAGGGGTTCCTATGCAGAAATACGCATCCGAAAAAGTCACATACGCCGATCCCAATACGGGCGCGGAGATCACACGCCTTACCGGCTGGCGTGCCAACAGCAATCACCTGTATTTTACCAATAACAGTTTCTATGATGGCGGACAGCGTATCGTTTTTGAGAGTGACCGCGGCAACGCGGTGAATCTCTTCTCGCTGGAACTGGCTTCGGGCGAGATTGAGCAGCTGACCGATCTGCCGCCGCAGCCGTATCCCAAGGATTACGGACTGCACGTGGCATTCGTGGATGGCGCGAACGCGGTCTGTGTTTTTTTCGTTGATCGGGTACTGTACCGCCTGGATATCCGGACGAAATCGCTTGAGCCGCTGTACGAAATGCCGGAGGGGTACGGAAATCATATTCTTTCGGTCACAGCGGACGGCGGGCACGTGCTGACGTCCATCCATGAGCGTCCTCAGCTGAAACCGGGCAAAGATCCTTTCCGACAGATGTTCGAAGCGCATCCGCACAGCATGATTCTGCGCATCCCCATGGCGGGCGGTGCGGCGCAGGTGATCTGGGAAGAGGATACCATGCTGGCACATGTCAATGCCTCTCCCGTCGATCCGGATCTGTTTACGTTCTGTCACGAAGGGCCGTGGGCGTTGGTCGATCACCGTCTCTGGCTCGGACGGATCAGCACCGGGAAGATCATAAAGCTCCATCCCTGTGAGGCAGGCGAGAACATCGGGCACGAATATTGGTTTGCGGACGGCCAATGGATCGGATATCACGGTATCAAGGGAGACCGCAAGCAGCTGGGGCGCGTGAGCCCCGACGGTAAAACCGATCTTGCGTATGCATTCCCGTTCCAGACGGGGCATATCTTCTCGCGTGATGAGCATCTGGTGGTCGGCGATGGAACGCGTGATGGCAAATATCTCCGCCTGTGGCGGCTGATTGGAGACGGATACGAACAGCCGCGCGCACTTTGCGCGCACAACTGCAGCTGCAAACGGCAGCGGGCCCATGTTCATCCTGCCTTGACGCCCGATGGAAAATCGGTTTTGTACACCTCTGATGAAACAGGGTATGAGCAGGTGTATCTGGTGCGTATCCCCGAGGATCTCACGGAACTGCCTATGCTGGACACGCTGTCCAAATTATAATCGAGGAGAATAATCATGCTTTTCAAAAATGCAGAGCTTTTCAATATCGCAGAGATGCAGCCTGCCGCCGATGGCCGCGGCGGGTATGATCTGTTCCGCCTTCCGGCGGAGGTGCGTGCAGGTGCGGATGAGGGACTGCGTCTGCGCACGTCGCACTACACATGCGGCGCGGAAATCCGTTTCGTGATCAATTCCGGTACTGCAAAGGTGACAATGCGCACTGCGGCAGCGCTTCCAAACGATCCCGCCCCGAAGTACGGCCAGATCGTTACCTATTACGGCGGCGTGCAGGCCAACTGGCAGACAGCGTTCTATCGCTATACCGATGAGCCGACGGTGATGGAGATTACACCGCCGCCGAATTTGCCGACGCTGGAGAAGATCACTGCGATCAGCGGCTATCCGTATGCGCCGCAGGTGGTGCGTCTGTGCCTGAACAACTCCGCCGCCGTGCTGGTGGATATCGAGGGCGACATCCGTCCGCCGGAGGAGGATGAAGTGCCCTCCCTTCGCGGCCTGATGTACGGCTCATCCATCACCCACGGCAGTCTGGCTCTGGTGGCGCCCAACTTCATTCCCGCCGTCGTGGCGCGGAATCTGCGCGCGGACATCTGCAATCTTGGTTTTGCCGGTTCGTGCCATCTGGAGAAATCCGTAGTAGATTACATTGCCTCGCGGACGGACTGCGATTTTTTCTTCTCCGAGCTCGGAATCAACGTAATCGGACACATGGAAGCGGAAGAATTTGAGCGCCGCGTGCGGTATTATCTGGACACCGCCGCCTCCGCCCACGCCGGCAAGTATTTCTTCGTGACGGATATCTATTACTGCTCCGACGATCTGCGCAGCAGCCCGAAGCTGAAGCAGTTCCGCGAGATCGTCCGCCGCGCCTGCGCCGAATCCGAGTGCGCCAACGTGCACTACATCTGCGGCCTCGATCTCCTCACTTCCTCCGCCGGCCTCAGCGCCGATCTCGTCCATCCCAACGTGGATGGAATGGCCGAAATCGCCCGGAATGTGACAGAGAAGATGCGCGAGGTTATGAAGATTTAAATAATGCAGGGGGCTGTTGCAAGTGTGGGATTTATTTCCACACTTGCAGCAGCCCGCCCTGTTTTGCACCATGTAATGGTGCAAAACAGGGAAATTCCGAAGGAATTTGTGGCGAGATTCCCCGATTTTTTGCCCCTTGGGGGCAAAAATGGCCGCCTCTGCGGACAAGGGGAAGCTCGCAGGGGCGTCGCATTGTCAAATGCGACACCCCGTTTGGGGATTATTGGGTCATCCGACCTGGATACAGACGGGAAGATACGGTGTTCCGGTAGAGGAAGTGAACTGGATATACACGTAGCTGTACGTAGTGCCGTAATAGGACGAAGGCTTCGAGATGGAACCTACCGTCCCTGCCGTTGCGTACTGTGATCCGCTCGACGTTCCGTAATTGTTGAACAGCGTATTGAACTGATCCTGCGTCTGAATGGCAGAATTGCTGTTGGTAAACACATAACGGATCGTAC
>SVTS01000090.1 GCA_015063645.1 Oscillospiraceae bacterium | reverse complement strand
CAAATCCACGCTGCTGATGCAGCTGTGCGGCAAGCTGGGTGCGGCGGGCAAGATCCTGTACGTATCCGGCGAGGAATCCCGACCCCAGCTGAAAATGCGTGCACAGCGGCTGGAAACAGCCGGTGCCGGCATCATGCTGCTCACCGAGACGGATCTGGACACCATCCTCTCCGAATATGAGCGCATCAGTCCCGAAATTCTGATCGTGGATTCGATCCAGACGATCTATTCTCAGCGTGCGAACTCCGCGCCGGGCAGTGTGTCACAGGTCAGAGAATGCGCCGCCGCGCTGATGCAGCGGGCAAAGACCGACGGCACGTCGGTGATCATCGTGGGTCACGTGAACAAGGAAGGCGGCATCGCCGGTCCGAAGGTACTGGAGCACATGGTGGATGCGGTGCTGTATTTTGAAGGTGAGAGGAATCAGCCCCACCGGATCATCCGCGCGGTGAAGAACCGCTACGGATCCACCAATGAGATCGGCGTATTTGAAATGTGCCAGGACGGACTGCGCGAGGTGGAAAACCCCTCCGCCATGCTTCTGGCGGAACGTCCGAAGGATGTTCCCGGCAGCTGCGCGGTCTGCACAATGGAGGGTACACGCCCCATCATCGCAGAGGTACAGGCGCTGGTATCGCCTACCTCCAATCCATCCCCCCGCCGCACAGCCAACGGCGTGGATTACAACCGCATGTGCCTTCTGCTGGCGGTACTGGAAAAGCGGCTTGGACTGAAATTCTCCGCGTGTGACGTGTACATGAACGTCATCGGCGGTCTCCGCATCGATGATCCGGGTGCGGATGCGGCAATCACGCTGGCGCTGATTTCCAGCCTCCGGGATATCGTGATTCCGCCGGATCTGATCGCCATGGGCGAGATCGGTCTGGCAGGCGAGTTCCGCACGATTCAGTCCGCATCCCAGCGCACCACCGAAGCTGCACGGCTTGGCTTTACCAAGATCGCCCTGCCGAAGCGATGCATTGATGAAAAACTGGCAAAAAACAAAGATGTGGATCTGATTCCGCTGGGCGGCATCTACGATGCGCTGATGATGCTGGCAAAGAAGGAGTAAAAATCTATGGATGAAAAAAGCAAGGAATATCTATCCTGGCATTTCCACGATTTTGTCTGTGTGGACTGGCAGTACAGCCGCGAGGAACAGCGTCTGCGGGTCCACATCCG
Source organism: Oscillospiraceae bacterium (assembly GCA_015063645.1). Lineage (GTDB taxonomy): Bacteria > Bacillota > Clostridia > Oscillospirales > CAG-272 > SIG701. The sequence goes on along the minus strand of SVTS01000090.1, from coordinate 11,275 downwards.
TGAGGATTGGGACAGCGATGAGAATTCAGACGCGTTCCTTCTGGAATTTGAGGGAATACGCTGCTACGCCATGGAAGCGGAGAGCCATCACCCCATTTCGCCGCTGTTCTGGATCATCTCCACCGCATTCACCCAGTCAGCCAGAAAGGACCGGCTGGAAAAACAGTTCGGCGAGCCGCTTCTGCAGTATGAAATTGAGTTGGACAACGGCTATGCGGAAATCATCTGCACGGATATTCACGCACAAAGACTGAAAGAGGATCCCCCGCCGTGTATCACCGCGGAGTCCCGGACTCCGCCGCCTCCGCCGGAGCCGTTCTCAGGGGAGGAGCGTGAAGAGCGTATTCTGGCGGCAGCACAGAATCACACGTATCCGATAGAAGATTATGATCGCAGTGAGGAGACTCTGAGGCAGATGGAGGAGAAGAACGAGCCGGATCTGCTTCCGATTGTGCGGGGTATTCTGAAGTTGGACAAACCGAATTTCTGGGATATCGCCGTCCCTTTGCTGGGTCAATACGGTACTGTGGAAGATCTGCCGCTTCTGTATGCGCAGATCCCCGGCACGGAGCAATCTCCGCACCGCCGGAGACAGCTTCTGAACGCTATTGATCTCCTTGCAACACGGAGGCAGCACGCATGAATGCACTCGAGCGCGAATATCTGAGCGGTTATTTCCACGACAGCGTTCTGGGAGACTGGCATTACGATCAGACAAGCCACACTCTGATGCTTACCCTGCAGTGCGACTGGGAAGCGGCAAAAAACGGCGGCAATCTCTCCGATGAGCGGTACACCTACCGGGTTTTCTTTGAAGGAATACAGTCTTTCCGCTGTGATACGGAAAAGAATCTGAAGAATTTCCCACTGTTCTGGTTTGACAGCGGAGAGTGTACGGAGACGGATGACGGACAGATTCGCTATCGCATGCGGCTGAACAAGGGAAGTGCGGAAATCGTCTGCCGCGATATCCGCGTGGAATGTGCCCGGGGTGAGCTCCTCCCGCCAAAACGGAGCGAAAAAGGATACTACATATACGAGATTTGACGAGGAGACAGCTATGACCAATCTGGAGAAAATGCGCTCCGGCGAGATCTATGATCCGTCGGCGGCGGATGTGCAGGAAGAACAGACGAAATGTCTGGAAAAGCAGTATGACTACAACATGACGCGCCCGTCAGAGGGAGAAAAGCGTGCCGCAATGCTGAAGGAAATGTTCGCCGAAGTAGGCAAGGGCTGCTACATTGAACCGCCGCTTCACGCCAACTGGGGCGGGCACCATGTCCATCTGGGTGACTACGTCTACGCCAATTTCAATCTGACTCTGGTGGATGACGCAGATATCTACATCGGCAGCCACACGATGCTCGCACCGAACGTGGTGCTCGCCACCGGCGGTCACCCGATCCTGCCGAAGCTGCGGGAGAAAGCCCTGCAGTACAACATGCCGATCCGCATCGGACGCAATGTCTGGATTGGGGCGGGTGCCCTCGTTATGCCCGGCGTAAGCATTGGCGACAATTCCGTCATCGGCGCGGGAAGCGTGGTAACAAAAGATATTCCCGCCAATGTGGTCGCCGTCGGCAATCCATGCCGTGTGCTGCGCGAGATCGGTGAGCATGACAGAGAATATTACTACAAAGACAAAAAACTCCCGCCCGAGTGGCTGGAGGAGAAATAAGTTAAACTATGGAAGAATTCATTCTGTGCAGACCGACAAGCCAATACGCACAACAGATCACAGAGTACAGAAAAGAGTTTCTTGACAGCGGTGACTCAATGGACGGAACGGGTCCTCTCCGCAGAATGGAAGATCCCCTCGAATACATCAGATTCTGCCAAAAAGGGGAGGATCCCTCTTCCGTTCCACCGCATCTGGTACCGGCAACCCAGTTCCTTTTCATCCGAAAAAACGATGATAAACTCATCGGCATGATTCAAATCAGACATTATCTCAATGATTTTCTCGAAAAGTTCGGCGGTCATATCGGATATTCGGTAAGACCGAGCGAACGGCGCAGGGGATACGCAAAGGAAATGCTCAGAATGGCTCTGCCGTTCTGCAAGGAAATCGGTCTTACAAAAATACTCATCACCTGCATTGACGGCAATATCGGAAGCGAAAAAACAATTCTTGCCAATGGCGGCGCATATGACGCAACCGTATATGAGCCCGATAATAGAATAAAACTAAAGCGATTCTGGATAAGATAAATAAAAAGAGCGATGTTCAGTCATTCGGCTAAACATCGTTCTTTCTCGTGTTGTCTTCCTATCCCTATCCGACAGATGCCGGAAACAGCGACTGATTCAACTCACTGTTCTGCGACTCCGCCCGATTTTTTCGCGATACTTTTTGCACTCACAGCTTCTGCTGCTGTTTGAGCCAGATACGCATGACGGTCTTATGGGGAAGGAATTTGACTGCCAGCACCTGCGCTTTCACGGAGAAACCGCAGACAGAGACATCCTTGCCCTTCTTCATATCCTTCATGGCGGTTTTCACCACTTCTTCCGGCTCGAAGAACTTGTTGTAATATTTGATCGTATCATCGTTTACGGCGTGATCAAAGAACTCCGTCCGAACCCAGCCGGGACATACCGCCATTACGCGGATGCCGCGATCCTGCACCTCGGCATTCAGTGCACGGGAGAAGGAGAGCACGAACGCTTTCGTTGCGCCGTATACATTGATATACGGCACCGGCTGAAAGGCGGAGAGGGAGTCGATCTGATAAATCTGTCCGCCGGGCGCCATATAGGGCAGCGTGACGTACGTCATGGCGACCAGCGCCTTGACGTTCAGATCGATCATATCGTAGTAATCTTCCAGGGAACAGTCGGCGAACGCGCCGAATTTTCCGAATCCGCTGCAGTTCACGAGTACGGACACGGAGGGATTTTCTTTTTCCAGAAGAGACTTATAGGTATCGATGCTTTCTTCCTTGGTCAGATCCAGTGCAAGGATGCGGAGAACGGCGTTGGTTTCGGCGGCAAGGGCTTCCAGCCGCTCACGGCGGCGCGCGATGACCCAGATTTCATCATACACATCGGCGCTGTCAATCCGGCGGACGAATTCCCGTCCCATACCGGAGGATGCGCCTGTAATTACAGCAATTTTCATTGTATATATTTTGTGGGGAAACTTTTTGCGAAAAGTTTCCCCACACCCTTTCAAAAGCTTGTATTCGGAAAAGGTTCTGATGATCAGTCGAAATAGATAGTCTTACCGGTCTTGGCGGATTCGTATACAGCGCATACGATGCGGACAGGCTTGATTGCCTCCAGAGGCAGGATCTGCGGATCGCGGTCCTCCAGCACTGCGTTCACCATATCTTCCACAACAGAACGGTGACCGACGAACGTACCGGGATGCTCTGCCTGATAAGCGGGATTGCCCTTGCCGTAGCGTGCGAGCATTTCCTCTTCTTCCTCTTCCTCATCGCAGGCGTCAAGCCCCAGCTCCTCAGCGAATTCCTCGGAGAATTCCTTGACTTTCCACGTCTTCAGAACGTCCTGATCCGCCTCAACGGAACCGCCGGTACCGTAGATGGAGATCTCGGTGCTGAGGCCCGGATATGCACAGGTAGTGCTGACGAAGGTTGCCACAGCGCCGCTTCTGAAGCGGAGAATGGAAACCGTGGTATCCTCGGTCTCGATATCGTGGTTATAGATATCGGTATGGGAGGTAACGCTGACCACGTCACCCATGAGCCACTGCATCAGGTCCACAGTGTGAACAGCCTGATTCATCAGAGATCCGCCGCCGTCCATGGCCCAGGTGCCGTGCCATGCCTGCTCACCCTCATAATAGCTCTGCTTACGGTACCATTTTACAGCAAACGTACCCATGAATACCTTGCCCAGATGCCCCATTTCGATGGCCTTCTTCAGGGGGAGCATATCCACGTTATTGCGGTTCTGATGTACCACGCCGGCCTTCATACCGGTTTCCAGACGGACTTCCTCGATGAGCTTTGCAGCTTCGGGGGTGATGTCCACGGGCTTCTCTACCAGAACGTGCTTGCCGGCACGCATTGCCCTGGCGGCATACTCCGCATGCATGGCGGAGGGCAGGCAGATGCTGACAACCTCAACATCCTTGTCTTTCATCAGCTCATCAAAGTCCGTGTAGGTTTTCGTTCCGGGATATTTTTCCACGATCTTATCCATCTTTGCCTGTACCAGATCGCATACAGCAACCAGATTTGCATTTTCGCAGGCAGCGGCAGCATCAGCATGTGCTTTACCGATACCGAGACCAACAACGGCATAACCGACTTTTCTTCCCATAATGTATATGTTCTCCTGACTAAAAGATTTCATGTACGCGGTGCACGGAATGCACCTACCTATATTATAAACAAAAAAACAATTTTTGCAAGAGAAATGTGAAAATGGTGGACAAAATGCAAGGATTTTCTCCGAATCCTCCAAATCCGAAGGATTTTCCGCCGCCGGATTTGACAAAGCGCCGCGTGTATGGTATACTGTTTTCCGCAATCAAACAAATTCGGGGGCACATATGGGAAAAACAGTCGGCGTGGAATTCACCAATATGGTGATGGTGGAAGACGGAGAGAAGGTTCTGGTACAGCGGCGGAAGCTCTACTGGACAGGTATCGCATTCCCGGGCGGACACATTGAGAAAAAAGAAAGCTTTACCGCCTCCGCCATCCGCGAGGTAAAAGAGGAGACGGGACTGGATATCCGCAATCTGCGGCTGTGCGGCACGGTGGACTGGGAAAATGCCGACACAGGCGAGCGGTATGTGGTTCTTCTGTACAAAACCTCCGATTTCAGCGGAACGCTTCTGCCGGAAACGGAAGAAGGCAGTGTATTCTGGGTTCCGAAAGCGGAGCTTATACACATGGATCTGTGCGAAAATTTCAGGGAATATCTGCGTGTATTTCTGGAAGAGGACAAAACGGAATTCTACGGATATTACCGCGAAGACACGAATCTGATTATTGATATAACATAAGAGAATCCCGGACAGCTTCCTGCCCGGGATTTTTTCTTTATTCCAATACAAGCACGTCATACGGTGCAAGGGTAATCACACCGCTGTACTCTTTACCGGAAAGCAGATCGAGCATCGGCTTTTCACAACGGTATGTGCCGCCGCGTCCGGCATGCTCCACAAGAATCACGCCTTCTCTGCCCTCGCCTGCACGCGGGCAGACCAGAATGGAATCTCCGCTTACCTCCGGCAGACGGATGCCGGCACGCTCACATGCCAGAGTCAGAATCCGACGGCGGTTCTCCTCACTCATCAGCGCACCGACGATGATAACCGCGCCCTTGCCTATGTTCTTCATGATCACGGGAGCAAGTCCCTCCGCGGAGCTGTAGCCGTCCGTAACCGTCACAAGTGCATCTTCATCCGCCTCAAACAGCTCGTACCAGTCGCACTCGCCGAAAGGCGTTCCGTCTTTCCACACTGCATGCAGATAATGCTTGCGGTCGGGAATGTCGTATTTCCAGCGGACGCCGCACAGCTTCTCCAGCATACCGTAAGGACGGTCGGTATATTTGGTGCCGATCTCCGTGCGGATATCGCTCATAGGACCGACAACCCATACGCCGCCGTCCTGCACCCATTTTGCCATACGCTCCGCAAGATCGTCCTCCTCCAGAGTCATCATCATGGGAGAAACGATCAGTTTATAGCTGTCCAGCGGCTGACGGGCATCGATCATATCCGGACGGAGTCCCTGGCAGATCATCGGGCAATAGAAGGAACTCACCGCTTTATCGTAAGTCAGGGTGTTCAGAACACTCTGCTCGCCTGCTATGTTATAATTCAGCGCGGAATAGTGCAGTGCCGCAGCGGTTTTCACTTTGGTGTTCTGCAGGAAATCCGCCGCAAGCGCGTATTCCCGGCTCAGTCTCTGCACCTCATGGAAAATATGCATCGGTCTGCCGCTGGAGGAGAGGACGGAGCCGTGTGTCAGTTCATGTCCCGCCCAGTGAGTACGCCAGAGCCAGTACATATTCGCCTCGCCGCCCAGAGCCAGCGGCATCCAGGAATTCGCCCGGCAGAAGCCCTCCGGCTTGAGATCCTGATTGATGTCCACAGAACCGTTCCAGCATGTGGCAGTCTCCGTCACCCAGAAGGGACGGTCTTTCAGCGTCCGCAGATGGTCCATCCACATGGCGGCATTCCACAGATTGGCTTCCGTATTGTAGTGATTGAACTGGACGATATCCAGCTTTTCCGTCATATGGCGATAATCCATCCGGCGGAAGGGCATCGTATCGGTACCGATAGGCGCATCCGTCAGAGGACGCAGGATATCCGCCTGCATATGGACGAAATCAATGTGGCAGCTGTTGTGGAAGATCTTCCACTCCATCTTATGATGGGGATTGACCCAGGCTCTTGCCGGTGTCGGAATATCCGCAAAGGAATCATATGCCTGGCTGAACAGATTCAGATTCCACGCCCGGTTGAGGTTGTCGATATTCCCGTACTTCTCCCGCAGGTACTCGGCGAATTTCCCCACGCAGTTCGGGCAGAAGCAGCCGACATCGGTATAGATCTCGTTGTCGATCTGCCAGCCGATAATGTGCTCGTCCCGTCCGAATTCCTCGCCCAGTTTCCGGGCGATCCTTGCAGAGTATTCTCTGTAGTGCGGATTGTTGGAACAGCAGTGACGGCGTCCGCCGTGCTGCTTCCGGATACCGTTTTCGTCGCTCTGCATGATATCGGGATAGAGTTTCGAAAGCCATCTCGGCGGCGTTGCCGACGGTGTACCCATCACAACGGCAATGCCCGCGGCGCCGAGGCGGTCCACCACATCGTGCAGCCAGCCGAACTCATATCTGCCCGGTTCCGGCTCCATTTTATACCAGGCAAATTCACCGATGCGGGCAGTATTGATGCCTGCTTCCTTCATTTTCGCAATATCGGAATCGATCTCCGATACATCCCAGTCCTCGGGATAATATGCCACGCCCAGATACGGCGCATGATATGCAGCTGCCATTTTCATTCTCCTTTGCGTTTTTTGTTATTGTATCATGACGCTTTCTTTCTGTCAATACCGCTTTTTGATTTGATAATTTACAATTTATTTACATGTAAATATACCGTAAATATTTGGTTTCCGTTTTGTAAATTCATCTTTATCCCTATTGATTTTCCTTTTTTTTGTTGACTTTGTGCCCGAACCGTGATAAAATAATAAACTGCATAAACATCGTCTTTCCATATAATTTTTATGGTAATTGTCTGTTTCATGAACCAGACACCGAAAAGAACGGAGTGATATTGGAATGGTAAAGCCCCAGAAAGTCGGCCAGAACGTCAGAATGAGCTTTTCCAAGATTGATGAAGTCCTCGAGATGCCCAATCTCATAGAGGTCCAGAAGGACTCCTATCAGTGGTTTCTTGACGAGGGTCTGATGGAGGTACTGCGGGACGTTTCCCCCATTACCGACTATTCAGGCAATCTCTTCATTGATTTTGTATCTTATTCTCTCGATTCCAAGCCCAAATACCCCGTTGAGGAGTGCAAAGAGCGTGACGTCAACTACGCTGCCCCCCTCAAAGTGGAAGTTCGTCTCTCCAACAAGCTCACCGGTGAGGTCAAGCAGTCCGAGATCTTCATGGGCGATTTCCCGCTCATGACCGAGAACGGCACCTTCGTCATCAACGGTGCAGAGCGTGTTGTTGTCTCCCAGATCGTCCGCTCTCCCGGCATCTATTACGATCAGATGATCGACAAGACCGGCAAGCGTATGTTCACCGCTACGGTAATTCCCTACCGCGGCGCATGGCTGGAGTACGAAACCGATCCCGCAGACGTATTTTACGTCCGCATTGATAAAAACCGCAAGCTGCCCATCACCATGCTGATCCGCGCACTGGGTATTCAGTCCCGCGATGAGATTGAGGCTGTATTCGGTGATGAGCCGAAGCTGGTCGCTACGCTGGAAAAGGATGAGTGTGATGCACTCGCCGCTGAAAACAACACCAGCGTCCGCGATGAAGCCCTGAAGGAGATCTATAAAAAGCTCCGTCCGGGTGAGCCTGCCATCGTTGAGAGCGCTGAGCTGCTCATCAACAACCTGTTCTTCGACGCCAAGCGTTATGACCTGGCGCCCGTGGGACGTTATAAATATGATAAGAAACTGGCTATCGGTGCCCGTATCGCAGGACACACCCTCGCCCGTCCCGCTGTCAGCCCGCTGACCGGCGAGATCCTCTTTGATGAGGGTGCCATCCTCTCCGCTGAGGATGCCATGGCAATCGAGCACGCAGGCGTCAACGAAGCATATCTGCGCATGGAAGACGGCCGCGAGGTCAAGGTCTTCTCCAACAAGACGATTCTTCCCGCCGATATTCTCGGCTACGATCTGAGCGACTGCGGTGTAGACGAAAAGGTACGCGCCGATGTCCTCCTTGAGATCAAGGAAGCTGCCGGCGATGATGTGGACGAACTCAAAGCGCAGGTGCGCCGCCGTATGGCGGAGCTTGTCCCCAAGCACATCACCCCGGACGACATACTCGCTTCCATCAACTACCTGCTGTGCCTGTCCCACGATGTGGGTGTTTCTGATGACATCGACCATCTGGGCAACCGCCGTCTGCGCTGCGTGGGCGAGCTGCTCCAGAACCAGTTCCGTATCGGTCTCGCCCGTATGGACAAGATCGTCAAGGAGCGCATGACCGTTCAGGACAACGAGACCCTGACGCCCCAGACGCTGATCAATATCCGTCCCGTAGTGACGGCGATCCGTGAATTCTTCGGCTCCTCTCCGCTGTCCCAGTTCATGGACCAGTCCAACCCGCTGGCAGAGCTGACCCACAAGCGCCGTCTTTCCGCGCTTGGCCCGGGCGGTCTGTCCCGTGACCGTGCATCCTTCGAAGTCCGTGACGTACATTACACCCATTACGGCCGTATGTGCCCGATCGAGACGCCTGAAGGTCCGAACATCGGTCTGATCTCCTACCTTTCCACCTATGCCCGCATCAACAAGTACGGCTTCATCGAGGCTCCGTACCGCCGTGTGGACCGCGAAACCGGCGTTGTCACCAATGACGTAGTTTACATGACCGCTGATGTGGAAGACAACTATATCGTCGCTCAGGCGAATGAGCCGCTGGATGATGAGAACCGTTTCATCAACCGCAAGGTTACCGCCCGTGCAAAATCCGAAATCATCGAGATCGCCAACGATCAGGTAGACTTCATGGACGTCTCCCCGAAGATGGTGGTCTCCGTAGCCACAGCGCACATCCCGTTCCTTGAGAACGACGACAACTCCCGTGCACTGATGGGCTCCAACATGCAGAAGCAGGCAGTGCCGCTGCTCATCACCGATTCCCCCATCGTAGGCACCGGTATGGAGCACAAGGCGGCTGTGGACTCCGGCGTTGTTGTCATCGCCGATGAGTCCGGCTATGTGGACGCTGTCTCCGCGGATGAAATCGTTATCCGCTGCGACGACGGTCACAAGGACACCTATCATCTCATCAAGTTCAAGAGAAGCAACCAGGGCATGTGCGTCAACCAGAGACCTCTTGTCAATCAGGGCGACCGTGTCGAGAAGGGTCAGGTTATCGCTGACGGTCCCGCCACCTCCGGCGGCGAGATCGCGCTCGGCAAGAACGCTCTGATCGGCTTCATGACCTGGGAAGGCTATAACTACGAGGACGCCGTTCTTCTGAACGAACGTCTGGTACGGGACGATGTATACACCTCCATCCACATCGAGGAATACACCCACGAAGCCCGTGACACCAAGCTGGGTCCGGAAGAGATCACCCGCGAAATCCCCAATGTGGGCGATGACGCACTGAAGGATCTGAATGCCGACGGTATCATCAAGAAGGGTACTGAGGTTCGTCCCAGCGACATCCTGGTCGGTAAAGTTACGCCCAAGGGCGAAACCGAGCTGACCGCAGAGGAGCGTCTGCTCCGCGCCATCTTCGGCGAAAAAGCACGCGAAGTGCGTGACACCTCTCTCCGTCTGCCGCACGGCGAATCCGGTATTGTTGTGGACGTCAAGACCTTCTCACGCGAGAACGGCGACGAGCTGCCGCCCGGAGTCAACGAAGTTGTCCGCGTCTATATCGCCCAGAAGAGAAAGATCTCCGTCGGCGATAAGATGGCAGGCCGTCACGGTAACAAGGGTGTCGTTTCCCGCATTCTTCCTCCCGAGGATATGCCTTTCCTGCCCGACGGCACTTCCCTGGACATCGTTCTGAACCCGCTGGGCGTTCCTTCCCGAATGAACATCGGTCAGGTGCTGGAAGTTCACCTCGGCATCGCCGCCAAGAAGCTGGGCTGGAAAATCATGACCCCCGTATTCGACGGCGCAACGGAGAAGGACATCTCCGCCTGCATGAAGCTCGCCGGCATGTCCCGTCCGGTAATGCCCAACGAAAACACGCAGGGTAAGGAAACCTTCTACGAGAAGGATCCCGTTACCGGCGAAGACCGTCTCATGATCTGCGACGGCAAGACCATCCTCTACGACGGACGTACCGGTGAACCCTTCGACAACCCGGTTACCGTCGGTATCATGTACTACCTCAAGCTCCATCATCTGGTTGACGATAAGATCCACGCCCGTTCCACCGGTCCGTACTCCCTCGTCACGCAGCAGCCTCTGGGCGGTAAAGCACAGTTCGGCGGTCAGCGTTTCGGCGAGATGGAGGTATGGGCACTGGAGGCATACGGCGCCGCATACACGCTGCAGGAAATCCTGACCGTGAAGTCCGACGACGTGACCGGTCGTGTCAAAACCTACGAAGCCATTGTCAAGGGACAGAACATCCCGACGCCGGGCGTTCCGGAATCCTTCAAGGTTCTGGTCAAGGAACTGCAGTCCCTGGCACTGGATGTCCGTGTGCTTGACGAAAACGGCGAGGAGATCGAACTCTCCCAGATCGGCGAGGATGATCTGGAAGTTCCGAACTACGTCTCCGACGAGAATGATATCTCCGAGGATGATCTGGGCGAATCCGTTGCAACGGATGATCTGTTCGATTCCTTCTCCGATGATATGGATGACGAACCCACCGACGAGCAGTTTGAAGCCGACATCGAAAACGGTCTGGATCTGGACGGCTTCGACAGCGATTTCTGATCCAACGAGACGCATGGAGAGTCACGGCACAGCCGGGCTCTCCCGCGGAACTCCCGCGTATTGCTGAATAAGAATAAAAGAAGGTAAATTGCCGATGGAACGCAATACATTCGATTCTATAAAAATTGGTCTGGCGTCTCCTGAAATGATCCGCAGCTGGTCCCACGGCGAA
>SVTS01000089.1 GCA_015063645.1 Oscillospiraceae bacterium | reverse complement strand
ACGTCTTGTTCTGCTCGGCATCCAGCACTTCCAGCATAGCCGATGCGGGATCACCGTGGGCATCGGAGCACATCTTGTCGATTTCGTCCAGCAGGATCAGCGGATTGCGGGTGCCTGCCTGCGTCAGCGCATTGACAATACGTCCGGGCATTGCGCCCACATAGGTCTTCCGGTGACCGCGGATATCCGCCTCATCCCGGATACCGCCCAGAGAAACGCGGACGTATTTCCGTTTCATGGAGCGGGCGATAGAGGATGCGAGGGATGTCTTGCCGATGCCGGGAGGTCCGACAAAACAGAGAATCTGGCTTTTCAGTTCCGGAGAAAGCTGACGAACAGCGATGAATTCCAGAATGCGGTCCTTGACCTTTTCCAGACCGTCGTGATCCGCATCCAGAATCTTCTTGGCGGCGGCAACGTCGTCGCGGTCTTTGGACAGCTTTGTCCACGGAATTTCCAGACAGGTATCCAGATAGGTGCGCAGCACGGATGCTTCGGGAGAACCGTACTGGGTCTTGTTCAGACGGGCTACCTCTTTCAGCAGTTTTTCTTCAATTTCCTTCGGCAGCTTCCGGGCTTCGATTTTGGAATAATACTCCTCTACCTCGTCGCCGGTATCCATGCCAAGTTCGCCCTGAATAACCTTCATCTGTTCGCGGAGATAATAATCCCGCTGGTGCTCGTCGATCTGTTCGCGTACTTTCTGGTGGATCATGGCTTCAGCCTGAAGAAGCTCTGCTTCGCTGTCCAGCAGAACAGCCAGCTTTTCCAGCCGCTTCAGCGGCTCGAATGCTTCCAGAATCGCCTGTTTGTCTTCGATGCGGACAAGTACGTTGGCGGCAACAAAATCCGCCAGCAGACCGGGATTCTTCAGTGCTTTGGCAGTTATCAGCAGATCATCCGACACAGCCGGTGCCAGTTTGATCATCTCTTCAAGAGCATCCAGGGCTTCGGCGATGGTCGCCTCCGTACGTACATCACCGCCCATGGATTTGTCCAGCGATACGGTTTTTGCCAGAACATCCGCTTTCATGTATCCGTCCGTCAGCATGTAGGAGGAGACGGTGGCGCGGCTCATACCCTCGGCGATCACACGCATGTGACCGTCAGCGGTTTTCAGCGTCTGGCGGATTTTGGCTACTGTTCCGACGGTGTACAGATCTTTCGCCTCGGGAACCTCTACATCAATATCTTTCTGAGCAACAAGAAATATATACATATCCGCATCTGCAGCAGCGTTGCAGGCGGAGATAGAAATATCGCGTACCAACTCAAAATTCAGAGGAAGAGCAGGGAAGGCAACAAGCCCGCGCAGAGGAACAACGGGAAGCGTGAGCTTTTCGATCTTCTCAATATATCTCGGCATAAAAACACTCCTTTCCGAGTTTAACCATTATATTATACCATATATTTTTTAACAAATCTATAACGGCGGCTATATTTATCAAAGATAATTTTTGAATAATCCATGTTTTTCCGCCGGATGCGCAGTATCGCTTGACAGACAGCCCGGGGCGTGGTACAATAAAATCAAACTGAAACGGATGTGATACTATGGAACCGTATGAAATCGAAGCCCGGAAATCGGCGATCCGGTTTGTGTGCATCGCTCTTGCGGTGCAGATTCTGCTCTGCCTGCTCTGGTCCCCGGCGGCACTGGATAAACTTTTTCCATTGTATGCCCGTGCTGCGGCGGAGACAGTCACCGTGGATGATAACTCCTACACGGAGTATTACCCGATCCGCCGCCGTACCGCAGGTGCTGAATTGCGCCTGATCGTGATCGGTGCGGATTTTGCCTGCAGGGAGAGCTATGCACTGCTGCCGGATCTGATCGCCGCACTGAAAAACGATGTGAATATCGGCTCGATCCTGATCGACGGAGTCGATGGTGCCGATGCTGCCGCGGCTGTTGTTTCGGCGGAGGATGAGGAATCTCTGGAAGCATGTGCAGCGCAGATCAGCGCACCGGCGGAATATGTGGATTTCCTGAAGAAACTGAACCGCATGAAAGCGGACTATCCGCCGCAGAGACAGTTCACCGGACTCGGCTGTGATACCGGCGCAGACAGAGCGCAGGCGCTTCTTTCTGCTGCGGAAAAAGCGTTTTCCGAAACGGGTCGGCAGGTGCTGATGATTGTGGACACCGCGATGCTGGATACGGATGCTCCTCTGCGCATAGCCGCGGAAAAATGGGGAGAGTTGTCCGTATGTATTCAGTGCCGGTATGCGGAAAGATGGCGTCCTTTTTCTGAGAAAACACCGGAAATCCTGATTGTGGATTCCGATACTCTGTGGCTCTTTGACGATCTGTATCTGAACGCTGCGCGCAAGGCAGACGGACAACTGCCTGAGCGGCTGTATTCGGAGATGTATTCCACAGATGTGAGTTTTATTATGTATGACTGCACACCGGTCGGGTGAGGAGAGAATATGATTCTGTTTGAAGATGAGGAACTGGAAGAATACGCGCTGAGCGACGGGGATATCGCCGTCCCGATAGAAATTTTTCTGCCGGCAGACGGAGGTGATCTGACAATCACCGCCTACAGGGCATTTGCCGATACGGCAGAGGCATTTGAAAAACTGCACGGAAAATCTCCGTTTTCCCCGGAAGCACTCCGCTTTCTTGCGGAAAAACTGAACCCGGCAATGGAGGAGAGGGACTTTGTGCCGTCTCCCGATAACCGGTGCGGTATACTGGAATACCGCATGGATGAGGAATCCAGACTGCAGGCTTCGCTGATTCTTCCGGACACCCGCCTGATCCGCTGTGATGCGGAACTGCGCGCACTGCCCAATGCCACGTCCCAGCCGCTGACCGTGTCGGAGGAAGGGGAGGAGGCATGCGCCGTGCATATAGTGGACGGTACTGTCGTTGCATGTGCCGCCGAGAATGATCTCTGCTGGGAGGATGATTCCGTGGAGATTCACGTGGAATGTGCTCCCGCATTCCGCTGCCGGGGATTTGCCGCATCCTGCGCGGCGCTTCTTGCACAGGATCTGCTTCGTGACGGTCATCCGGTGCGGTATCTGTGCCGCGAGAGCAACGCCGCCTCCGTGCGCGTTGCGGAAAAAAACGGATTTGCCTTCATGGGAACGCGGTACAGCCACGTGTGCTATCGCCGCGGAACAATATGAAATCGAGAATAAGGACGGATACAGAATTCTATGGCTTTTGATGCCGGTATGCTCTCGTGCCTGCTGCATGAGATTGACTGCAAAGTAAATACGGGAAAAATCGAGAAGATCCATATGCCTCAGAAGGATATGGTGATTCTCATAATGAAAAACGGTCGGGAGACATACCGTCTCCTGATCAATGCGGGACCCTCCTCTCCCCGGATCTGCCTGACTGCGGAGAGAACGGAAAACCCTGCAACCCCGCCCATGTTCTGCATGATGCTGCGCAAACATCTGGGCGGCGCCAAGCTGATCGGCGCAGAACAGATGGGATTTGAGCGCGCAGCGCGGTTTGCCTTTGAAACCTATGACGAGTTGGGCTTCAAAACAACCAAATATCTGATTGCAGAGATCATGGGTAAATTCAGTAATCTGATTTTGGCGGATGCCGAAGATAAAATGATCGGTATTCTCCATCCGGTGGATTTTACGACCAGCCAGAAACGTCAGCTTCTGCCCGGAATGCGCTACGAAGCGCCGCCGAAACAGGATAAAACCGATCCCATGACGGTAACGCGTGAAGATTTTAACGGGATTTTTGCAAACGCCGATCTTTCGCAGGCAACGGATAAGGCTCTGACGTCCCGTTTTGCCGGTATGGCATCTGTCACCGCACGGGAGATTGCCTACCGTGCCGGCGGAAGGACGGATGCATCCCTGGCAGAGTGCGCGGATACACTGTGGAAAGAGTTCTCCGCGTATGTTTCCCTGATCAAAAATCACACCGGCGTGCCGGTTCTTCTGCTGTCTCCCGAGGGAACACCGAAGGAGTATTCCTACATGGAACTGCTTCAGTACGGCGAATCCATGCGCTGTGTGCAAAAAGAAAGTTTTTCCGAGCTGATCGACTCCTATTTCTGTGAGAGATCCCGGCAGGATACGCTGAAACAGCGTGCGTCGGACATTCTGCGTCTTCTCAGCGCGGCTGAAAGCCGGATTCAGAAAAAGCTGGCGATCCAGCGGCAGGAATTGGAAGATTGTGCAGAGGGCGAGACCTTCCGTCTGTGGGGAGATCTGCTGACAGCCAATATCTACCGCTTGTCCAAGGGAATGTCTTCTGCGAATGTAGAAAATTATTACAGCGATGGTGAAACGGTGACAATTCCGCTGGAGACCTCGCTCACCCCTTCCCAGAACGCTCAGAAATACTACAAAAAATATAATAAGTCCAAGAGCGCAAAACTGCATCTGACCGAGCAGATCGAGTCGGCGGAGGCTGAACTTGTGTACATTCAGTCCGTCTTTGAATCATTGACACGTGCCGAAAATGAGCGGGAACTGAGTGAAATCCGGGATGAGTTGTACCACAGCGGCTACGCATCCAAGATGAAGAATTACACGGCGAAGAAACAGAGCGCGCCGACACTGCTCCGCTTCCGCACCGACGGCGGCAGACTTGTTTACTGCGGTAAAAACAATACGGCAAACGATTATCTGACAACCAAACTGGCGGAGCGTTCCGACTGGTGGTTCCATGTGAAGAATCAACCCGGTTCCCATGTGGTGATGCAGTGTGCCGGACCTGACGATGAACCCTCCGAGCAGGATTTCACCCAGGCCGCCATGATCGCCGCATATCATTCAAAAGCATCCGACGGTGTGATGGTTCCTGTAGATTATACCCTTGTGCGGCATGTTAAGAAGCCCTCCGGATCCCGTCCGGGATTTGTGATCTATACCACCAACTGGACAGCCTATGTGACGCCTGATGCGGACAGCGTGGAGAGGATGCGAATCCGATGAAAGCGGCGGCTGTAATCTGCGAATGTAATCCCTATCATTTCGGACACCGGCATGTGTTTTCCGAAGCGCGGCGGACCGCGGACTGCGTGATCGCCGTGATGAGCGGAAATTTTGTGCAGCGCGCCGAGGCGGCTGTGTTTGATAAATATGCCCGTGCGGAGGCGGTTCTGCGCTGCGGTGCTGATCTGGTGGTGGAACTGCCGTTTCCGTGGAGTTCGGCGAGTGCCGAATTTTTTGCCGGCGCGGGTGTTTCGCTTGCCGCTTCGCTTGGTGCGGATGTGCTTGTTTTCGGCGCGGCGCAGGCGGATATTGCCCTGTACCGGCGGATTGCGGATATTCTGCTTTCCGAAGAATTCCACTGTCAGTTTGCGGCGGCTTCTGCGGGGAACAGCGGTGCTGCGGCGGTGCGTCAGAAATGTCTGGCACAGTATATCGGTGAATCCGATGCAGAGATCATGCAGATTCCGAATGATATTCTTGCTGTCGAATACTGCAAAGCGGTTCGGGAGCAAAATCTTTCACTGCGGATGATTCCTGTGCGACGGATTTCATCAGAGGAGATCCCGGCGTTCCGCAGTGCAAGTTGTATCAGAGAAATTCTTTCGGGCGGTAATTTCACAGAAGCGGCAGAGTTTATGCCGCCGGAAGCGGCTGACATTTTTCGTCAGGCATTGGAGTGCGGTAAATTTGCCCCCGGTCAGCCCCTGGCACAGATTCTGTTTCAGCATCTGCGCCTGTGCAGAAATATTCCGGAAACTGCGGACGGTACGGATGGGGTGCTTGAACGACTGATCCGCTGTGCGGGCGAATCTTCCTGTGCGGAGGAAATGTATACCCGTGCCGCTACCAAAAAGTATACCAATACGCGATTCCGCCGTGCGGCACTGTTTCATTTGATGGGGATTCTGCTGCAGGATCTGCGGGCGATGCCCCGCTTTACTCATCTGCTGGCGGCATCCCGTGCAGGGTGTGCCTATCTGGCGCAGATCCGCAAAAGTGCCGGTGTGCAGATTCTGACCAAACCGTCAGACGGACCGACGGAAGAAAGTGCCCGCCGGCAGTATGAAAAACAGTGTGAAGCAGACAGGCTGTACACACTGTGTATGAAAAACATCCTCTCCGCGGGAGAATATCTCAGACGAACACCGATCATTGATCGCTGAAACAGGAGGATTTATGAAGCATTATGCATCTGTACCTTTTACACAGGTAAAATTGAGTGACGGATTCTGGAAAAACAAGCAGACCATGAATGAACAGATTTCCATCGGTAGTGTGTATAACCGTTTCCGTGATACGGGGCGGATCGATGCATTCCGATGTGACTGGCGGGATGGGATGCCGAACAAACCGCACTTTTTCTGGGATTCTGATGTGGCTAAGTGGATCGAAGCAGCCTCCTATGTCCTTGCCCGCACATCCCGCCCTGATCTGGAGGAAAAAATCGAATGGCTTGTAGAGCAAATTGTGAAAAATCAGTGCGAGGACGGTTATTTTAATATCTATTTTCAGACGATAGAACCTGCCGCCCGCTTTACCCGCCGCAACGCTCATGAACTGTACTGCACAGGACATCTGATGGAGGCGGCTGTCGCCTATTATAACGCCACCGGCAGACGTGCCTTTCTGGATGCCATGTGCCGCTGCGCGGATCTGATCGCGGAAGAGTTTATGGAGAAAGATTCCGCCGCATTCGTAACGCCGGGACATGAGGAGATTGAGCTGGCTCTGATCAAACTGTATCGCGCAACCGGCGTTGAGAAATACCGCGATCTGGCGAAATTCTTTATAGATCAGCGCGGCAACAACGATAAGGATAGACCGCTCTCGGATGCATATAAGAATCCGTACAATCAGGCCCATCTCCCCTGCCGGGAGCAGAACACCGCAGAGGGTCATTCCGTGCGTGCTGTGTATCTGTACAGCGGAATGTGTGATGTGGCGGATGCATATGAGGATGAGGAACTGCTGAACGCCTGCGTGACGCTGTTTGATAATATAACGGAAAAGCGGATGTACATCACCGGCGGTATCGGCTCCTCCGCCAAAGGGGAGCAGTTCACCGTGGATTATGATCTGCCCAACAAGGAAGCCTATTCCGAAAGCTGTGCCGCCATCGGTCTGGCGTTTTTCGCCAGACGAATGCAGGAGCATTTCGCCGATTCCCGCTACGCGGATACGGTGGAGCGTGTACTGTATAATGGTTTTCTCTCCTCTGTATCGCTGGACGGTAAGGCATTCTTCTATGAAAATCCGCTGGAGATCGATCTGGCACTGCATGCCCGCAATAAGAAAATGGAGACGGGACGTTTCCCGATCACACAGCGGAAAGAAGTATTCGGCTGCTCCTGCTGCCCACCGAATATCACCCGTTTCTTTGCCTCTCTGGGCGATTATCTCTATACATACGGTGAGGATACGCTGTTCGTGCATCAGTATATGAACAGCGAAGCGGAATTTGATATGAACGGCATGACTGTTTCCGTGACGCAGCGGGGCGATTATCCGGGCAGCGGTGTGCTGTCCTTTGATGTGCGCGGACTGCGGGGCACTCTTGCTCTGCGTATTCCGGGTTGGTGTGCCGCATATGAGCTGAACTTCCCGCACACTCTGCATGACGGTTATGCGTATATTACGGTAACAGAGGACTGCAGTGTGACGCTTACGCTGGATATGACACCGTATTATGTCGCGGCAGATCCCCGTGTGCAGAACAATGCGGGACGAACGGCTGTAATGCGCGGTCCTGTTGTGTATTGCCTGGAAGGAGTGGATAACGGTGAAAATCTTCACGGCATCGTGCTGGATACGGATGGGGAAATCCGTGTGTCCGCCGATCCCGCCAGCGGACTGACAGTGCTGGATGTGCCTGCCCGGCGTATGCATGCGCCCACGCTGTACAGCCGGCTGAATACCATGCAGACGGAGCGGATTACCGCACGGATGATCCCGTATTCTTCCTTCGCCAACCGCGGCGAGTCGGATATGCTTGTGTGGGTCAATGCCCGCTGATGTATAATCAAAAACGGCATCGGATGTTTTCCGATGCCGTTTTCTGCTTCATGATTATTCCTCGATCATGTCCCGCTCGCGGAACAGAAGGGAAATGCACCACAGACCTGCCAGTGCAACCAGCGTGTAGACGATCCGGCTGACCAGTGCATCCTGACCGCCGAACGCCCAGGATACAAGGTCAAACTGAAACAGACCGATGCTTCCCCAGTTTACTGCGCCGATGATAACCAGAATCAGCGCGATTCTATCCATAATCATACCAAATTTTGCGGCAGGACAGCCCGCCGCTCTCCCTCTGTAATATGCAGCCGCATCACCTGTGCGGAGTCACTATTATATTGACACAAAATGCACAGGATTATCAGAGGAATTTTCTGGAAATCATTCCAGCATGGCGGGGATATCCGCCAGATTGTCCGCAAGCGGAAATCCGCATACCGCAAGAGCCCCTTTTTCTCCGTGACCTCCGGTGTAAAGAATGCAGTCGGCGCCGATTGCCCGCGCTGTATCCGCGTCATGCGTGGTGTCGCCGATCACAACGCAGCCGCACGCATTGTCTCCCAGACACTGCCGTGCCATTTCAATCTTTCCTCCGGCATAAAAATTATCCATACCGTATACTGCATCCAGCCGGTCCGTGATACCGAGTATTCCGAGCTGCCGCTGCAGCATGGTGCTTTCTGAGGAGGAGAGAATGATCTGCCGTACACCGGCACGGCGCAGTGCGTCGTTCGCATCTGTAAATCCGGGATTCAGCCGGAGAGTCGGCTCGCCGGCAATGTAGAGCTCCACCCATTCCGCCGCAAGAATTTCATAGGATTCTTTGTCGAAATCAAAGCCGATTTTTCTGTAGTATTCCCGTACCGGAAAACAGAATACACGGCGATATGCGGTCGTGTCAGCAAGAATGGGCAGTCCGCGCTTCTGCAGCATGTGATTGACACAGCGGATGCCCAGTGCAACGTCGTCGGCGATGGTGCCGTTGAAATCCCATATAACGGTGTGATAACGCATATTTTCCTCCCAAACGGAAAATTTTCCGTCAATTAACAGATTATGCTTCAAAAACGATAAACAGGACACGCCGCAGGCGCATATAGTGAAAACAGAATCTGCCTGAATGACGGAGGTTTTTATGATTGGTGATGTATTTCTGTGGCTGATCGGCGGCATGTCCTGCCTGATACTCAGTGTATCTCCGGGACAGAAATTTCCGCCGCCGCTGAGCGCGAAGGAAGAGACGGAACTTTTTTCAAAAATGCGTGACGAACAGGACGGGAAAGCGCGGGAAAAACTGATCGAGCACAATCTGCGGCTGGTGGCGCATATCGTGCGGAAGTATTATACCGCGCAGGCGGGGCAGGACGATCTGCTTTCCATCGGTACGATCGGACTGATCAAAGCGGTAGATTCCTACAGTGTCCGCGGAGGGGCCCGCTTTGCCACATATGCTGCCAAATGTATTCAGAATGCTATCCTCACATGACGGCACGTGTTATTTTGCTTTGCCGACCGTGAAGAACGGACTGCTTTTCCGAACCTCGCGGGGTGTTTTCCCTGTCTGTGCCTTAAAGATCTTCCGAAAGTAGGAAGAAGAACTGAATTCCAGCCGGTCGCTGATCTCCTCAATGCGCAGATCCGTGGTGAGAAGCATTTCGGTAGCTTTCTGTATCTGCACCTCGTGCCATACTTCGCCGGGCGTTTTTTTCAGCGATTTTCGGAACGCCTGATACAGCGTGGAGACGCTGATGCCGCAGTGCGCGGCAAGCTCCTCGGCATTTATCCGGTTGCGACGGTTCATATACAGCATGGCGCGTTCCACGATATCACTGCGCCGGTCGATCAGTTCCACACTCATGTGGGATTCCGCCATGCCGATCAGAACAAACAGCCTGCCGATCCCCAGCGCGCCGAACGCCGGCGGCTGATCCATAAACCGCTGTACGATCTCCTGCTCTTCCGGTGTGCAGTCAATTTTCTGCAGCCGGTATGTGCGGTGAGAGGGATTGGGGAACGCAGTGAATGCAATGGACAGAAAACGGATCGTCCCCTCCGCATGCCAGTAAGACTGGTAGCGGCATCCTTTTGGAATGTAGAAAAGCTCCCCGGGATGCACGGTGATTTCCGTGGTTCCGTCCGTCAGCTTTGCCCAGCCGGATTTGAGACAGCCGAAATAATGTACAGGCACACCGGCGCGGTTGTCTGTGTAATGATACCTCTGGAATTCAATGATCCGGAAATGATACTGATCAAAGAAATCTGAATCTTTCACACCGAAATCTCCCGTTTTTCGATAGAATACTACCTTGTTTTTGATAGTATATCATATTGTTTTTAAAAAGACAATAGAGTATAATAATTTTACATTCTGAAAAACAGTGAGGATACATATATGGAAAATAAACGGATTGTATTTGTTGCTCCCGGAAAAGCGGTTCTGGAAAAGTGCGATACACTCGAGCCGAAGCGCGGGGAAGTGCGCGTGTGCCTTGCGGCATCCACCGTCAGCAGCGGCACGGAACGGGCGAATCTTCTCGGAAATCTGAATGTGAGTACGGTTGCGAAGCGGGATAAACCCAATTTTCCCTGCTGTCTGGGCTACAGTACCGCCGGGGTGGTGGAGGCCGTGGGCGAGGGTGTTGGCGATTTTAAAATCGGGGACCGCGTGGCAATGACGTGGACAAACAACACACAGCATCTGTGCAAAAATGTGGAGAATGTCCATCATCTGCCCGATGAGATCAGCTTTGAGGAAGCATCCATGCTCCATATCGCCTGCTTCCCGCTGGCGGCTATCCGCAAATGCCATCTGCAGATCGGCGAAAGCGCTTTGGTCATGGGGCTTGGTATCCTCGGGCTGTTTGCCGTAAAACTTCTGCGCGCGGCAGGTGCGGCGCCGATCATCGCTGTGGATCCGGTTCCGGAAAAACGGGAAAAGGCACTGGCGTGCGGTGCCGATTACGCGCTGGATCCCTACGAACCGGATTTTGCCGAAACGGTGCACAGAATCACCGGCGGCGGTGTTAATGTGGCAATTGAAGTGACCGGTGTCGGGGCAGGGCTTGACGGTGCGCTGGACTGCATGGCGAAAATGGGACGTGTTGCACTGCTGGGCTGTACCCGCGATTCCAATTTCACGATTGACTATTACCGGAAGGTGCACGGACGGGGCGTGTCGCTGATCGGTGCCCATACCATGGCACGTCCTTCTCACGAATCCTCCGAGGGACTCTGGACCCTGCGGGACGATATGGCATCGCTGATCCGTCTGATCCTCTGCGGCAGACTGGATCTCCGTTCCATGATCGATGAGATTCATTCTCCCGATGAGGCACCGGCAGTATATGCCCGCCTCGCCGTGGAAAAAGCATTCCCGATTGTGGTATTTGACTGGAGGAAATGAGATGAAACCGATACGAGTGGCACAGATCGGCACTATGCACGATCATGCATCCCCGACTTTTCACAGCATGCTCCGCCAGCCTGACTTCTTTGAGGTAGTCGGATGCGCGGAAATCTGTCCCGGCAGGGAACACCGCCTGTATAAGGAAAGACCGCATTATACCGTAGAACAGCTTCTGGAGATGGATCTGGACGCCGTTGTCATCGAGACGGAAGAAGACCGGGCGACGGAATTCGCGCAGATGTTTGCAGATCGCGGCATTTCCGTGCAGATGGATAAACCCGGCAGTCACGGAACAGCTTCTTTCAACCGTCTGGCAGATACGCTGAAAGCCCATAATGCAGTGTTCCATCTGGGCTATATGTATCGCTATAATCCGGTGATCATGGATGTGATGGCGCGGGCAAAGGCGGGAGAATTCGGCGAAATCTACGCTGTGGAAGCGCAGATGAGTGTCCACCACGCGCGGGAAAAGCACGAATGGCTCTGCCGCTACAAAGGCGGAATGATGTACTTCCTCGGCTGTCATCTGGTGGATCTGATCGTGCGTCTGCAGGGCGAACCGGAAGAAGTGCTCTGCCTGAATTCCCGTACCGGTCAGGATACACCGGCATGCGAGGATTACGGATTTGCCGTTCTGAAGTATAAAAACGGTACTTCTTTCGTAAAATCCTGCTCAGCGGAATATAACGGATTTGACCGACGCCAGCTGGTGATCTGCGGAACGAAGGGAACCGTGGAGATCAAGCCGCTGGAGGTGCATGTTCCCGGTGCAGGAAATATGCAGAAAACGCCTTACCGCATTACCGGAGATAAAGAGGAAGTGAAGATCTTCGGCAATGAAAATGCGTTCTTCCGGGACAGCGATCCGTACGACCGCTACGATCTGATGCTGCGCTCCTTCGCGCAGTATGTCCGCGGCGAAAAGGAAAATCCCTATACATATGAATACGAGAAAAAGGTATTTGAGATTTTCATGAAATGCTGCGGCGTAAATGAATAATAAAAATGCACCGGGCTCTGCGCCGAATGTCATTAACTTAAGCACATACTGTATACAATATGCACAAGTGCAGCTTTTTTCGCCGCTAACGCGGCGAGGCGGGGGAGGAACCATCGCAGGGACCCCTGAAAAAGGGCTAAGC